>CADEFD010000052.1:12458-22690 GCA_902826515.1 uncultured Acidobacteriota bacterium
CGCGCGCTCGAGGCCTTCCACGCGGCGCTCGACAGCCTGCAGCGGCTCTACGAGGTGACGCCAGAGGCCGCGGCCGTGGACCTGCATCCCGACTACCTCTCCACGCAGCACGGGCGCCGTCTGGGCGTGCCCGTGTTCGGCGTGCAGCACCACTACGCCCATCTGGCCGCCTGCATGGCCGACAACGGGATCACGGAGCCGGTCGTGGGCGCCGTGTGGGACGGCAGCGGCTACGGCACCGACGGCACCGTGTGGGGCGGCGAGTTCCTGCGCGCCACCGAGACGAGCTTCGAGCGCGTGGCGTGCCTGCGCCCGTTCCGGCTGCCCGGCGGTGACGTGGCCGCGCGCGAGCCCCGGCGCTCGGCGCTCGGCCTGCTCGCGGCTCGCGGCGGCGAGGCCCTCGCACGCTGGCGCGCGTTGCAGCCGGCGGCGTTCGCGGACGACGAGTGGCGCGTGCTCGCGCAGGCGATCGCGCGCGGGCTCAACGCGCCGGTCACGTCGAGCATCGGCCGGCTCATCGACGCGGCCGTCGCCATCATGGGCGTGCGCCAGGTGATGCGCTTCGAAGGGCAGGCGGCGATGCAGCTCGAAGACCTGGTGGACGCGCGCGTGCACGACGCCTATCCGTTCGCCCTCACGCCCGCCGATCCCGCCTGGCAGCTCGGCTCGTGGGATGCCCCGCATCTCGTCGTGGACTGGGCGCCGCTCGTGGACGCCCTCCTCGCGGACGCGGAAGCGGCGACGCCGGTGGGCACGATGGCCGCGCGCCTGCACAACAGCCTGGCGGAGATGGCCGTGGCGGTGGCGCTGGCCCTTGGCGAGACGCGGCTGCTCCTGACCGGCGGCTGCTTCCAGAACCGGTATCTCACCGAGACCACGGCCGCGAAGCTCGAAGCCGCGGGCGTGCGCGCCTATTCGCACCAGCGCCTGCCGCCGAACGACGGCGGCATCGCGGCCGGCCAGATCGTGGCGTGGCTGCGCGCGCATCGCGGCGCCGCGCCGGCGATCGCAGCCGCCGGGCGCGACACGCGCGTGCCCGTGCATGCCACCGTGGCCGCCGTCCGGTAACCTCGCGCAATCCAGAGGGAGACAGCATCATGTGTCTGGCGGTTCCGGGACGGATCATCAGCATCGAAGGCACGGACCCGGTGCTGCGCGCCGGCCGCGTGGATTTCGCCGGCATCGTGAAGCGCGTCAACCTGAGCTACGTGCCCGAGGCGTCCGTGGGTGATTACGTGCTCGTGCACGTGGGCTTTGCCATTTCGATGGTGGACGAAGCGGAGGCGCGGCAGGTGTTCGCCTACCTCAAGGAGATGGGCGACCTCGCGGAGATCGAAGAGGAGGTGCCGTCATGAGGTTCATGGACGAGTACCGCGACGGCGCCGCCGCGGAGCAGTACGCCCGCGCCCTGGCGCGCATCACCACCCGCCCGTGGACGCTCATGGAAGTGTGCGGCGGCCAGACACACGCGATCGTCAAGTTCGGCGTGGACGCGCTGCTGCCGCCCGAGGTCACGCTCGTGCACGGGCCCGGGTGTCCCGTGTGCGTGACGCCGCTCGAGATCATCGAGAAGGCGATCGAGATCGCCTCGCGGCCCGATGTGATCTTCTGCTCGTTCGGCGACATGCTGCGCGTGCCCGGCACCGCGACCGACCTGCTGAGCGTGAAGGCGCGCGGCGGCGACGTCCGGATCGTCTACTCGCCGCTCGACGCCGTGGACATCGCGCGCGCGAACCCCTCGAAGCAGGTGGTGTTCTTCGCGGTGGGCTTCGAAACGACAGCTCCGGCGAACGCGATGGCCGTGTTCCAGGCCGCCCGCGCCGGCGTCGAGAACTTCACCGTGCTCATGTCGCACGTGCTCGTGCCGCCGGCGATGGAAGCGATCCTGTCGTCGCCCGAATGCCGCGTGCAGGGCTTCCTCGCGGCCGGACACGTCTGCGCCGTGATGGGCTACACGGAGTACGAGCCGATCGTCGAGAAGTTCCGCGTGCCGGTCGTGGTCACCGGGTTCGAGCCGCTCGACATCCTGCAGGGTGTCTACATGTGCGTGAAGCAGCTCGAAGAGGGCCGGGCCGAAGTAGAGAACCAGTACACGCGCGCGGTCAGGCGCGACGGCAACCTGCCGGCGCGCGAGCTCGTGTCGCGCGTGTTCCAGGTGGTGCCGCGAAAGTGGCGCGGCGTGGGCGAGATCCCGCAGAGCGGCCTTGGCCTGGCCGAGGCCTATCGCGAGTTCGATGCCGAAGAGCGCTTCGGCGTGGCGCACCAGACCACCGACGAGCCCGTGGACTGTGAGAGCGGCCGCATCATGCAGGGCCTCATCAAGCCGCCCGACTGCGCGGCGTTTGGCACGCGGTGCACGCCCGAGCATCCGCTGGGCGCGACCATGGTGTCGAACGAAGGCGCGTGCGCGGCGTATTACCGCTATCGACGTCTGGGGCTCGTGGAGACGGCCGTCGGCGCCGGTGTGGCGGCGGCAGCGGGGACGTCCGTGGGCCACACGATCGGCGCGGGAGCGGCTATGGGCGCGGCGGCTGCGCGCGTTGTGGCGGGCGGTGGCGTGCGCGCGCGCGCGGAGGTGCCCGTTGGCGGCTGACCTCTTCGCCGGCGCGGTGTGCCCGATTCCGATTACCCGGTACCCCGAGGTGCAGCTCGCCCACGGGGGCGGCGGACGGCTCACCGATCAGCTCATCGAGGACCTGTTCATCCCGGCCTTCGGCAATCCCGCGCTCGGCGCGCGGCACGACGGCGCGCGGCTCGAGCTGGGCGGCGCGCGCCTGGCGTTCTCGACCGATTCCTACGTGGTGCGTCCGCTCTTCTTTCCCGGCAGCGACATCGGGGCGCTCGCGGTGAACGGCACGGTGAACGACCTGGCGATGTGCGGGGCGCGTCCGAAGTACCTGTCGTGCGGCTTCATCATCGAAGAAGGCCTGCCGATGGAGACGCTCTGGCGTGTCGTGCAGTCGATGCGTCGAGCAGCAGACGTCGCCGGCGTGACCGTAGTGACGGGTGACACGAAGGTCGTCGATCGCGGCAAAGGCGACGGGCTCTACGTGAACACGGCCGGTGTGGGCCTGGTGGAACATGCGCACGTGATTGCACCGATGAGCGTACGCGCCGGCGACGTGGTGATCGTGTCGGGCGACCTCGGCCGGCACGGCATGGCGGTGATGGCCGCGCGCGAGGGGCTGGAGTTCGAGTCCGCGATCGAGAGCGACTGCGCGCCGGTGGCCGAACCGGCCCTGGCCCTGCTCGCCGAGGGCCTGGCCGTTCACTGCATGCGCGACCTGACGCGCGGGGGACTCGCGAGCGCGATGGTCGAAATCGCCACCGCATCGGGACTGCATCTGCACCTCGACGAGCTGGCGATTCCCGTGCGCGAGGACGTCCGCGGGGCCTGCGAGGTGCTCGGCTTCGACCCCTGCTACGTGGCCAACGAGGGCCGCTTCGTCGTGATCCTGCCGGCGGACGACGCGGATCGCGCGCTCGCCGTGCTGCGCGGCTTCGAGGTCTCGAGCGGCGCGGTCCGCATCGGCACCGTGGACAGCACCCCGGCCGGTCTCGTCACGCTGCGCAGCAGCATCGGCGCCACACGCGTGATGGACATGCTCAGCGGCGAGCAGCTCCCGCGCATCTGCTGAATACTGGGGTCAGACCCCATTCGGGGCGGGGCCAGACTTCTCGCAATGGCTGCCACGTGGGGTCAGACCCCATTCTGGCTGGCGCGGGAATAGTGGCAGAACCTGCACGATGCTTCTGGGCGGGCTACTCCACGCGCAACCCCACCGCCGGATCGACGCGCATGGCGCGGCGAGCCGCCGGCAGTGAGGCGCCGAGCGCGGCCACGAGCAGCAGCGCAGCGGCCGCCGCCGTGGCCGCCGGATCGCCGGGCCGCACGCCGTAGAGCACACGCGTCAGCACCACATCGGCGGCCTGCACCAGGGCGACGCCGGCCAGGAGCCCGCCGCCGACGAGCCACGCGCTCTGGCGCATCACCGCGATCCCGACCGATCGGGGCGTGGCGCCGAGCGTGAGCCGGATGGCCAGCTCGCGCGTGCGCAGGGCCACCGCCCACGAGCACAGGCCGTAGACGCCGAGTGCGGCAAGCAGCGCGGCGAGCGCCGCGAAGCCGATGAGCACCGACATCAGCAGGCGCGCCTCGGCGGTGGTGGCCGCCATGCGATCGCCCCACGACCGGGCTGGCCCCATCGGCACCGCGGGCACCACCTGACGCAGCGCCCCGCGCACGGCGGCCTGGGCGGCCGCGAGGTCCGTGGCGCGCACGGCGAGGAACACTTCCGAGAACACGAACTGCCGCGTGGGGAAGTAGATGGCCGGCTCGACGTCCTGTCCGAGCGGGGCGTTCTTCACGTCGCGCACGACGCCCACGATCTCCACCGGGAAGCCGTCGTGCTGCGCCCCCTGACGGGCCATGAGATTCACGCCGAGCGGGCCGATGCCCGAGGTCCAGTTGCGGACGACGGCGCCCACGCTCCGCTCCTGCAGATACCGCGCGGCGAACGTCTCGTTCACCACTGCCACCGGCGGCGCCTGGGCGGTGTCGAACGCGGTGAACGCGCGCCCGGCCGCCAGGCTCGCGCCCATCGCCTCGAAGTAGCCGTCGCTCACGCTGTGCATCTGCGCCTGCGGCAGGTCTTCGATCCGTGGCGGCGCCGGCTGCCCGTCCACGCGGAACGGATTGCGCCAGCCCACCGTGAGCGGCAGGAAGTTCGCGCTGCCGGCCGCCTCGACACCCGGCTGCTGGCGGATCGCCTCGAGCAGCCGCGCGTGGGTGTCGGCCACGAGCCGCCACGAGTCGCCGCGGGAGGCGCCCGCCGGTACGCCCACCGCGCGAGGCGTGAGCTGCACGGTAGTCGTGAGCACGTCGTCGGCCGCGACACCCGTGGGCGTGCGGGTCATCTGGCCCACCGTGCGCACGAGCAGCGCGGAGCTCACGAGCAGGGCGCAGGCCAGCGCCACCTCGGCGCCGACGAGCACGCCGTAGGCGCGCCGCGTGCCGCGCGAGCTGCCGCGTTCACCGGACTTCAGGTCCGTGCCGGCCTCGCGTCCGCGCGCCAGCAGCCACGACGGCACGAGCCCGAAGACTGCCGTGGTCACCGCGGCCACGCCGATGCTCACGGCGAGAGCGCGTGCGTTCAGCCCGGCCTCCGCCAGCCGCGGAATCTCGACCGGCAGGAGCGCGGTGAGCAGCGGCAGCAGCGCGCCGGCCGCGGCGAGCCCCACGACGGCTCCCGCGACAGACAGCACCAGGCTCTCCCACAGGAGCTGCGCCACGATCTGCCGGGTGGAGGCACCGAGCGCGATCCTGACCGCCACTTCGCGCTCGCGCGAGAGTGCCCGTGTGAGCAGCAGCGACGCCACATTGAGCACGCCGATGACGAGCAGCAGGCCGACAGCGCCGAGCAGCACCATCAGTGCCGGCCGGTAGTAGCCGAGTTGCTCGTCGATGAGCGGAATGAGGCGGGCGTTCCAGCCGGCGTTGGTGTCGCGGAAGTCGGTCTGCAGCCGCAGGCCGAGCGCTTCGGTAGCGGCCTGGGCCTCGGTCAGTGTCGTGTCCGGAGCGAGACGCGCCACGGCTTCCATGAAGTGCGCCGCGCGGCTGTGCTGGGTCAGGTCCCACTGCAGGCGCTGCCAGACATCGACGTCGTCGGGATAGTGGAAGCCCGGCGGCATCACACCGGCCACGCGATACGCCGTGCCGTTCAGGCTGAGCGCCTTGCCGACCACCGCGGGATCTGCTTGATACCTGGTGCGCCACAGGCGGTCGCTGATGACGGCGATGGGGTCTGGGTGATGCAAGGTCGGGCTCGCCGGGAAGCCCTCCCCGACCTGCGGTGCCACGCCGAGCAGCGCGAACAGGTTGTTGCTCACCTCGATCGTGTTGACGCGCAGCGGATCCTGCCCGGGATCTTCGAGGTTGATGCCTGGACGCCACCACACGGCGGCGTCCTCGAAGACGGGCAGGGCGCGGTAGTCCATGAAGTTCACCGGCGAGATGGGGTCGTGCGTCAGCCCCTTCCCGGGGTTCGTGTCCCACAACGTCACGAGACGGTCGGCGTGGGTGAAGGGGAGCGGGCGCAGCACCACCGCATCGACCACGCTGAAGACCAGCGTGGCGGCGCCGATGCCGAGGCCCAGCACGAGCACGGTCACGGCGAAGAAAGCGGGACGCAGGCGGGCCTGGCGGACGAGCTGGCGCAGGGCGGTGGTCATGGCGCCGATTGGACGCCTGCGCCGTGTTGAAGGTTGGCGAGGCTTGCGAATGTATGTTGGGGTCAGACCCCATTCGGGGTGGGGCCAGACTTGTGGCGAAATCTGCGACCCGGCGCGCAGGGTCTGCCTACCGGGCGGCGAGCAGCTTCTGCAGCAGTTCCAGCGCGGCCTGCGAGCCGAGGCCGCGCCTGGTGCGGCCGTCCTCGCGCGGGGTGGCGAGGGCGAGCGGCGTGACGCCGTTCTTGTTCACGGTGTCGAGCTTCGCGCCGGCGTCCGCGAGCAGCTGGATCACCGTGGTCCAGCCGTTCGACGCGGCGGGATGGAGCGCGGTGGTGCCGTTGGCGTCGGTGGCGTTCACGTCCGCGCCGGCGGCGACGAGCGCGGTCAGCGTAGCGTGGACGTCCGTCTCGGCAGTGGGCACCTCGGGGAAGTCGGAGTCCACGATGTTCCAGCGCGCCAGATCCGTGGGCCGCACTTCCTTCTCGAAGGCGACGCCGCCCGCCACGAGCAGCGGTGTGAGGCCGCTCTCGATCGCGAGATTCGGCTGTGCGCCTGCGGCGACGAGCGCCCGCACGATCGCCGTCTCGCGATAGGCCGCCGCCACGAAGAGCGGCGTGGCGCCGGTGAACGTGCGCGGCAGCGCCCACTGCGAAGCGAAGCGGCGCACCGGGCTGCCCTTCGTGAGCCGCGCGTTCGGATCCGCGCCTTTCGCGAGCAGTGCGGTGGTGGTCTCGAGGTCCCCCCGCATCGCCGCGGCGTGGAGCGCGGTGTAACCGGCGCCGGACGCGTTGGCGCTGGCGCCGCGCGCGAGCAGAAGGCGCGCCACCTCGCCGTGGCCAGAAAACGCCGCCAGCACGAGCGGCGTGTTGCCGTCGGCGGCGTCGTCGTCGAGCGGCGCGCCGGCGTCCGCGAGCAGCGCGGCCGACGAGGCGTCGCCCACCTGCGCCGCGAAGTGGAGCGCGGTGAAGCCGCCCTGCTGCACCTGCGCGCCGTGTTTCATCGACGTCTTCGCCTCGCGGCCCGGACCGCGATCGAGCATCACCGTCACCGTGCGGGCGGCGGTGCGCGCGCGGACGTCCGCGCCGGCACTGATGAGCGCGGCCACGACGTCGGCGTGACGGCGCGCGACCGCCCACATGAGCGCCGTCTGTCCGCGCTCGCGTTCACGCGCGGTGGCGGCGGCACCCTTTGCGACGAGCGCGCGCACGATGGGCGCGCTTCCCACACGCGCGGCCTCCATGAGCGGCGTGACGCCGACCGGCGTCGCGGGATCGGCGGCAGCACCGGCGGCGAGGAGCCTGGTCACGAGGTCCGCGTGGCCGAGCGCGCTGGCCAGATGCAGCGGCGTCACGCCGAGGTCGTTCGCCGGCCCGGGTGTGGCGCCGGCATCGAGCAGCAGCGCCACGAGCGCCGCGTCCTCCTGACTCACCGCCCAGTGCAGCGCGGTCGCGCCATCCCCTTCGCGCGCGTTCACGTCCACCTTGTCGGCGAGCAGCGCCCGCACCTCGTCCGCATCGCGCCGCTTCACCGCGTCCGTGAGGGGACCGGCGTAGGCCGCTGCCGACATCGCAATAACGGCCACCACCGTGGCAAGAATCGGAAGAGTCGGGGTCAGACCCCTTACGAAACGCGTATGGGGTCTGACCCCGAGCGATACGGAGAGCATCAGTCGAGGCTCACGCGGCCCGTGCTGTTGCCGTGTTTGTCCACCGCGATGCCGAGCGTGTCGAGCAGCGCCAGGTGAAAGTTCGCGAGCGGCGTGCCCTTCGGATACTTGATATGGCGGCCGCCGGCGAGGCGTCCGTTCGCGCCGCCCACGAGCACGAGCGGCAGGTTCTCGGGCACGTGGCCGTTGCCTTCGCTCATCCCCGCGCCGTAGAGGATCGCGACGTGGTCGAGCAGCGTGCCGTCGCCATCTGGCGTTTCCTTGAGCCGCTGCACGTAGTAGGCGAAGAGCTCCGCGTGATAGCGGTTGATCTTCGCGCACTTCTCCATGCGCAGCGGATCGCGCTGGTGATGCGAGATCGGGTGATGTGCATCCGGCACGCCGATCTCCGGATACGTGCGGCCGCTGAACTCGCGCCCGATCATGAACGTGCCCACGCGCGTCACGTCGCCCTGGAAGGCGAGCAGCTGCAGGTCGAACATCAGCTTCGCGTGATCGGCAAACGCCTCAGGCACACCGGCCGGACGCGTGAACGACGGCATCTCCGCATTGAACGCGAGCGCCTTCTGGATGCGCTGCTCGACGTCGCGGATGCTCTCGAGATAGCCGCTGATCTTCGTGCGGTCGTCGGCCGCGACGGATTGTCTGAGCGACGCCACCTCCGCCAGCAGCGAGTCGAGGATCGAGCCTTTCTGCTGCACGCGCGCGCGACGTGTGGCGTTGTCCACGCCGGCGCCGTCGCCGAAGAGGCGCACGAACGCCGCGCTCGGGTCGTGTTCCATCGGCAGCGGCTGCGTAGGGCCCGCCCACGCAATCGTGCCCGTGTAGACGCAGCTGCGGCCGAAGTCGCACGACGACCCGGAGTCCACCGACTCGAGCGCAAGCTCGAGCGACGGCAGCACCGTGTCTTTGCTCAGCACCTTCGCGGCGAGCTGATCGATCGACACGCCGGCGCGTAGCGACCGGCTGGGCGTGACGTCCGTGAGGAAGCGCGTGCTCGCATCCGCGTGGTTGTTGTATTGCGTCTCGCCGGGCGGAGGCGGCGGAACGCTGTCGAGTCCGCTGATGATCGTGAGGTCGTTGCGAAAGCGCTCGAGCGGCATGAGGGACGGCGAGAACTGGAAGTCGCGTCCCACGCCGGTCGGGAACCACTGCGCTGGAATCACACCGTTCGGTGTGTAGACGGCGCCGAAGCGCAGGCGCGGCTGCGCGGCGGATTGTTCGAGCGCCGTGAGCGCCGGCACCATCGCGTCCAGGAACGGCAGCGGCAGGGCCACGCCGAGCGCCTTGAGCGCGGTGCGTCTCGAGAGGGCCTTCTTCGTGATGATCATGACGCCGGTGTCCCCATCTGAAAGGGCGCGCTCTGCACGATGCCGAGGATGATGGCCGTCCAGCGGAACTCGCCGGGTGCCGCCTCGCGCACGATCCGGCGAATGGCCGGCATGTCGCGATGGTCCACGTGGCGGCCAAGCGCGTAGGTGAGCATCTTCGCGACGAACGTCTCGACGTAGTCGTCCTGATGCTGCAGCAGGAAGCGGCGCAGTCCGGCCACGCCGTCGATCGGTGTGCCGTCCGCGAAGATCGACGCCGCGTCGATCGGGCCGCCGGTGTCGCGCGTGCGCCAGCGGCCGATCGCGTCGAAGTTCTCGAGCGAGAAGCCCAGCGGATCCATGCGCACGTGACAGGTGGCGCAGGCCGGATTCTGCCGGTGCAGTTCCATCTGCGCGCGCATCGTGCGCGGTTTGCCCGCCGTGTCCGTGGCCTGGAGCTGCGGCACGTTCGGCGGGGGTGGCGGCGGAGGCATGCCGAGCAGGTTCTCGAGCACCCAGGCACCGCGCACAACCGGGGCCGTGCGATCCGGGTACGACGTGACCATCAGCACGCTGCCCTGACCGAGCACGCCGCCGCGCGCGCCGTCGGTGAAGGTGACCTTGCGGAAGCGATCGCCGGTGATGCCGGGAATCCCGTAGTGCTCGGCGAGCCGCGCGTTCACGAACGAATAGTCCGCGCGGATGAGGTCCAGGATGCCGCGATCGGCGAGGCGCTGATCGTCGAGGAAGCGCGTGGTCTCTTCGACGAACGCGCGCCGGAGGTTCTCGTCGAACTCCGGGAACATGTTCGGATCGGGCAGCCACGCGCTGGCCTTGCGCAGCGTGAGCCACTGCGCGGCGAAACTGGTCGTGAGGGCGCGGGCGCGCGGGTCCGCGAGCATGCGGCGCACCTGCTGCTCGAGCACGGCGGGCTGGCGGAGGCGTCCGCGGACGGCGAGATCGCGCAGCGTGTCGTCGGGCACGCTGTTCCAGAGGAAGAAGGAGAGACGTGACGCGAGGTCGAG
>CADEFD010000052.1:22790-24202 GCA_902826515.1 uncultured Acidobacteriota bacterium
CCGTTCGATGCGGAAGAGGAAGTTGAAGCTCACCAGCATCCGCTCGATGGCCTGCTGGATGCCGGCATCGAAGCCGCCGCTCGCGCGGCCGGTGTCGTAGAAGGTGAGCAGCGTCGCGACATCCGCCGGGGTGGCGGGACGCCGATACGCGCGCGTCGCGAGCCGCGTCAGGATGCGCGAGGCGCAGTCGCGTGCGGCCGCCGGCGTGGCCGTGGGCGCGGGCGAGCAGACGAAGATGGCGCGCCGGCTCGCCGTGTCGGAAAGTCTGGCCCCGCCCCGAATGGGGTCTGACCCCAATGGCACGGATTTCGTTCCAACGGGGCCTGTCCCCAATGGCACGGATTTCGTGCCAACGGACGCAGATTCTGCGACGAGAGGGCCCGTGACGGTGAGCGAGTCGACCGCGGCGAGGCCCTCGTACATCTCGTCGGCGCCGCGCGCGAAGTCCACTGGCAGCGGCTGCTGCACGCCTTCGACTTCCCACGGCGTGTCGACGAACGACGCCGACACCACGTGTGTGCCGGCGGCCAGACGCGTCCGCACCTCGAGGCCATCGTCCGCCGCGTGCATGTAGAGCTCGTATGGCGTCTCGCCCACGATCTCGCCGTTCCACGTCAGCGGTCCCGGCATGCCCTTCGCCTCGCCGCCCACGGTGAAGCGCCGCACGCGGACGCCGTCCACGCGCAGGTCCAGCGCCTGCGGATGTCCCAGGCCGATGATGTAGTCGTAAACCTGCCGCCGCAGCCGCACCTTGAAGGTGTAGTCGCCGGCGACGGGGAAGAAGTGGCGCACGGCGAGACCGCCGCGCGAGCCGAAGGGGAGGTCGTCGCCCAGGCGGACGTCCTGCTCGAGCAGCTTCGGCAACTTGTAGATGGACGACGCCGGTGCGTCCGCGAGTGTGCGATCGCCTACCGCGAGTCGCGAGATCTGCTTTGCCGCCGCCAGATAACGCTCGAGATGTGCGGGCGAGAGCGCGAGGCTCGCAGCAATGTTGTCGAAGCCGTCGTCGGCTTCATCAGGCAGCAGCAGCGCGGACGCGTCCACGTCGAGCGCGAGCACGTCGCGCACCGCATTCGCGTATTCGGTGCGGTTCAGTCGATGCGCGCCCACACGCGCCGGCTGCGGATGCAGCGCGGCATGGCGATCGAGCGTGTCGGCGATGGTGCGGACGACGGCGCGCGAGACCGCGGCGTCTGGACGCGGACGTCCCGCGGGCGGCATCTGCCCGCTGCGCACCTTGTGCAGCACCTTCTCCCAGAGCGCGGCGTCGGCGGTGACATCCGCGGGTGCGGCGGTGAGCGAAAGTCCGGCGGCGCGGGCGCGATCGTTGTGGCAGGTGAGGCAGTGCTGCTCGACGAACGCGCGCGGCGTCGTGGCGGCTGCGATGCCCGCGGTCTGGTTGACGCGCGTGG
>CADEFD010000052.1:24302-29066 GCA_902826515.1 uncultured Acidobacteriota bacterium
CGAATGGCGCGGATGTTCTTGATGTCGGCGAGCGGGTCGGCGCCGAGCACCAGCAGGTCCGCGATCTTGCCGCGCTCGATGGTGCCGAGGTCCGCGCTGCGGCCGGCCGCGAACGCGCCGTTCTTCGTGCCGGCACCAATCGCCTGGAGCGGCGTCATGCCGAGCTCCACCAGCCCCTCGATCGCCAGAATCGTCCCGATGCCGTGGTCCTGCGTTTCGACCTTCGGCGCGCGCGCGAGCTCCGCCGCGGCCGCCCAGTAGTTGTCGGTGCCCACGGTCACGACCGCGCCGGCGGCGATGAGCGCCTTCGCGTTCTTCCGCCGCAGCTCCATCTCCTCGCCGGTGTCGGCGGCCTCCTTACGCTGTTCGGCGGACGTCTTCGCCCGCGCCGTGCCGTTCGCCGTCGCTTTCGCCGCGTCGTCCGCGAGCTTCTTCTGCGCGGCCTCGCGGTCCTTCAGATGTTTCGCCCACGCGTCACCGGTGATCGTGTTGACGAGCATGTTGCAGGCAATCTGCTTGTCCACGATCTGGCGGATGAGTGCGGCCGGCAGCTCGCGCGGCCCGAGCATCTCGGGATGCTGGATGCCGTCGATGCCCGCGTCCACCGACAGCCGCAGCCCGTCGGGCGTCGTCGAATGGGTCTCCGCCTTCTTCCCGCGCTTGTGCGCTTCTTCCACCATCACGCGCTGCGCCTCTGGCGAGAAGCCGATGAACGACGGACGCGCGAAGTGGGCCGTGCCGCCGAACTTCACGAAGTCGGGCCCCTTGTCGAGATACGCGTTGATGGCCACGCGCAGCTCGTCGGGCGTCATGTCAACCAAATCCTCGCCGGCGCCCTGCGTGATCTGATCGTTCATCTGCTCCTGGAACAGCGTGAGGCCGGCTTCGCGGATGAGGCTGAACGACACCGAGTACGGACCGCCCCAGCCCACGATGTTGCCGGCGGCGAGAATCCGCGCGCCCACGGCATCGCCGCGGTTGATGCGGTCGCGCGTCGCGACGAGCGCCGGCAGCACGCCGTAGCTGTCGCGCACGGTCGTGACGCCGTGTTTCAGTTGCAGCTGCGCGGCTTCGAGCACGATCTCCGGCTGGCGCGCGTTGTAGCGCACGAGTGTCTCGTAGCGATCGTTCACGCCGCCGTAGAGCGAGAGGTGGACGTTGGTGTCGATGAAGCCGGGGACGATGAACTGGCCGGTCGCGTCGATGGTGGTCGCGCCGGGCGGCACAGACACCGACGCGCGCGGGCCCGCGGCGGTGATGCGATCGCCGGTGACGATGACCACCGCGTCTGGAATCGGCGCGCCGCCGGTGCCGTCGATGAGGGTCGCGCCGGTGATGGCGGTGACGCGCGCGGGTGGCGTCTGCGCGCCGGGCGCGGCAATGGCGGCGGCAAGCGCCAGGACGAGGATCGCGAGACGGGCGGACGGGCGCGCGGTCAGCAGCATGCGCGATTGTAACGGGGTCTGTCACGGTCACCAGATGTCTTCGGGGTCTGTCACCGTCAGTGACCGTGACAGACCCCGTTACATGCGGTGACGGTGACAGACCCCGTTACAAATCAGGCGCGGATGACGGGTGCGGGCACGGGCACGCCGGAGCTGTCGAGCTCGTAGGCGTAGCCTTCCTTCTGCGCCACGTTGCCGCTGTCGGTGTAGACGAACAGCCGACGTCCGTCCGTGCGCGTCTTCACCAGCCCGAACGCGGTGCGGCTGAAGCCGAAGAACTCGCCGCGCGCCTTCTGCTTCGCCGTCTTCGGATTGGCGAGCTTCGAATAACCTTCCACGTTGAAGAACGCCACGAGCTCCGTCACGAAGATGAGCGGCTCGGGCACACGCGACCACTTGCCGAGCGCCCCCATCAGCGTGGCTCGCGGGTGGATGTATTCCTTGCGCGCGTTCTCGTCGCCGCTCGACACCACGCTCACGACCGGCTCCACCGCCTGGAACATCGCGCCCGAGAAGTCCGCGGACCCGTGGTGCGGCACCTTGAACACCTCAGACCGCAGGTTGACGCGTCCCGCGTTGTGCTCGCGCGTGAGGAACCGGCTCGCCTGATCGTTCAGATCGCCGGCGAAGAGATAGCTGAAGCCGCCGTAACTGAGCTTGAACACCACCGAATGCCCGTTGATCGTGTGCGACGCGGAGTGCCCCTTGAACGGCGCGTCGTCCACGTTCAGCGACTCATGCCCCAGCCGCGGACCCTTCGGCGGCTCGCCCAGAAACGGCAGCGCGGGCTTGCCCGCCACACTCGTCGTGAGCGGACCTAGGACCTCGATCTTCATCGTGTCGGTGTTGAAGAAGCGGAACGCCGCCTTGTCGCCGAAGTCCAGCCGGCGAAACAGCAGCGGCGATCGCTGGTGATACGTGGCCAGCGTGGCTTTCCACGCCTTGAACGGCTCGTTGAGCTGGTCGTCCGGCACGTCCAGCAGGTTCGTCTCGAGCCCCGTGAGGAACGTCTTGCCGTTCACGACCTTCGTCGGCCCCAGCATCTCGACGTCCTTCGTCTTCACGCCGTTCACGGTGCCTGGACGCTTCACGATCCCGTTGTGATAAATCCGCTTCGGCTTGATGAAGAGACGCTTGCGCGGCTCGGCGTTCGTTTCGGACGCGTGGATCTCTGGCAGCCCCACGAAATGATCGGCGTCGCCGTGCGTCACGAGGATGCAGTCGATCGGCTGCGGCTTCGCCAGGCTGGTGCCGCGGAAGCGCCCGGCGAGGTAGCGCGCGAAGAGCTGGTTGTCGCCGCCGTCCACGAGAATCACCGTGCCGTCGGGCGCCTCGATGACGGATCCGTCGCCCTGCTGCACGTCCACGAAGTTGACCTTCAGCACGTCGTTCTGCGCCTTCGGCTTCACAAGATCAGTGGCCTTGCGCCCCAGGGACGCGCGCGGCTCGATGAACCCCTTCACCTTCACCGGCAGGATGCTGCCGTCGGGCTGCTCGTCGAAGAAGGCCGTTTCCACCTCGAGCTGGGAGGCACTTTCGGCCGTGATGACCACCTCGTCGCCCCAGGCGAGCGTGCGCGCGAGCTTCTTGCGGCCCGGTTCCTTCCAGACATCCACCAGATCCACGGTGACGACGCACGTCTTGCGCATGGGAACACTCCTCGCGAGGGCGGACGAGCTGCCGCCGTCAGGATAGACGGTCCTGCGGCCGCGGATTGCGTGCCAGACCGGCACGGCGCCGGCGGACGGTGTACGCTTGAGAGACATACATGTTCAAACCAGGCGACCTCGTCCGTCATAAGTCGAAACCAGAGTGGGGCGTGGGCCGCATCACCGGGGAAACCGGTGAAGGGAAAGTGCTCATCAAGTTCTCGAGCCGGAGCGGCGACGTGCTGCTCACGGCGGAAGGCGCCGCGGCACATCTCACCGCCGACACGGGTGTGGTCGGCGCGGCGATGTCGCCGCAGGTCGTGCGGCACGTGGCGCCGGTGCGCCGCACGCCGTGTGTGACGTGTTCGGCCGACGTCCGCGCGGTCGTGACCTCACCCGACGGCAACTGGCGCTCGTGCGTGGCGTGCTCCGCGCGCAACGGTCGCCAGCACGTGTTCCTGCCGTTCCCGATGGCGTTCGACGTCATCGACCCGCCGCTCGGCGAGGACGAAGTGTCGGACGACCCCAAGTACGGCTGGTGCCGCGCCTGCCGCGCCGCCACCCGCGCCTCGGGCTACAAGAACTGCAGCGACGTCATGCGCGTCACGGCGTAGCGGATCCGGTGGGGTCAGACCCCATTCGGGGCGGGGCCAGACTTCTTCTCGCGGGGCATGGGGCGCGCGTCCCAGATCCAGCCTTCCACACGATGCGGACCGTCCGCGTGCGGCACCTCGCGGGGCGATGCGCCGTGCGCGCGTGCCTCCACGGGACCGCCCGCCACACCCACGCCGGCGAGCGCCGCGACCAGCGCCTGCAGATCGTCGTGGCTGGTGACGTCCGCGGCGGGCAGCGCGAACGCGTCCGCGAGCCGCGCGTAGAACGCCGCCACGTCCGGACGCCGTGACTTCGCCGGCAGCGGCGTGAGCCCCGTCGCGCGCCAGATGGCGGTGGGGAAGCTCTCGAGCAGCAGATAACCCGCGCCCGCGCGTGGGGGCCGCGCGTCTCCCGCCCGCCGCGCATCTTCCGGCGTCGCCAGCCGCACCCCCTCGTGCGTTAGCAGCGCATCGAACACCGCGATCGAAAGACGCGTCCACGCCACCTGCGTGCCGGGAAACGTGCGCGGATACACGCCCGTCTTGCACTGCGCGCGTACCGCGAACTCCGCCAGGCGGCCCACGCCGGGTGCGTCTGCCCCGCGCGCCGGATCGCGCCACGCATGCGGACCATCGAGCGCCACCGCCGCCACACCCTCGCGCATGGCACAGGCATGAATGGCGTCAGCAAGCGCGACCGCGGACACGGGCGCGTGCGCGGGCCACTCGATGACCCCCGCCGCCACTCGCGCAATCGCGCGGACGTCATCCGCGCCCACATCGCACCACACGAGCGCCGTGCCCACATTCGCCCAGCGCGCGCTGGCCAGGTCCACACCCAGCACCGCTGTCTCGTTTCGGAACTGGGGTCTGACCCCATTCTGGGCCGGGGCAGACTTCCGCGCGCCGACGACGCCCGTCACGGCACGTAGCGACTGCGTTCGCCGCGCGCCCACGGCTGATACTCCGCCGCGAAGCGCACCCGCTCATGCACGGGCGGATGGTCGAACGCCCAGAACACATAGAGCGGATGCGGCGTGGGATACACCAGCCCCTTCTCGCCCAGCTTCTGGAACG
>CADEFD010000053.1 GCA_902826515.1 uncultured Acidobacteriota bacterium
TGGCTGTTGACCTTGCGCAGCGTCACCTGCACCTGGCCGCCGCGCGGCGTGAACTTGATGGCGTTGCTCAGCAGGTTCCAGACCACCTGCTGCAGGCGGCCGGAATCGCCGCGCACGATGGCCGCCGAACCGAGCGTCTTCAGCAGGCGCACGCCCTTGGCGTCGGCCGACGGCTGCGCCGACAGGATGGCTTCCTCGATCACGGTCGCCAGCTCGACCCGCTGCACCTCGAGTCGCATCTTGCCCGACAGGATGCGGCCCATGTCGAGCAGGTCGTCGATCATCTGCGACTGGCGCCGCGAGTTGCGGTCGATGACGTCGATGGCCTTGGTGAGGGTGTCGGGCTGCTGATCCTGGCGCAGCACGCCCACCCAGCCGAGGATGGCGTTGAGCGGCGTGCGCAGCTCGTGCGAGAGCGTGCTCACGAAGTCGTCCTTGATGCGGGCGGCGCGCTCGGCCGCAGAACGCGCCTCGCGTTCACTTGCGAGCAGCGCCAGGCGTTCCTCGTCGGCGCGGCGCTGCTGCGTGATGTCGCGGGCCGTGGCCACGAGGCGCAGTACCTGACCGTCGGCATCACGCGCCGGCGTGAGGATGACGTCCCACCAGCGCAGCAGGCCGTCGGGGTGCTGATGGCTGGCGACGAAGCGGCCCTCGCCGCCGTTCATGGCCAGCCGCATCGCGTCGGCCGCGGCGTCGCTGTGACCGGGCCACAATGACGGGAACGCCACCTGCTGCCACGGGTCGGCGTCGCCGCGCAGCAGTTGTCGTTCGCCGGCGAGATTCAGGTAACTCACGTCGCCGCCGGACGTCAGCACGGCAATGCAATCCGCGGAGCTGTCGAGCAGCGTGCGGTTGAAACTTTCACTGCGCGCCAGGTCGGCGGCGCTGATCGTGGCGTCGCGTTCGGCTTCGAGGCGCGCGATGGTCTCGGTGGCGAGTTCCTGCCGGCGCTGTTCCATCGTCCGGCTGAGCGCCCAGCCGAGAAAACTGAGCAGCAGCACCATCGATCCGGCGGCGATGCCGAACCGCCGGGCGGCGCGCGCCGCCGCCGCGCCCTGCGCCGCGCGGTTCGACGTGATGGCGCGCTGTTCCGACTTGAGCGTACCGCCGACGATCCGGATCTGGTCCATGATGCGCTTGCCGGTGGCCGTGCGCACGCTGGCGATGGCGCCGTCGCGATCGCCGGCCTCGTAACGGGTGACGTTGCCTGCCATCTCTGCCAGGCGCTCTTCGACCAGACCCGAGAGACGGCTGAGGTCCTCGCGTTGCAGCGTGTCTCCCGCCACCAGCCCGGTGAGCGTGACCATCGCCGTGCGGGCGCTCACGTCCACGCCGCGATACGGCTCCAGGAAGATCGGGTTGCCGCTCAGCAGGTAACCGCGGTATCCGGTTTCGGCATTCACGAGCACCGTCATCAGGTCATCGACGGCGCGGGTGATCGACTCGGCGCGGTCGATGTCGGCGGAGGCCCGGGTGAACTCGTTGTACTGGGAGGCGGCCATGGCTCCGAGCGTGCCGAGAATCGCGATGCCGGCGATGAACGGCCAGCGCCACCACGACGCGATCTTCGTGCTCAGCTCATCCGCGCGCATGGCCAGCTCCCGCACCGGCGTGCCCGTCGCATGCGCCAGACGCCTCATGAGTCGGTATCATACGACGTCCCCCCACACCTCGCCGATGTTGCCGCGCCACTTCGACGCCACGATCAACCACTTCGCGAATCGGCTCGCCGCGGAGCACACGGCGCTCGCCCGCGCCTGGCTCGAGCGCCTGGATGTGCTGCTCGACGTCGATCGCCGCGACGTCTTTCCTACACATCAGCTGCTCGATCACATTCCCGAGCTGCTGCGCGAGATCGCCAACTACCTGCGCGCGCCCGCCGACCAGGAAATTGCCGCCAATACCGCCGTGATGGCGAAGGCCACGGAGCTTGGCCTGCTGCGCTTCGACCAACGGGCGTCGGTGCACCAGCTCCTCCGTGAGTACCAGTTCCTCGGCGAGATTCTCGAAGCCTTCTTCGCCCGCGAAGCCGCGCAGCTCGGCGAGCAGGCCGATGCCACAGCGGCCGTGCTGGCGGTGGCCCGCGCGCAGCAGGCGGTGCGTGAGCTGCAGCGCCGCACCGTGGACGCCTTCATCGCCCGCTACACCGAGACCATCGAACGGCAGCACGGCCAGCTCCGCAGTTTCGGGCGCCTCGTGAGCCACGAGATCCGGCAGCCGCTCGGCGTGCTCCAGGTGCTGACGCGGCTGCTCCAGCCCGCCAACGACCCGGACCGCCGCCGCCTCGTCGAGACGCTCGAGCGCAACGTCGTGCGTCTCGGGGACGTGGCCGGGAAGCTCGAGCGCCTGGCGCGGCTGACGCGCCGCTCCGACAACGCGCCGAACGACCAGTCGGTGGATCTCGGCGCCGTGAGCCGCGACGTGGCCGGGCAGCTCGCCGACATGGCCGACGTCCGCGGCGTGACCTTCGACATCGCCGACGACCTGCCGCAGCTCACCGCCGATGCCGGCCGGGTCGAGCTCGTGCTGATGAACCTGTTCGCGAACGCCGTGAAATACAGCGACCCGGCCAAGCCGGTGCGCGTCGTGCGGGTGCGCTGCGTGGCCGCGACGAGCGGGCCGCAGCTGCGCGTCGAAGACAACGGCATCGGCATTCCGGCGGCGCAGCGGGCCGCGATCTTCGAGCAGTTCGTGCGGGTGCACGCCCATCTCGACGACGAGCTCGGCTCGCAGGGGCTCGGCCTGGGTCTCTCGATCGTGCGCGAGTGCATGGACGCGATGGGCGGCGCGGTGGCCGTGGAATCGGCCGAAAGCGAGGGCACGACGTTCGTGCTCACCTGGCCGCCCGCGGTGTGGACGGCCTGTAGTCCGGCGGCCGCACCGTAGCCGCCAGCGTATGCTGTGGCCGTCCCGGCGCGCGTCACGCGCTGCCAGAACAGGAGCCTTGTGACCGTACTGCTCGTCGATGACTACGCGGACGCGCTCGAGGTGTGGGAGCTCTTCCTGGGTGCCGCCGGCTTCACCGTGAGCACCGCGACCGATGGCGTGGACGGCCTCGCGAAGGCGCGGCAACTGCGGCCCGACGTCATCGTGATGGACCTGCAGATGCCCGGGCTCTCGGGGGCCGAAGTGGCGCAGGCGCTGCGGGCCGACGCGGCCACCCGCCACATTCCGCTCATCGCCGCCACCGGACATTCGCGCACGCAGCTTTCCGACGCGCGCGCGGCCGGCTTCGACAGCATCATCGTGAAGCCCTGCGACCCCGACGATCTCGTCGCCGAAATCCGCCGCCTGGCCGGTGCCGCGAGCGCCTGAGCGGGCACGGCCCGTCACGCCGCGGCCGCGTCAGGGCTGAGGGCGAACTCCACGCGCACGATGGTGGCGCCGGGCCCGCGCAGGCAGCGTCCGCCGGCCAGCGCGATGGTGCGGCAGGCGAGCGCTGCCGCCAGTCCCGGATAGGTCCACGGATCGAAGACGCCGTCGTGGCCGCCGGGGCGCGGCTGCGTCGCCACGGCCGCCACGCGCAGCACGCCGTCCTCCACACGCACCTGGCTGCGCGCGGTGGTGTCGCGGGTGACGAGCGAGAGCAGCGCGGCAACGGCGCGGGCTATACGTTCGGTGTCGGCGGTGAGCGACACGGTGCCGCCGAGACCGGCGGCGACGTCGAGCGGCACGTGCTGGCGCTCGCAGTCCGCCGCGAGCTGGCCGACGAGCGTCTCGACCGCCACGGCGGCGGGTGGGCCGGCCGGTTCCGCCTTCAGCCACTCCGACGCGTCGCCGCAGAGCGCGGTCATGGTGCGCAGCGCGTCCTGCGTCTTGACGATCGCGCGTTCGCTCTCCTCGACGCTGCCGAGGCGCTGCTCGCGCAGCAGCCGCAGGTAGCCGCCGGCCACACCGAGCGGGCTGCGCAGGTCGTGCAGCAGCGACTCGAGCACACGATCGAGATCGGTCATGTCCGCCACAGTCGCAAACGAGGTGCCAGCCGAGGTCGTCCGGCTCACGAGGCCGGGCTCGCCTCCGAGATCCCGCACTCCTTCATCTTGGTGAGCAGCGTCTTGTAGCTGACGCCGAGGTATTCGGCCACCTTGCGGCGGTTCCACCGGAAGATCGCCAGCGCGTCCACGATGGCCTGCCGTTCGGCCTTGAGCGCCGCGGCCTTGGCTACGGCATGCAGGCCGATGACCTCGGGCGCCGCCGGCGTGTCCGCCGCGCCGTCCACGCTGATATCGGCGGGCGCACCGGCCGGCTCCGCGGCCACGGCCGCCACAGGGGGCGCCACGGGCATCGGCGGCGGCAGCACCGCCGGGGGCGGTGCCTGGAAGCTCGCGGCCGCGGGTTCGGCCGCCGGCCGCGGCTCGTTCGACGACACGCGCAGGCGGTCGAGTTCCGAGAGGATGAGCTGTTCCTCCTGCAGCACCACGAGACGCTTCATCATGTTCTCGAGCTCGCGGATGTTGCCGGGCCACGAGTACTGACGGAGCGCGTGCAGCAGTGTGGGCGAGGGCCGGATGGCCGGCCGCCGGTACACCTTTGCGTACTTCGAGAGAAAGAACTCCACGAGTGGCGCAATCTCTTCCAGACGTTCGCGCAGCGGCGGCAGGCGCAGCTCGATCACCTGGAGGCGGTAGTAGAGGTCTTCGCGGAACGTGCCGGCGCGCATCATCGCCTCGAGATCGCGGTTGGTGGCCGAGATGATGCGGACGTCCACGTCGATGACGCGGTTGCTGCCGAGCCGCGTGAAGGACCGATCCTGCAGCACGTGCAGGAGCTTGGCCTGCAGCGCCGCCGGCATCTCGCCGATCTCGTCGAGCATCACGGTGCCGTTCTGCGCGAACTCGAAGCGGCCCACGCGGGTGGCGCCAGCGCCGGTGAAGGCGCCGCGCTCGTGGCCGAAGAGCTCGCTTTCGAGCAGGTCGGCCGGCAGCGCCGCGCAGTTCACCTTCACGTAGGGCTTGGCCCGGCGCTGCGAGCGGCGGTGCAGCTCGCGCGCGATCACTTCCTTGCCGACACCGCTTTCGCCGCGCAGCAGCACGCCCACGTCGCTGTCGGCGACCCGTTCGACCATTGCCATGACGCGCTGCATCGCCGGGCCGGCGCTCCAGCACGGCTGCGCGCCGTCAGGATCCTCGGCCATCTGCGCGCCGAGGCGGGCCACTTCCGAGGCCAGCGCTTCGCGTTCGAGCGCGTGGTTGATGGCGGCTTCGAGCGCCGCTTCGCCGACGCCGTCGGGATCGTCGGGCTTGAGCACGTAGTCGGCCGCGCCGAGGCGCACGGCCTCGATCACGGTCGCCGGCGCATGACGGCCCGAGAGCATGATGACCTGCGTCGCCGCGTTGAACTGACGGATCGCGCGCAGGGTGTCGAGCCCGTTGAGATCGGGCATCAGCACGTCGAGCAGCACCACGTCGGCGCTCGCCCCGGCCCGCAGGCTGTCGAGGAAGGCACTGCCGCTGTGGAAGACCTCCACCGTGAGACCGCGCGAGCCGAGCCACGTCGCCAGGTACTCGGTGAAGGCGCGGTCGTCGTCCACGACTGCAAGTCGTCCGTTCATGCCACCTCCCGGTGAACCTCGTGCGGTCACCATCTTAGTGTGTGGAACCGGCTTCCCTTGATTGGGTAGCCATCTGCTTACCTGCAAGTGTCGGACCCACTTTCAGGCTGGCATGAACTCTGCTCTGTGGCGGGATGAGAACCCCCGATGCCACAGACCCTTACTGAAACCGCTCTCGTCACCATCGCCGTGGCGGTCTCCGTTCAGGCGATTGTCGGCGTGAGCCTCGGCATCGGCTCCTGGCTGGCGCTGCGGCGCCTGCAGGTCACGCTCAAGGCTGAGTCGGCGGCGCTGCAGGGGCGCCTCGACGAAGCCCTCGTCCACGTGCGCTCGGCGGCGACGTCGGTGTCGCGCTTCAGCGCCGAGGCCGGCGGCGTCGCGACGCATGCCGGCCGCGTCATCGACGATGTCAGCGGCGCCATGCGTGTCGTGGCGACCACCGTGGGCGCGCCGAAGACGCTGCTCGCCGCCGGGGCGGCGGCCGGGCTGCGCCGCCTCCTGCGCGTCTGGCAGGCACGGCGCGCCAGCCGCTGACCCCGCACGTTCACTCCACACACAGAAGGGACACGTCCATGTATCGCACCGAACGGGATCACTCAGCGGGCTTCACTCTCGGCGTCATTTCCGGCGCCGTCGTCGGCGCCGGCCTGGCGCTGCTCTTCGCGCCGAAATCGGGCGCCGCGCTGCGCTCGAACATCGCCGAGTCGGTCGAGCCGCTGCGCGCCGCGATCGCGAAGCGTTATCAGGATCTCGCGGACCGCGCCGGCGTGGAGATCGAGAACCTGCACGAGACGGTGGACAGCGCCGCCGACGTGCTCGAGGAGCGCGCCAACGCCGCGGTGAAGTCGGCCGCGCGCAAGCTGCGCAGCGTCGAGCCCACCGTTTAGGTCCGTGACGACGTCATCACACGCTTTGCGCGGAGGAAACCGATGCTGAACACGATTCTGATCCTGCTGGTCATCCTGTGGCTCCTGGGCATGGTGAGTTCCTACACCCTCGGGGGCTTCATCCATCTCCTGCTCGTGCTGGCCGTGGCGCTGATGCTCATCCGCATCATCCAGGGCCGCAACCCGGTGTGAGGCACGAGGGGCGGGCGGTCCCGGGCCACGCCTCCCGCCCTCGCCGCCTCACGCACGCGGGCCGGGTCACGGACGTTACTCCGTGGCCCGGCCCGTTGTTGTGTACGCCGGCCGAGGCGCGCGATGGGACGCGTCTTACCCATTCAGGGCAGACGTTTACCCACCGCTAGAGGCCGCAGCCCATCTGATTGGCCACGAACCACAGCGCCACGATCGATCCCGGCACACCCAGTAACCACGCAAGTCCGTACTTCATACCGTCCTCCCGGCCACGTCCGTGGCTCGCGGTGAATCCCCGCGCGGCGCCATGCCGCCGGGTGCGCCGTCTTCGAGCGCCTGCACTTCGAGGTCTTCCCGCTTGGCCGCCGCCATCGACTCCGGCTCGATCTCCTCGGCGGCGCGATTGAGCCACACGAACACGCCCCACGCGGCCAGCAGCAGCGCGGCGGCGGCGGCGATGGCCGCGGCGTGCGGCAGATGCTCCGGTGCGTCCTGCGCGAAGTGGAACACCGCGATGAGCGATTCCACCGCCAGGGCCACGACGACCACGACGAGGAACCGCGACAGGAAGCGCCGCGCCCGCGTCGGGCCGCTCATATGGGTGCTGCGCAGCACTTCTTCCTCGAGCACCGTCTGCCCGAGTTCGAGGGCGGCCACGGCAATCGTGAGATACCCGATGCCGCGCAGCACCACCGCGAAGCCCGCGGGCAGCGACACCGCGCTGGTGACGCCGCGCCAGAGACCCATGGCGGCGAGGCCCACGAGATACCACCCGCAGGCGAGGAACAGGCCGACGATGGCCGCGTAGCCCGCCACGAAGGCGAAGCGCACGGCCGTGTTCAGCATCAGCGGATGGCCGGGGCGCTCACGAGCGGCGGCTCCTGGGCGGGCGGGTCGCCCATCGGCGGCGGAGGGGGCTCCGGATCGATGGGCGGCGGGCGATGTACGTCGGGCGCGTGCGGATGATCCGGCGGCACGACGTCGGGCGGCGGCGGCACCGCGTCGGGCGGCGGCGGTTCGGGCACGCTGGGGGGCACGGGTTGAATGGGCAGTGACATGACGGCTCCTTCGCCGGACAGATGAGGGTTCAGCGCGACACCCGCGTGACGGCGGCGAGCGCGGATCGCCAGTTGGCGGCGGCGGCCGGCGCGGTGGTGGTGACGGGCAGCGCGAACACCTGGCGCGCCGTCTGCTCGCGGCCGTAGAAATCGCCGTTCGCGTCCATGTCGTCGCGCAGCGCCGAGCCCTGCACGCTCACGCCGGCAAAGAGGCCCCTGGCGCGCGAGTAGGCGAGAATCTTCGCCGTCAGGTTGCCGTCGGTCGCGGCCTGCGCCGATCGGCCCACGGGCCCCGCCGCCACCGACGCGTCGGCGCCCAGCTTGAACTCCGACGACAGCAGCTCGTCGACGCCGTCCTTGTTCATCACGAGCAGCACGAGATCGGTGGACTGCACGCCGAGCTGCCAGCCGATGCTGCCGCCGGTCATCGCCACGAAGGCGGGCAGACTCCACGTGCCGGTGGTGCGATCGCGCACGCTCATCACGCCGCGGCCGTGTTCGGCGCCGACGACGAAGCCTCCCTTCACGAGCGTGGGAATGACCACAATCGCTTCGGCGCGTTCGAGGATGTGCTCGGGGATGGCGTCGTCGGGCGTGCGCACGAGAGCCTGCAGCACCTCGACCGACTTGCGCAGGCGCTCGGCTTCCGACGCCGTGTCGGCGGCTGACGCGGGGGTGACGAGGGCCAGGACGACGCCGGTCGCGGAGACGGAGTGGATGAACTTGCTCAGATAGGGCACGGCAGCCTCCTGGATGGATAGCGGATGACACCCGGCGCGGGCGGCCGCGCCGGGTACTCCTTCCAGGGGCAAGATCGATGCCCGTCCGCGGGCGCGTGGCGGGCCTAGCGACGATCGAAGCGCGGCGCCGCAGCCACCAGCGCCAGCACCGTCTCCGGGCTTACCGGCTTCACGAGATGCTGATCGAAGCCGGCGCTCGCCGTACGCCGCCGGTCTTCGTCCTGGCCCCAGCCGGTCAGCGCGGCGACCAGCGCGCGCGAGCCGCGGGCGCGCAGGCGCCGGCACGTCTCGTAGCCGTCGATGCCGGGCAGGCCGATGTCGAGGAGCACGACGTCGGGCGCCGCCTCGCCGGCCAGCACGAGCGCCTCTTCGCCGCTGCGCGCGATCGTCGTGACATGGCCCTTCACGCGCAGGTACGTCGAAAACGCCTCGGCGTTGTCGAGGTCGTCGTCGACGAGCAGCACCCGCCGGGCGGCCGTGTCCACCGAGGCCGCCGGTGCCACGGCAACGGTCCGGGGCGCCGAAGGCCGGCGCGGCAGCCGCACCTCGAAGGTACTGCCGTGGCCGAGGCCTGGACTCGCCGCCGTGGCGCGGCCGCCGTGCAGCTCGGCGAGCCGGCGCACGAGCGACAGGCCGATGCCGAGGCCCTGCTGCGAACGGTGGCGGTCCGGCACCTGCACGAAGAGGTCGAAGATCGGGCCCAGCATGTCGGGGGCGAGGCCGACGCCGGTGTCGCCGATGCTGATGGTGACGGTGTCGTCGTCGCCGTCGAGCGTCAGGTGCGCGCGTCCGCCGGCTGGCGTGTACTTGGCGGCGTTGGCGAGCAGGTTGCCGATCATCTGCTGCACGCGTGCCGGATCGACCCGCGTCTCGAGCGGCCCGTCGGGCGTCCGCGCCTCGAAGTGTACGCCCGCCGCCGCCAGCACAGGCAGCATCACGTCGACCGTGTCGAGCACCACCTGGCGCAAATCCACGTCGGCGAGCTGCAGCTCCAGGCGGTCGCGCGAGATCCGGCTCACGTCGAGCAGATCGTCGAGCAGGCGCGCGACGTGTGCGCACTGCCGTTCGACGACGGCGAGCGCCCGGCCGGTCGTCACGGCGTCGTGCCGCGACGCCTGCATCACCGCCACCGACGTGCGCATCGCGCCGAGCGGGTTGCGCAGTTCGTGGGCGAGTGTCGCGAGAAAGACGTCCTTGCGCTGGTTGGCTTCGGCCAGTTCGGCCTCGAGACGCCGCTGATCGGTGATGTCGGTGTTGGTGCCGAGCCAGCGCACGACGGCGCCGTCCGCGTCGCGGATCGGCAGGGCGCGCGAGAGGAACCACCGGTAGGTGCCGTCGCTCGCGCGCAGCGGGAAGGTGTCCTCCCACGGCTCGCCGGATTCGAAGGAACGGCGGATGTGCGCGACCACCCGATCGAGGTGGTCGGGATGGTGCACGCTGCGCCAGCCCCACCCCTGCATGTATTCGAGCGTGGTGCCCGTGTAGTCGAACCACCGCCGGTTGTACCAGAAGATCCACCCGGTACGGTCGGCCATCCACGCCAGCTGCGACATGTTGTCGGCCAGCGTGCGGAAGCGGCCCTCCTCGTCGCGCAGTGCCGCCTCGGCCCGCCGCCGCTCGGTGATGTCGCGCGCGATCTTGCTGGCGCCGATGATGACGTTGTGTTCGTTGCGGATCGGCGTGATCGTGAGTTCCACGTCGAGCAGGCGGCCATCGCGCGTGCGGCGCACGGTCTCGAAGCGGCTGATGCGCTCGCCGGCGAGCAGCCGCGCCATGATCGCGTCTTCTTCGGGGCGGCGATCTTCAGGGATGATGAGCGAGATGTGGCAGCCCACGGCCTCGTCGGCCGTGTAGCCGAACATGCGCGCCGCCGCGACGTTCCACGCGACGACGATGCCGCCGGTGTCCTTGGCGACGATCGCGTCTTCGGACGTCTCGACGATCGCGCGGAGGAGACGAGCTGGTTCGAGGAGCCCGGTTGGCGGGGGAGCGTTGTCGCCGTAGGGCGCCATCTGTGGCGTGAGGATACCGCACTCGCGCGTGCGCGTTGCGGCGTCCCGGAGCACTCAGGCCCCGTGATGGCGGCGTCTCAGGCGGCGCCGGCCGTCAGCGACTGCCGCCAGGCGGTGAGTTCGCGAATCGCCTGCGAGCGTGGGAAGCCGTAGCGGGCCTGCAGCACGCTGATGAGGCGTTCGCTGTTGCCGCGCACGTCCTGCACGTCGTCTTCGGTCAGCCGATCCCAGCGCTGGCGCGCCGCCGTCATCAGCCGGATCCACTGCTCGCTCACGGTGTTGACTCGCTTGTCCATGTCGCTCTGCTCCTGCGGGTGACGCCTGCCGCGCGTCACAGCAAATAGCAACCGACATGCCAGCCCGGAGGGGCGGAACACGCGGCCGGCGGGGCCCGCCCGGCCGGGCGAGGGCAGCGTGCGCCACAGATCGGGCAACGTGCTGCTTACGACACCGCCGCCATGGCGCTGCGGCCGCCGAGCACCACCTCGACCACGTGGGCCTGGCCGTCGTCGGTGACCGGGATCCGGAGCGGGTCGACGTCGCGGCCATCGACGCGGGCGCTGGCCACGCCGCGCCCGGTGCGCCGCGGGTTGCTGACGCGGATGTGCCAGGTGGTGGCGCCCATCCGCCAGTCGATCTCGAAGCCGGGCCAGGCCGACGGCACACACGGATCGATCGCGAACGTGGCGCCCTGCCGGCGCAGCCCGAGCAACTGCTCGAGACCGGCGCGATAGAGCCAGCCGGCCGACCCGGTGTACCACGACCAGCCGCCGCGGCCGGGATGCGCGGGGTGTGTGTAGACGTCGCCGGCGACGACGTACGGCTCGAGCCGGTACTGCTCGACATCGGCGGCCGTGCGCGACCGGTTCACCGGATTGATGAGATGGAAGAGCTCCATCGCTTCGTCTCCCGATCCGAGGCCGGCGAGCGCCATGATCACCCAGGCCGCGGCGTGTGTGTACTGGCCGCCGTTCTCGCGCAGGCCGGGCGGGTAGCCCTTGATGTAGCCGGGTTCCTGCGCCGAGCGGTTGAAGGGCGGCGCCAGCAGGGCCACGGTGCGCATGCCGCGCGAGACCAGGTGCGCGCGCACCGAATCCATCGCCCGTTCGGCGAAGCGGACCGGCACGGCGCCCGACAGCACCGCCCACGACTGCGCGATCGAGTCGAGCCGGCACTCGTCGTTGTGGGCGGAGCCGAGCGTCGTGCCGTCGTCGTAGTAGCCGCGGCGGTACCACTCGCCGTCCCATGCCGCTTCGAGCGCCGGCGTGAGGCGGGCGGCCTCGCGGCGATAGCCGGCGGCGGCGTCGGTGTGGCCGGCGCGTTCGCACATCCACGCCACGCGGTCGTAGACGTCGAAGAGGAAGAAGCCGAGCCACGTGCTCTCGCCGCGGCCGGCCGCGCCCACGAGGTTCATGCCGTCGTTCCAGTCGCCGCCGCCGAAGAGCGGCAGGCCGTGCTGACCACGCGGCCGCGCGCGGTCGGCCGCGCGGCGGCAGTGGTCGAGCATCGTGCCCGTCTCGGGCCCGACCTGCGGCTGGTCGTACGACTCGACGGCGCCGGCGGCGAGCGGCGGCGCGACGAGGAACGGCACGTCTTCGTGGAGCAGCGCGTCGTCGCCGGTCTGGCGCACGTACTCCGCCACCGCGAAGGGCAGCCACAGCAGGTCGTCGGAGCAGCGCGAGCGCAGGCCGCGGCCCGAAGGTTCGTGCCACCAGTGCTGCACGTCACCTTCGACGAACTGCCGTCCTGCGGCCCGCAGCAGATGCGCGCGTGTGACCGCGGGCGCGGCATGGCAGAGCGCCAGCACGTCCTGGAGCTGATCGCGGAAGCCGAAGGCGCCGCCCGGCTGGAAGTACCCCGTGCGGCCGTCGATACGGCACGACAACGTCTGGTACAGCAGCCAGGTGTTCATCATCGTGTCGAACGAGTCGTCGGGCGTGCGCACCTGCACGGTGTCGAGCAGTCCCGCCCAGTGCGCCTCGACGCGGCGCCGCGCCTCGGCGGCGCCGTCGACCTGCGCGAAGCGGGCGGCGAGCGCCTCCGCGTCCGCGAGATCGTCTCCCTGACCGAGCACGATCACGAGCTCCGCCGTCTCACCCGGGCCGAGCGCGACCCCGATCTCGAGCGCCGCGCACGGGTCGAGACCGCCGCCGAAACGCGGCACGAGGCCGCGCACGAGGCCGGCCGGAGCGTCGTGTGTGCCGTGGCGGCCGAGGAAGGCCGCGCGATCGCCGGTGGCGGCGCGCGGCGGATGTGACGCCGCCAGGAAGGCCACCCGCGACTGGAAGGTCTCGTTGAACGGATTCGTCGCGGTCACCATGCCGCGCGCGGCGTCGTACCGCGTCACGACATGGAGGTGCTGCCCGTCGGTCGGCGGGCCGAGCGCCCACTGGCAGTAGGGCACCACGGCGAGGCGCCGCGCCACGTCCGCGGTGTTCGTGAGCGTGAGCAGCGCACACTTCACCGGCGCGTCCAGATCGACGAACACGTCGAGCGTGGACGCGATTCCGTGCGCGAGGCGCGCGTAGCTCGTGCGCCCGGGAGCGTGCCGCACCTCGGCGGCCGTCAGCGTGCCGCGCGGACCCGGCGTTGGTGTCCAGATCTCGCGCGTGTCGTCGTCGCGCAGGTACAGGTGCTCGGCGCTCGTGTCACTCACGGGATCGTTGGCAAACGGCGTGAGGCGGTTCTCGCGGCTGTTGATGGCCCAGGTATAGCTCGTGCCGCCGGTCGTGACGACCGTGCCGAAGCGGGGGTTGGCGATGACGTTCGACCACGGCGCGGGCGTGTCACCGCGATCGCGCGGGTCGACCACGAACTCGCGGCCGCGGCGTTCGAAGCGGCCGAGCCCGACCGGCAGCGCGCGGGCGGGCGCCGCGGCCGCCGCCTCGGCGGCAGCCCGCACAGCCCCTGTGAGCGGGGCCACGGCCGGCGGCGCGTCGGCCTCCGGCACGGCGGTGATCGCCGGCGGGTCGAGTTGCGCGCGCAGGTCGCCGCCGCCGCTCGTGAGCACCACGCGGGCCACCGCATCGAGCACGCCGTTCTCGGCACTTGTCAGCGCATCGCGGCGGAGCAGCCAGGCGCCGCCGGGTTGTCCCTGCCACGTGCGCCACGGGCCCGCGGCGAGGATGCCGGCCAGTTCCGCCTGCATCTCGTCGAGGTACGACTCGGGATGCTGGTTCACGATCACCGTCTCGGAGGCGAGGCCCTTGAGCCGGTAGTACTCCTGCGCCTGCAGCACCTGGCGCACCAGCGCCGCGCCATGGCCGTCGTCGCTCACGCGCACGAGCACGATCGGCAGATCGCCCGAGATGCCGTGCCGCCACAACCCGGCCTGGCCGAGCGTGTTGCCGGCAAACGCCGCCGCCGGCGCGCGCACCGATTCGTCCACGTAGTGCAGCGGCGAGGCCAGGCGTTCGAAGACGCGCACGTCCTCCGGCGTCACCCCCAGATGCTGCAGCAGGCTCTGGGCCTGGGTGAAGGCGAGCGCGAAGGTGCGCGAGGCCGCGTTCGGATGGTGATACGTCTGCGCGAGCCGCAGGGCGGCTTCGCGGTCCGGGGCCACACCGGTCGAGACGCTGAGGCGCACCTGACCGCCCGGCGGCACGCGCACGCGCTGGCGCAGGCTGCAGATCGGATCGAGCACCACGCCCGTCGTGCCGCTGAGCGCGCGGCCGTCGAGCGCGCGCGGCGCCGCCAGCGACTGCCCGCGGCCGATGAAACGTTCGCGATCGGTTTCCCACTCGACCGGCCCCGACGCGCGGCCTTCGAAACTGAGCACGTGCACCGCCCACAACGCCTCGCCGCCATGGCGCGGACGCCGCCGGCAGAGAATCGCCGTGTTCTCGGCCGAGAACTCGGTTTCCACGAACAGCTTGCCGAAGGCCGGATGTGCGAGGTCGTCGCGCATCGCGGCCAGCGCGATCTCGACGTAACTCGTGACCTCGATCTCGCGCATGCGCGCGCCGTGATTGCGCAGCGTGATGCGGCGCACTTCCACGTCGTCCTCCGGCGACACCGCGATGTCGAGCTGCGTCGAGAGTTCGCCGTCACGGCGCAGGAACGTCGCCTTGTCGGGATGGAACGTGACGACATAGTCGTCGGGTTCGGCGCAGGTGGGCTGATATCCGGCCGACCAGCAGGCGCCGCTGCGCACGTCGCGCACGAACACGGCCTGGCTGGTCGGGTCGCACGTGGCATCGCGCCGCCAGCGCGTGACCGCCTGTCCGCGCCACGCCGAGGCGCCGCCGCCGCCGTTGGTGACCGCCACCACGTACTGCCCGTTCGAGAGGAGCTGCGCGTGCGGGGCCGGCGTGTGCGGCGTGCGGTAGCGGCGTACCGGCACGGTGGCCGCGCGCGCCGGCACCGGCGCGTCGTCGTCGGACGGACGCACCGAGGCGGCCGGCGGCCGCGGCACCCGCTCCTGGAGCAGCAGGTCGGTGGCGCGCACGAGCGGCAGCCGATGGAAGCGGTCCACCATCAGATCGCCGAGCAGCGCATTGCCGATCGCGACGAGAGACATGCCCTGGTGGTGGCTCATGCACGTGCGCACGACGACGCCGGCGGTATGCGGCGGGGTCGCCACGTGTTCGCGCGCCGGCGTGCGGTCGGTGAAGTCCATCGCTTCGAAGAAGCCGTACGGTCCGCGCGCACCGAGGGCCTCGAGGCGGCGCAGGTTGTCGACCGCGGCCCGGGGGGCGAACGGCAATGCGAGCGCCGTCGCATACGGCGCCACGACGAGATCGTCCGACAGCCCGCGCGAGAAGCCGAGGCCCGGCACGCCGAAGGCACGGTATTGATAGGTGTCGTGGCGATCCACGGCCGCGTAGGCGGACTCGGAGATGCCCCACGGGGTGTTCTGCAGCTCGCCGTAGTCGCGCTGATGTTTCACGGCCGCCCGGCACGATTCGGTCAGCAGCGTCTCCGGATAGGCGCGCATGACGAGCGCCGGCATCAGGTATTCGAACATCGTGGCGCTCCACGAGAGCAGCACCGGCCGCCCCTGCAGCACCGTGAGCGGACGTCCCAGCCGGAACCAGTGGCGCTGCGGCACGTCGCCGCGGGCGATGGCGATGAAACTCGCCAGGCGCGATTCCGAGGCGAGCAGGTCGTAATACGACGGATCGAGCCGCCCCGGGCCTTCCTCGTCCGCCACCCGGTAGCCCACCGCGAAGAGCTCACGTTTCGTATCGAAGAGGAACGCGAAGTCGGTGTCGTCCACGATGCGCAGCGCCCGCGCCGCCAGCGCGGCGAGCCGCTGCGACACGGGATCGCCTGCGAGCCCGACCGCCGCCAGACCCTCGAGGCCCGACGCCAGCGTGAGCAGCGCGCCGGCCAGGTTGCCGCTGTCGACCGTCGAGACGTAGGCGGGGCGCAGCGGCGCCAGCGAGCGCGTGTCGTACCAGTTGAGCAGATGGCCGTTCACCTTCTCGAGCTGTTCGACCGTCGTGAGTGTCGCGTCGAGCCGATCGGCCAGGACCGGCGTGGTGATGAACCCGAGGTCGTGCGCGGCCAGCGTCGAGAGCAGGCCCATGCCGATGTTGGTCGGCGAGGTGCGGGCGGCGACGCGTTCATCGGGTTCGAACTGCACGTTGTCGGGCGGCAGCCCGTGGTGTTCGTCGGTCGCGTAGTGCTCGAAGTACCGCCACGTGTCGCGGGCCACCTCGCGCAGCCAGGCGCGGTCGTCGTCGGCGAGCGCGCGCGGCGCGGCCGCGGCCGGCTGACTGAGCGCGTGGGCCACGAACGGCGCCGTGACCCAGGCGAGCACGAAGGGCAGCGCGTCGGGCACCGCCTCGGGGCGGAACGCGGCCACGGTGAGAAGGCTCAGCACCGCCGTCACGGGACTCGCGATCATCGCCGAGGTGAAGCCCCACACCGTGCGCCCGCTGGCGCGGGCGGCGCTCGTGGCCGCCGTTTCCCATTCGAGCAGGCGCCGGCGCGTGACCCACATGCGGGTGAGCGTGACGCCGATCGCGTGCAGCATCGCCCAGGTCGTCTGCGCCACGAGTGTCACGTCGAGCAGCGCGCGGGCGATGTCGATCCGCAGGTCGCCGACGAAGGCCGCAAGCGCCACGGTGTCCATCCGCAGCCGCAGCGTGCGCGTGAGGCCGCTCAGCACGCGGAGCACGAGAGGGGCGAGGGGCGCGGCAAGCGCGGCCAGCGTCCACGGCAGGGGCGGTGCCGGTGCAAGCGTCCAGACGGCGAGCAGCGCCGCGAGCGTGGCCGGCGCCGTCAGGCTGCGGCGCAGGTTGTCCACGATCTTCCAGCGGGCGCCGAGGGGCAGGCGGTTGCGCGTGAAGCCGGCGCGCGTCGGCACGAGCGGGAACAGCCAGCGCAGGATCTGCCAGTCGCCCCGCACCCAGCGATGCTGGCGGCGTGCGTGCGCGAGCACACTCGCCGGGTAGTCGTCGATCACCTCGACGTCGGTCACGAGGCCGGCGCGCGCGAAGAGGCCCTCGAAGAGATCGTGCGACAACACGGCGTTCTCGGGCACGCGGCCATCGAGCACCGCCGTGAACGTGTCCACGTCGTACAGGCCCTTGCCGGTGAAGATACCCTCGCCGAAGAGGTCCTGATACACGTCGGAGACGGCCGTCGTGTAGGGATCGACCCCGGTGTGCCCGGCATAGAGGCGTGCGAAGAGCGAACTCGACGCGCTCGTCATCGCCACGCTCACGCGCGGCTGCAGGATGCCGTAGCCTTCGACCACGCGGCCCTCGCGGGCGTCGATGCGCGGGCGGTTGAGCGGATGTTCGATGATACCGACGAGCGTGCGCGCGGCATCGCGCGGCAGGCGCGTGTCGGCGTCGAGCGTCAGGCAGTAGCGCACGTCGGCGAGGCGCGAGACCTCGCCCACCTCCACCGCGTAGCTGGTGTCGCGGGCGCCGCGCAGGCGGCGGTTGAACTCCTCGATCTTGCCGCGTTTGCGCTCCCAGCCCATCCAGACGCCTTCGGCCGGATTGAAGATGCGCTCGCGGTGGAAGAAGAAGAACCGGTCGGGCGCGTCGGCGGCGGCGTTGAGCGCGCGCACGCCGGCGACGGCGGCGTCGATGAGCGCCTGATCGCCGGGCGTCTCGCGGCTGACCGCGTCGGCGAAGTCGCTGAGGATGGCAAAGTGCAGGCACGGATCGGGATTGGCGAGCGCCGCCACTTCGATCTGCTCGAGCAGATGCTGCACGCCGTCTGGGCTCGTGAGCAGCGTCGGCACGCACACCATCGTGCGCGCGTGCTCCGGCAGCCCGTCGCGGAACTCCATGCGCGGCAGCCGGTGCGGCGCGACGAACGCCGTGACCACGCGGTTCACGAGCGCGATGGCGAGTTCGAGCGCAGGCAGCAGGAACGCGACGGCGAGAGCGACGCGCACGGCGGCCGAGCCGCCGGCGGCCAGCGCGGCCCGCGCGGCGAGCGCCAGCAGCGCGGCGGTCGTGGCCGTGATGGCCAGCGCGTAGAGGACGCCGGCGCGGCGCCGGCAGACGCGGCGCAGGCGCCGGGAGAGCGGCGGCCGCACGCCCAGCCGGCGTTCGAGGTCGCGGCGGCCGCGGCCGATGAGGTGATAGCCGACGTGCGCGGTGCGCTCGCCGGTCGGGCCCGCGGCCTGCGCGGCATCCACCGCGGCCTGGGCCGCGCGCTGCTGCCCGAGCCCGTCGAAAGGCGCCAGCGCCTCGATGGCCTTGCGCTGGGCGTCGCGGCTCGGGAAGTCCATCCGCGCGTAGGCGCCGGCCGGATCGCGCCGCAGCACCTGATCCACGACACTCGTCGCTTCGACGAACGCCGACCAGTCGATCGTGGCACACAGGCGCAGGCTCGTGATGACGTTGGCCACGAGCACCTGCGCCGCCGCCTGGTGCTGATGGTCGTCGCGCACGACGTCTTCGCGCGTCGTTCCCTGCTCGTCGAGCCGCGCGGTGATGGCCGCGCCCACCGGGTCGCGCGACTCGCCCTCCTCACGCAGGCGCTGCACGAGGCGGCTCGTGAAGGTTTCGGGGGCGAGCGCCGGCCACACCGGCGCACGGAAGCCGCCGGGGCCGTCGATGGCGTCGAGGTAGGCATCGGCCGCGCGGCGGGCTTCGCGGGCGGCGAGCACGCCGTCGGCGAGGCGCCGCAGGTTCTCGAGCAGCACCAGGCGCACGATGCTCGGCCAGGCCCACAACTCGCCGAGTGTGAGCGGCGCCACCGTCTGAAACGCGTCGAGGTAGCCGAGCATCGGCCCGCGATCGACCCGGCTGTCGGTGTGGCGGATGAAGGCACGCGCGAGCGCCTCGACGCGCGCGACCACCGCCTGACCCTCGCGCACGAACGGCAGGCGCCGGTAGAAGCGCCGCGGCAGGTCGCGCCGCAGCGCCCGCACTTCGGCGTCCACGAGGTGATAGTTGTCGAGCAGCCACTCGCCGGCCGGCCCCACGAACTCGTGCTGCCGCGCGTCGGCCGCCAGCAGCCGGTGCGCCTCGTCGATCCGGCGCACGTTGTCCGCGAGCCGCGCGAGCGACGGCGCGCGGCGGGGCCGCGGCGCACTCGTCAACGTCGTGGCGAGCACGCGGGCGAAATCCTGCAGTCTGGCGGCGTCGAGGAGTTCCTCGCGCAGCGGCGGCTCAGGCGCGGGGAGTCGTGAGAACGCGTTCCACCTCGGCACGTGCTCCTACGCTGCAAGGGCGGTGCCCTGCGGAAACACTGGCGCGGGCGTTGCAGTGTAGAAGCGTGAGCGCGTCGAATGCGTGGATCTGGGTAACGAGGCACACACAATGGGTAACAGCGAGGCCACACATCGGCCGCACGACGACCGCTCCGACTCCGACGCGTACGTCACGTTCGACATGCGGGCCGTGATTCTCGACCTTCCTGACGACGGCCGCGTGGCGGAACTGCTGCCGGCGCGAGGCCAGCGCGGCGACGTCTCGCCCGCGGGCCCCCAGCTCTTCGCGCGTCATCGCCCGCTCTGAGGCCGCCTGCGAGGCGCGGCGGCCGTGACCGGCACCCCCTCCGTCTCGCGCCTCAGCGTGCCGCCACGGCCACGCCAGCGCCCGTTTGTTTGGCGTCGTACATCGCCCGATCCGCGCACGCCAGCAGTTGCGCCGGGGTGACGCCGTGGTCAGGGCAGAAGGCGAGACCCGCGCTCACGCCCACCGTCACCGGCTGACTGGCCACCTGATACGGCGCGCTCAGCGTCTGCATCAACGCGCGCATCACCGCCTCTGCCCGCGCCGGTCCATCGATGCGGCCGAGTACCACCACGAACTCGTCGCCACCGAGCCTCGCCACCGTGTCGCCCGCGCGCACCGACGACGCGAGGCGCCGCGCCACGGCCACGAGCAGCTCGTCGCCGGCGGCGTGGCCAAGCGTGTCGTTCACCCGTTTCATCCCGTCGATGTCGAGGAAGCCCACCGCCACCGGGTGGCGCGCGCCGCTGGCGTCGATGACCGCCGCACCGAGCCGCGTCAGGAGCTGATTGCGGTTGGGGAGGCCGGTGAGCGCGTCGTGCTCCGCGCGGTAGGTGAGCTGCGCCGAGAGCGCCACCGTGGGTCCGATATCGCGGCAGACGATGATGAGGCCGTCGCCACGGCCGTCGGCGAGACGCGCGATGCTCGCCTCGACGGGCCGTTCCTCGCCGCTCCGCGTCACGATCTGACACGGCCGGCAACCCGGGCGATCGGGACTGTGATCGCCGACGACGAACTGCGAGATGGGCCGGCCCAGCGCCTCGCCGCCGCTCCAGCCGCTCAGCTCGCGGGCCGCGCGGTTGATGTAGGCGAGGCGCCGATAGCCGTCGGCCACGAACACCGCGTCGGCCATCGCGTCCAGGATGGCGTGCGGCGGCGGCGCCACGGCGGCCCGCCACAGGTGCCCGAGCGCCGGATCGATGCCACGCGCGCGATACGCAGGAGTGGAAGCCACAGAAGGTCCAGCAGTCCTGTCCGGCTCAGCCGCGGGCGTCGAACAGCGGGGCGACGCGGCGCGCTTCGGCCTGGGCGCGCAGGAAGTCGCGCTCCCGCATCGCTTCGCAGGGCGTGCACCGCACCGCGAAGGGCAGGGCCCGCAGGCGCGCCTCCGCGATCTCGTCGCCGCATTCGTGGCAGTAGCCGTAGCGCCCGTGTTCGAGCCGCACGAGCGCCTCGTGCACCTTGTTCAACGTCTCGGCTTTCATCTCGAGGAGCGCGAACTCGATGTCGTCGCGCATGTCGGTGTCGGCGATCTCGCCGAAGTCGGCGCCGCCGTGCGGACGCGCCTCATGTTCGGCGCGCACCACGCGCAGGCGGCCATTGACCTCGTGCGCGAGCACGTCGCGTCGCGCCTCGAGAATCCGTTTCAGCTCCTCGTAGCGCTCGTCCGCGCGCCGCGGATCCACGGGAGTCTGTCTCAGTGCCTGCGCCATGGTCGTCTCCTTGCGAAACCGCCGGAGCGGACGGGCTGCCGCGGGTCCGGCGGGTGTCTCGTGTGTCCGACGTCTGCAACCGACATGCCGCCAGCAGCGCGGTCCGCGTGGCCGGTGGATCACCCGGCGTGGGGAAAGGCCGCCACGAAGTACGTAGCGGAGGCGCCACCAGGGCGGCGCTACTTCTTCGCCAGCAGGACGATGCCGCCGATGAGCAGCGCCGCGCCAGCCAGCGGCGGAAACGCCACCGACTCGCGTTTGTCGGTGGTCACCTCGATCGGACCGGCATCGATGACCGTGTCCTTGCGTGTCCACGAGATCCCGCCGTAGAGCAGGCCAAGCAGACCCACCACCACGAGCAGTACGCCCAGTGCTTTCATCTCATCCTCACGTCTCACACCACGGCCGGCGACATGCCGGCCGCATCGAGCGAACCGTTCACACCAGGCCCACGGGCGGGCCGCCCTTTTCCGCGGGCTGTTCGTTCCACGGATTGGCCGGCCGCTCGTACGACGGCTTCGGATGCGTCCAGCGACCCATGCCGACGCCGACGCAGCCCACGCCGAGCGCGAGTGCCAGGCCGGCCAGCGGCGCCAGGATCAGCGAGCCCGCGCTGCTGCGATTGGCATCGTCCGCCGGCACGCCGCCATCGGCCGTGCCGTTGGCACTCGTGCTCTCACCGGCAGTCGGCTGCGCCGACTGCACGTAGGCCGCGACGGCGCCGGCTCCGCCCGCGAGCATCAGCACCAGACCGACAGGAATGAGCCATCGCATCACGCACCTCCTTCTGAACTTCGTGTGCCCCTTCAGTCTGCAAGGCGCATTCCACGCCGCCGCATTCGCAGCGTGGCACGCGACTTGAAGTTGAAGGCCATGAGGAACGCGTCACCCCCGCTCTCTGCCGCGACTGTGGCGAGGAGTCGCCAGATGTGGAACCGCGTTGCCCATGACCCGCCGTGTGAGGAGAACCCATGAGAACGAACGTGCTGGCGATGTGTGTCCTGACTGCTGCACTGAGTACCGCCACGGTGCGCGAGGCGCGCGCCGACTGGCTGTTGACGCCGTACCTCGGCGTGACCTTCGGCGGCAGCGCGCCTGAACAGCAGGTGAACTACGGCCTCAGCGCCGCGTTCCTCGGCGCCGGCGCCATCGGCTTCGAACTGGACGCCTCGATCACGCCGAACTTCTTCGACAGCGACAGCGGCCTCATCGACGACAGCAATGTCTCGACCGTGATGGCGAACTTCATGCTGTCGGCGCCGGGCAGCGGTCCGTCGTTCCGGCCGTATGCCGCCGGCGGCTTCGGCATCATGCGCACGAAGGCGACCAGCCTCGGCAACGTCTTCGATCTCGACGAGAACAGCTTCGGTGTGAACGTCGGCGGCGGCGTGCTTGGCCAGTTCAACGAACGCGTCGGCGTGCGCGGCGACATCCGCTACTTCCGCTCGCTGCAGGACAGCGACTCGAGCGACGACGTCGATCTCGATCTGACCGGCTTCAACTTCTGGCGCGGCACGCTCGGCGTGACGTTCCGCTTCTGACACCCCGCACCTCCCTGACGGGAGCCATCACAACGAGGAGACGGCAGATGAACAAGGACAAGATCGAAGGCAAGGTGACGCGCACCGTGGGCACGGCGAAGAAGAAGGCCGGCGAACTGCTCGACGATCCGGCGCTCGAAGCCGAAGGCCGCGACGACGAAGTGGCCGGCCGCGTGCAGGAGACCGCCGGCGCCGCCAAGGACGCCGTGGACACCGTTCGCCGCAAGGTGGACAAAGCCCTCGACCAGGCGTAGGACGGAGATTCGATGAAAACGCTGGCCGATGCGTTCCACCACACCCTGCAGGACGTCTACTTCGCCGAACACGCGATCACCAAGGCGCTGCCCAAGGTGATCTCGGCGGTGTCGTCGAAGGACCTCAAGGACGCCCTCAAGGCGCACCTCGCCGAGACGAAGACGCAGATCACGATGCTCGACCGCGTGTTCACGTCGATCGGCGAGGAGGCGTCGGGCGAGAAGTGCGAGGCCATCGACGGCCTCATCCGCGAGTGCGACGGCATCATCGCCGAGGCCACCGGCAAACAGGCGAAACACGCCGCCGTCATCGGCGCCTGCCAGGCGATCGAACACTACGAGATCGCGCGTTACGGCACGCTGCGCGAGTGGGCCAAGGCGCTCGGGCACGACGAGGCGCACGAGCTGCTCTCGAAGATCCTCGACCAGGAGAAGAAGGCCAATCACAGCCTGACGCATCTGGCCGTCACCTCGATCAACCAGGCATGACACGTCGTCTGGGCGAGCCGGCGGGTGCGGGAGTTCTGGGGACTCCCGCACCCCGTCGTTTCGACGCGGCCCGCCCGCAAGGCAGGTGCCCGTGACGTTCCTCTCTTCCGCACTCACCGAATTCGTGACGCTCGCGGCGCCGCCGGACTTCATGCGCGCGATGGCCGATGCGTCGCCCGACGCGCCGCGTGTCCCGTTCAGCGATGAGGCGCTGGCGTTGCGCGCGATCGAAGCCGGCCTCGACGACGCGCGGGCCTCGGGCACGCGGGCGGCGGTGTGCCTGGCCGACCTCGCGCCGGCCGAAACCCTGCCGGCGTCCCCCGATACGCTCGATGCGGCGGATGCCTGGCTGCTGCACCGCCTGCGCGACGGCGATCGGCTCTACCGTGTGGGCAGCACCCTCGTCGTCGTGGCGTCGGGGCTCGACCACCCGCGGGCGGGCGAGCAGCTGGCCGAGCGCGTGCGCGCGCTTCCTGCCGGGGGCGGTGCCCCGATCGTCGGTCTCGCGATTTACCCCGTGCACGGCGACGACGCGGTGACGCTCTTCGACCGCGCGCGCGCCTCGGCGCGACGCGACCGGTTGCAGCGCGCCGCCGCCCGCGACGCGCTCGTGTCCTGACGCGGCCCGGACCCCCGGCCATGACGCGCGACCCTGCCGTCCGCACCGACACGGCGAGCCTGTGGCTGTCGGTGCTCGGCACGCTGGCGGTAGTGGCCGCGATGGCGACGGCGCGCGAGTTCCTTGTGCCGATTGCCTTCGCGGCCCTGCTGACGTTCGTGATGTCGCCCCCGGTCGCGTGGCTCGAACGCCGCGTGGGCCGGGTGCCGGCGGTGCTCGGTGCGGTCTGCGTCGTGTTCGTGCTGCTCATCGGCGCCGGCTGGATGCTCGTGCGCCAGCTCGACGCCGTGGCCACCGAGCTGCCGCGTTACCGCGCGACGTTCGTGTCCAAGGTATCGCAGCTGCGGCGGCTGCGCGATGGCGGCACGGTGGGCGAACTCCAGAAGACCCTCGACTCGGTGCAGCGCGATCTGGCGCCCTCGACGCGCGAGCCGCGGGCCGCGCGGGTCATCGTGGCCGAGCACGCCGCCGACCAGTCGCCATTCGGCATGCTCGGGCCGGCCCTCGGCATGGGCGCCTCGACCGGCCTCGTCATCGCGCTCGTCATCTTCATGCTGCTCGAGCGGCGTGATCTGCGCGACCGGATCGTCGGCGTCATCGGCCACGGGCACATCGTGCTCACGACGCGCGCGCTCGACGAAGCCGGACAGCGCGTGGCCCGGCAGCTCCTCATGCAGACGCTCGTCAACGCCATCTACGGTGTCGTGGCGGGCAGCGGCCTGTGGCTGCTCGGCGTGCCGTATCCGGTCGTGTGGGCGGCGCTCGGCGCCGTGCTGCGGTTCGTGCCCTACGTGGGCCCGGCGGCGGCCTTCGTCGCGCCGATCGTCATCGCGATTGCGGCGATGGAGGGCTGGCGCCACCCCGCCTACGTGCTCGCTTTCATGGTGGCGCTCGAACTCTTCACGAACCTGGTGCTCGAAACGGTGCTCTATGCGGGCGCGGCCGGCGTGTCGCAGGTGGGGCTGCTCGTGGCCGTCACCTTCTGGACGTGGCTGTGGGGGGCGATGGGGCTCGTGATGGCGATTCCGCTCACCGTGTGCGTGGTCGTCGTCGGCAAACACGTGCGCGGTCTCGAGTATCTCGCGACGCTGATGGCCGATACATCCGCCCTGACGCCCGCGCAGGCCTTCTACCAGCGTCTGATCGTGCGCGACACGAACGAGGCGGCGGATCTCATCGAGCGGCACGTCGCCGCGGACGGCGCCCGCACGCTGCACGACGCGCTGCTGCTGCCGGCGCTGGCGCAGTCGGGCGCCGACTACGTGCAGGGCCGGCTCGATCCCGACGGCCGCCAGCAGATGATCGCCGCGATTCGCGAGATGGCGATCGATGCCGTGGAGCCCGCCGTGCCGGCCGTGGCCGCGCCGGCCGAGGGTGAGCGGCCCGCGCCGCCACCGCCGGCCCTCGCCCTGCTCGGCTACGGGGTGGGCGGCGACGCCGACGACCTGGCGCTCGATCTCTTCAGCAGCGTGGTGGCCGATCTGCCCCTGACCGTCGACACCCTGCCCGGAGCCTCCGCCGCGGACGTCGTGGAACAGGCGCGCGCGCAGCGGCCGGCGATGGTCTGCCTCGTCGATCTGGCACCGGTCTCGGCCGCCCGCACGCGCTACCTCGTGAGGCGTCTGAAGCAGGCGCGGCCCGAACTCGTGGTCTTCGTCGGACGCTGGGGCGGGGCCGGCGTGGCCGAGGAGGCTCACCGGCTCGTCGAGGCCGGGGCGGCGCATGTCGGCGCCACCGCGGACGAGACGCGCGGGTGGCTCATCGATGCGCTTGCGTCAGCATCCGCCGCAGCTCCTCGACCTCGACGGGCTTCGTGAGGTGGCCGTCGAAGCCGGCCGCGCGCGTGCGCTCGCGGTCCTGCGCCTGACCGAAGCCGGTCTGGGCGACGAGGAGCATCCCGGCGCCGAGCGGCGTCGCGCGCAGGCGGCGGCACACCTCGGCGCCGTCGAGATCGGGCATGCCGAGGTCGATGAGCATCACGTCTGGCCGCACCTGCTCGGCCAGGGCAAGCGCTTCCACGCCGCTGCGCGCCGTGTGCACCGTGTGGCCGTCGAGCCCGAGCAGCGCCGCCAGCATCGTGACGTTGTCGTCGTTGTCGTCCACGACGACGGCGGTGAGCGGCGCAGGGCGCTCGGCGTCCGTCGCCGCCGGCACCGCGGCCGGCAGCGGCGCCGAGGCCGCCGGCAGGCGCACGACGAACGTGCTGCCCTGGCCGCGGCCGTCGCTTGCGGCCGTCACGGTGCCGCCGTGCAGCGCGACGATCCCCTGCACGAGCGACAACCCGAGGCCGAGCCCGCCCTGCGCGCGGCCCACGTCGGGCCCGGCCTGCGCGAACTTCTCGAACAGGCGCGGCACGAACGCGCGGTCGATGCCGATGCCGTTGTCGCGCACGGTGACTTCCGCCATGCCGTCGTCGCCGTGCCGGGCCACGAGGGTGATGCGGCCGTGCGGCGGGGTGAACTTGCAGGCGTTGTGCAGCAGGTTCCCGAAGGCCTGTGCGAGCCGCGCCGAATCCGCATCGATGTAGATCGGGGTCTCGGGCACCGAAACGGTGAGATCGTGGCCGAACTCGTCGCAGGCCGGACGCGTCGTGGCCACCGCCAGATCGAGCACCTCGGCGAGCGGCACCCGCGCCGGCCGGATCTGCAGCTTGCCGGCCGTGATGCGGCTCACGTCGAGCAGATCGTCGATGAGGCGGCGCATCACCGCCACCTGGCGTTCGATGATCGCCCCGGCGCGGCGCTGCTGCTCGCGCGTCGCCGTGTCGGTGCCGACGATATGCGCGGCGGTGCGGATCGGGGCGAGCGGATTGCGCAGTTCGTGGGCGAGCAGCGCCAGGAACTCGTCCTTCCGGCGGTCGGCCGTGCGCAGCGTCTCTTCATGCCGCCGCAGGTCGTCGTTCGAGGCGGTGAGCGCGCGCGTGCGCTCGCGCACGCGGTCTTCGAGTTCCGCCAGCACCCGGGCCTGCGCGCGGTGGGCAGCGGCCAGGCGTGACGCGTAGCGCCAGAAGCCGACCGCCAGCACCATCGAGAAACCCATCGCGACGCTTGCCGAGAGCAGTTGCGCCTCGATGACGCCGGTGTCGAGCAGGGCCGCGTGCGCGCGATTGAGCAGCGGCGGGGCGACGAAGCCCACGAAGACGCTCCACACCGGCCAGCGCAGACCGAGCGCCGCGGCGGAGCGACCCGCCGAGGGCAGCGTCGTGAGCGCCAGCACCGTGGCGCCGGTCAGCACCACGAAGACGATCGTCGGCGCGGCCATGCCGGGGAAGCGCGGTTCGTTGGCGAGCCGGCCCATGTCCACCGAAAGCGCGAGGATGGCGAGCCACGAGGCAAAGAGCGCCGAGCCGGCCGCCAGGCGGGCAAAGGTGACGGCGCGGCGCCCGGGCAGCACCGCGGCTCCGACGGCCACCGCGAGCGTGAGCAGGACCAGGCTCGTCATCGGAGACATCCGCCCGGCATACGGCGCGGCGTCGAACGTCCACAGGCCGCCCCATGTCTCGAACCCCGAGCGGGCGCCCGTGGCGTATTCGTGGATGGTCGCAAGCGCCATGACGCCGGCGGCGGTGGCGAGCGCCACGCTCGCGGTGGCCGCGAGACCCCGGCGGCTGGACGGGCCGACCGCGAGCGCCGTGCCCAGGAACACGAAGCACAGCGCCGTCGAAGGCACCATGACCCGCCAGCCCGGTACGAGGCTCCGCGCCACGTCGAGGTCGAGCGCCGACCCCACGAGCACGAGCGCCGCCCCGGCCGCAATGGCCACCCCGGCCGTGCGCAGACGGGTGGCCGTCGGCGCGACGTCCCGCTCGGAGGGGGAGGGGAGCGGCTCAACCATGGGTGGCGTCCGGTCAGCAGTTAACCGTCCCTGCCCACCGTGGGCAACGCGCTACCCGTTTTCAGTACGAGGTGACGCACGCCGTGCGGCTCACGGCGGGATATCCCTTCCCCTCACAATCGACGTGCCACCCTGGCGCGGTCAGGGGCGGGCCCGACGCCGCTGGTCCTTGAAGAACGCCCACATCTCGTCGCTGGCGTCGAAGCCCGCCGCCGGGGTGGCGGCGCCGCGCCGCCCGGGCTCGCCGCCCGGCCAGGCGTGTCCGTTGCCGGCCACGCGGTGGAAGACGACCGGCGCCCCGCTCGTGCAGCGCGTCCATGACGCGGTCGTGACCCGCGGCGTCTCGGTCGTGACCGGCGGACCGCAGCCGTTGTGCGCGGCCCAGTAGGTGGCCTGCGCCATCGCCGGCGCCACGTCGTGGTCGGCGGCCGATCGGCGTCCGAGGAGGGCCCGCAGTTGCAGCGACCCGCCGCCCGGCGGCACGACCGTGTCGGTGGCACCGACGACGACGAACGCCGGCATTGGCGCCAGCGGCGGCGGTTCGTCGCCGAAGACCGCGCCCACGACCGGCGCAATCGCGGCAATCCGACCCGGCAGCTCCCGCCCGAGGCGGTGCGCCATCATGCCGCCGTTCGACATTCCGGTCACGTAGACCCGCGTGCGGTCGGCGCGGCCCGTCGCCACGAGGGCGTCGATCATGGCGGCCACGAACCCCACGTCGTCCACCCGGTTCGTCATCGCCGCCGCGCAGCAGTGGCCGGCGTTCCAGGTGAGGAGGCGGCCGCGGTCGCGGCCCGCCGTGCCGTTCGGGTAGACGGCGATGACGCCGTCGCGGGCGGCCACCCGGTTCATGCCGGTCATGCGCACGGCGTTTGCGGCGTTGCCGCCGCCGCCGTGCAGTACGACGACGACCGGCGCCGGCGTCTCGCGCGCGAAATCGTGCACCAGGTAGGTGCGGGTGCGGCCGTCGTGGGTGAGCGTGCGCTCGACGGCGGCCGGGCCGCGCGGCTGCGCCAGGAGCGCCGGCGCGAGGATCACGGCGGCCAGGACGGCGGCGAGCGGCAGGAGGCGCCTCATGCCCGGTCGGACCGGAGCCGTGAGCGAAAGGTTGAATCCGCGTCGAATCAAGGGCACAGTGACCGTCCATTCAGGTGGACGCCGGCCCGTCAGCCGGATCGAGGACGCAGTTGTCATGGACGAGCCCCCCAAGTCCGCCCCGCCCCGCTCTTCGGCCGACGTGCACGCGCGCGAGCAGGCGCGGATCGGCCGCCTGCCGGAGATCGGCCTCGCCATCTCGGGGGGTGGTATCCGCAGCGCGACCTTCGCACTGGGCCTCGTGCAGGCGCTGACCCGCCTCGGCCTCTTCCCGTCGATCGACTACGTGTCCACCGTCTCCGGCGGCGGCTACCTCGGCGGCTGGCTGCACGCGCTGCACCGCCGCGAGCAGCGCGACCGGGCCCTGCGCCTCGACGGCGACGAGCCGCGGCAGGTCCGCTTCCTGCGCGCCTACAGCAACTA
>CADEFD010000054.1:0-6453 GCA_902826515.1 uncultured Acidobacteriota bacterium
GCTGCTCGGCATGCTGGTGACCGGCAACAACATCGGCATGCCGGCGATGATCGGCATGGTCATGCTGATGGGCCTCGTGACGAAGAACGCGATCCTGCTCGTCGATCTGACCAACCACTACCATCGCGAGGAGGGGTTGTCGGTCAAGGACGCCATCCTCAAGGCCGGCCCCATCCGCCTGCGCCCGATTCTGATGACCACCTTCGCCATGATCTTCGGCATGTGGCCGTCGGCGGCGTCCACCGGCGAGGGCTCCGAGTTCCGCGCGCCGATCTCGATTGCCACGATCGGCGGTCTCATCACGTCCACGGCGCTGACGCTCCTGGTCGTGCCCGTCGCGTACCTCATCCTGTCGCGCCTCACCGCCCGCTTCGCGGCATGGCGCGCCGGGAACGCCAGCCCGCGGCTCGGCCAGGCCACACGCATCGCCGGCCTCGTCGTGCTGCTCGCGCTGGCCGGCTGGGTCTGGAGCACGTCGACGGCCTACGGCCAGACGCCGGCGCCGGCGCCGCTCACGCTCACCTTCGACCAGGCCCTCGAACGGGCGCTGACCTCGAACGAAGCGCTCCAGGTGGCGGCGGAAGGCGTCAAGGCCAGCGAGTCGCGGGTGGCGGAAGCGTCGGCGGCGTTCCTGCCGAGCGCCTCGCTCAGCTACCAGTACCAGCCGCTGCAGCGCTTCCCCGAGATCGTCATCCCGCCCGGCGTCTTCGGACCGGAGGAACAGCGCTTCGAGGCGGCGTTCGTCCGCAAGAACGTGATGCAGCTCGAGATGTCGCAGGCGCTCTATGCCGGCGGACGCCTGACCACCGGCCGCGAGATTCAGCGCGCCGCCCTGCAGGGCTCGACCCTCGGGCTCGAACGCGCCCGGCAGGAGCTGCACCTGCGCGTCGTGCAGGCGTTCTTCGCGGCGCTCATGAACGAGCAGAGCGTGCGTGTCGCCGAGGAAGGCATCGCACTCGCCACGCGCCAGCTCGAACTCGCGAAGGTGCGATTCGAGGCCGGCTCAGTCGCGCGCCTCGACGTGCTGCGCGCGGAGGTGGATCTGGCCAACGCGCGGGCCCGGCGCATCCAGTATCAGGCGGCCGTGGACCAGTCGCACCAGTCGCTCCGCACGCTGCTCGCGCTGCCGCAGTCGCAGCGCCTGCAGCTCCAGGGCACGCTCGACGATGTGCCGGCACCGGATTCGCGGGACGCGCTGGCCACCTCTCTCCCGACCCGTCCCGACCTGCGCGCCTTCGAAACGCAGCGCCAGATCGCCTCCTATGCGGTGACACTCGCCAACGCCGACTGGAAGCCGACGGTCTCGCTCATCGGCAATGTCGCGTATCAGAACGATGAGGCGACCCGGCTCCTGCGGCAGTCGAACCAGAACTACACGTTCGGCGTGGCCCTGCGCCTGCCGCTGCTCGCGACGCCTGGCGCCGCGGCCCGCCGCCACACCGCCGAGGCGCAGGTACGCCAGGCGGAACACGGGCTGAAGGCGGCACTCGACAACGGCAGGCTCGAACTCGAGACCGCGTGGACGGACCTCGAGGCGGCCACCGAGGTCGTCACGACGCAGCAGAAGGCGCTCGAACTGGCCCGCGAGAGCGTGAGCATCGCGCAGGTGTCGTACGAAAACGGCGTCATCACGTCGGCGGAACTGACCGACGCGCAGGTGGCGCTGCTGCAGACCGAATACCAGCTGCAGCAGGCCAAGTACGCGCGCATCGTCGCCGCCGCCCGCGCGCGGTTCGCGGCGGGGGTGTCGTAAGGACCGGGGCTCGGGGCTCGGGGCCCGGGCGGCCCGCCTTCGCGCCGCTACGCGGCGCTTCGGCGAGACGGGGCGATCAGCTATCCAATCGCCCCGAAGTGCGCTTCGTAGCGCTGCACGAACTCCGGCCAGGTGTAGGCGTGGCTCGTGCCGCCGAGGTGCTCGAGCGCCCACGTCGCCGCCACGCTGCCCATCTTCGCCGAGACCTCGAGCGAACGGCCGCTGGCGATCCCCTTCATGAGGCCACCGCGGAAGGCGTCGCCGACGCCGGTGGGATCCACGATCCGATCGGGCGGCACGGCCGGCACGTCGATGCGGCTGTCGCGGGTGATGACGGTGCTGCCGTGTTCGCCACGCGTGATGATGAGCGTCGATGCCACGGCCAGCACGTCGGCCTCCTGCATGCCGGTCTTCTGCCGGATGAGCTCGAACTCGTAGTCGTTGCAGATGACGATGTGCGCGCCGACGATGCCGTCCTTGAGCTGCGCGCCGTCCATGCGGGCGCACTGCTGGCCCGGGTCCCAGATGTACTTGATGCCCATGGTGCTGCACTCTTCCGCGTACTGCACCATGGCTTCGGGATCGTTCGGCGAGATGATGACGAGGCCGTCGGCCGCCACGCCGTCCACCGTGCGGAACGACAGCTCGCCGGCGTTGGCCATCGCGCCCGTGTAGAAGGACGCAATCTGGTTGTTCGCTTCGTCGGTGCTGCAGAAGAACGAGGCCGTGAACTTGTTGCCGATGACCTTCACGAGCGACGTATCCACGCCGGCCGCGGTGAGCCACACCCCGTAGTCGGTGAAGTCCTGCCCCGCCGTCGCCATGAGGTGCGGCCGCTCGCCGAGCAGCGCCAGCGTGTAGGCGATGTTCGGGGCGCAGCCGCCGCGCCGCTTGTCCATCGTGTCGACGAGGAAGCTCAGGCTCACCCGCTGCATGTGTTCGGGCAGCAGGTGCTCGGTGAACTTGCCCGGGAAGGACATCAGGTAGTCGAACGCGATCGAACCGGTGACAATCAGCTTCATGGCGGGGCTCGGGATCCGGGGCTCGGGGTCAGGGTTCCAGGGGCGGCGTGGCGGGATGCCGACGCCGACCGGTGGGTCAGTCGGTCACGGGCAGATAACGGCCGACGATTGGCGCCAGGTCGCGGCGCAGGTTCGCCGGCACGGCGTCCGGCCGGGTGATGATAGCGGTGCCGAGCGCGTCCTTGCAGCCGCACGCGCGCTCGGCGCCGAGATGTTCGACGGTGTCGGCGATGACCCGCTGCGCGGTCTTCGCGTTCTCCATCAGGTTGGCGATGACCATCTCGACGGTCACCGCATCGTGGTCGGGATGCCAGCAGTCGTAGTCGGTCACGAGGGCCATCGTGGCGTAGCAGATCTCGGCCTCGCGGGCGAGCTTCGCTTCCTGCAGGTTGGTCATCCCGATGATGTCCATGCCCCACGAGCGGTAGAGACGCGACTCGGCGAGCGTCGAGAACTGCGGCCCTTCCATGCACACGTAGGTGCCGCCCCGGTGCACGCGGGCGCCAATGGCCGCCGCCGCGTCGGCCGCCAGGCCGCGCAGACGCTCGCAGAGCGGGTGGGCGAAGCCGACGTGCGCCACGAGGCCGTTCCCGAAGAACGTGCCCACGCGGTTGAACGTGCGATCGAGGAACTGATCGGGGAACACGAGATCGAGCGGTCGGTATTCCTCCTTCAGGCTGCCGACCGCGCTCGCCGAGAGGATGTGGCTGACGCCCAGCGCCTTGAAGCCGAAGATGTTGGCGCGGTAGTTGAGTTCGCTCGGCATCAGCCGGTGCCCGGCGCCGTGCCGCGCCAGGAACGCCACGCGCTTCCCGCGCAGTGTCGCCAGCACGTACGGGCCCGACGGCTCGCCGAAGGGCGTCGAGACGACGTGCTCCCGGCGTTCCGTGAGCTCCGCCATGTCATACAGCCCGCTCCCGCCGATGATTCCAATCTCTGCGTGCATCGCGCCTCGGTATGGGGTCAGAGAATCCGCTCGACGGTGCGCCGGCCGTCCTGCTCGCGCAGGATGCCGGCCGCCATCGACGGGTCGTGTTCGAAGAACACCAGGTATTCGCCGGCGATGGCTTCGCGCGCGAACGCGCGCTTGAAGGCCAGCGTGTCGACCGGGTAGAGGTCGTAGCCCATCACCCACGGATCAGGCAGATGCGCCGCAGTCGGATACATGTCGGCCGCGAACACGGCCGTGCGCCCGCCTGAGGCGATCGTCACGACCTGATGATGGGCGGTGTGGCCGCCGGAGCGCCGGAAGTGGATGCCGGGCGCGAGTTCGGCGCCGTCGTCGACGAGCGTCAGCACGCCGGCGTCCATGAGCGGCATGAAATTCTCGGGCAGGTAGCTGGCCCGGTTGCGCTCGTGCGGATGTGTGGCGTCGTGCCACTCGCCGGCGTGCGCGAGGTAACGCGCCTTCGGGAAGCGCGGCACGATGCGGCCGTCGGCCGCGCGCTCGGTGAAGCCGCCGATGTGGTCGAAGTGCAGGTGGCTCGCAATCACGATGTCGATGTCGTCGACGGTGAGCCCGGCGTCGGCCAGCGCGTGCGTCAGATGGTACGTGCGATCGAGCCCGTAGATGGCGGCGCTCTTCGCGTCCATCTTGTCGCCGCATCCGGCATCGATGAGCACGGTCTGCTCACCGCGCACGACGAGCGGCCGCATGCCGAGCGGAATGCGGTGTTTGTCATCGGGCGGCAGCTTCTTTTCCCACAGCGTGCGCGGCACCACGCCGAACATCGCGCCGCCATCGAGCGCGAAGAAGCCGTCCGACAGCGAGAGCAGCTCGACGTCCCCGAAGGGCAGGCGGGCCGGTCCGCGAAAGAGCGGCACGCTGGGCGTGTGCCCGGCCCGCGCCCCCACCGCCGGCTGCTTGAGCTCGACGAGGACGCCCTGCGCGGCCGACGGATGCAGGAACGCCACGAGCGCCCCTTCCGCCCCCGGGCGCGGCGTCTCGTCGATGAGGCGCACGCCGGCGGCCTTGAGTTCCGCGAGCGCACCGTGGATGTCGTCCACCGCGAGCGCCACGTGGTGCAGGCCGGGCCCGCGCTTATCGAGGAACTTCGCGATGGGCGAACCGGGGGCCGTGGGTTCGAGCAGTTCGAGCAGGCACTCCCCCGCCGGGAGGAAGTGGGCGCGGACCTGCTGGCTCGCGACGGGTTCGACGTGCGCGACCTCGAGGCCGAGGCGCTCCCGGTAGAAGGCCGTGGCGGCCGCGGCGTCAGCCACGGCGATGCCGATGTGATCGAGCCGCACCTTCATCGCCTGCCTCCGCCCGGACCGAGGGCGCGGTCGAGGATTGCGGCCGCGGCGGTGTAGGGATCGACCTCGCGCCTGGCAATCCGCCCGACGAAGGCGTCGAACTCGCCGGCCGCCAGCACGTGCCGTTCGACGTGCGCGAGGAAACGCCGCGCCAGCAGATCGCGCAGGCGGTATTCCTGGCGCGCCGCCAGCCGCTCGGTGCGCTGCGCTTCGGTGTGCGCGCGGAAGGCCCGGACGGTCGCGAGCAGTTCGGCGACGCCCTTGCCGGTCGTCGCCTCGGTGCGGATGATCGGCGGCCGCCACTGCCCGTCGCCGAACGCCTGCAACGCCAGATTCGATTCGATCGACGTCACCATGCGATCGGCACCGTCGCGGTCGGCCTTGTTCACGACGTAGATGTCGGCGATCTCCATGATGCCGGCCTTGAGCGCCTGCACGTCGTCGCCGGTGCCGGGCACCAGCACGACGATCGAGACGTCCGCCGTGCGCACGATGTCCACTTCGTCCTGACCGACGCCGACCGTCTCGACGACCACCACGGACTTCCCGGCCGCGTCGAGCACGACCGCAAGGTCAGAGGTCGTGGGTGCCAGGCCGCCGAGGTGCCCGCGCGTGGCCATGCTGCGGATGAAGACGCCCGGGTCGGCGATGTGCGCCTGCATGCGCAGCCGATCGCCGAGGATCGAGCCACCCGTGAACGGGCTCGTCGGATCGACGGCGATGACGCCCACCGTCTCGCCCTCCTTGCGGAGTTCGGCGACGAGCTTGTCGACGAGCGTGCTCTTCCCGGCCCCGGGCGGGCCGGTGACGCCCATCACATAGGCCCGGCCGGTGTGCGGGAAGAGCTCGCGGATGAGCGCGGGTGCCCCGGCGTGGTCGTCCTCGATGAGCGACATGGCGCGGGCGATGGCCCGCGGATCGCCGGCGAGCACGCGGGCGCTGAGCGGCGGTCGGTCGGTCACGTCAGGCGGCCAGCAGCTGCCGGGCGATGACGAGGCGCTGGATCTCGCTCGTGCCCTCGCCGATGGTCGTGAGCTTCACATCGCGGAAGTACTTCTCGGCCGGGTAGTCCTTCACGAACCCGTAGCCGCCGTGAATCTGCACGGCGTCTTCGGAGGCGCGCACGGCGATCTCGCTGGCATAGAGTTTGGCCATCGACGACTCGAGCGTCATCCGCCGTCCCTCGTCCTTCAGCCACGCCGCGCGCAGCGTCAGCAGACGCGCCGCCTGCACGGCCGCGGCGTGCGACACGAGCTTCTCGCGAATCGAGGGGAACGTGCCGATGGCCACCCCGAACTGCTTGCGCTCGAAGGCGTACTTCCGCGCGCATTCGTAGGCGCCCTGCGCCAGCCCCACGGCGAGGGCGGCGATGCCGATGCGGCCGGCGTCGAGCACCTGCAGCGTCTGGATGAAGCCCTGGCCTTC
>CADEFD010000054.1:6553-20792 GCA_902826515.1 uncultured Acidobacteriota bacterium
TCGACGCGCGCCAGCTCTTCGAGCGCCAGGCAGTAGTCGACCGACGACATGCCGGCGCCTCCGAGGGCCTCGGGAATCTGGATGCCCATGAGGCCGAGGTTCGCCAGTTTGGGCAGCAGCTCGTGCGGGAAGTGCTGGGCGTCGTCCCACGCGCGGACGTGCGGCGCCATCTCCGCTTCCGCAAAGGCGCGGACACTCCTGGCAAGCAGTCGCTGGTCGTCGGTCAGGGAGAAGTCGGGCACGGGAACGTCCGGATCGGAAAGCGATGGTGGCGAGATCGGGAGGTGATTCCGGACCTCGATCATATCATTGGGGTCTGGAGGCTCCACCGATGGCGACCCGCCTGCAAACGGCTCTGATCGTGTTGTGCGCCGTGCTCGCGGCGCCGCCCGCGGCGCGGGCGGATGTCACGGCATTTCTCGGAGTGTCTCCCACGCCCGGCGTCCACCTGGGCCGCGGCGCGGCGGCCGGCGCCGGGTTCATCGTGATCGCATTCGAGGTCGAAGCGGCCCAGATCCTCGAGCAGACCGCCGACGCCGAACCGGGGCTCACGACCGGCATGGCCAACATCCTCGTACAGACGCCGCTCGACGTCTCGGGGATGCAGTTCTACGGCACCGCCGGCGCCGGACTCTACCGCGAACGGCTCGGCTCCCTGCAGGAAACCAACGGGGCGGTGAACCTCGGCGGCGGTGTGAAGATCGGGCTCGCGGGCCCGCTGAAGCTGCGCCTCGACTACCGCCTGTTCCGGCTGCGCGGGGCGCCGCGGCACGCGACCTGGCACCGCGTCTACGCCGGCGCCACGCTCGGATTCTAAGCGGGGTCAGCGCGGCGGCGGCCCGGGCGCCACGCCGAGGGCGGCGAGGGCATCGAGCGTGAGCCGGGTGGGCGGCGCGGCCAGGGCGTCGCGGTACTTCACGAGCAGGGTTTCGGGCAGCGACGCCGAGAGCCGGTCGAGCAGCATCGAGGGCCGGTAGTCGGTCTCGGCCACAGGCGTCGGCAGCCAGTGCACGTAGACGGCGTTCCCTTTGGCGTCGGCTTCGCGCGCCTTGAACACCTGCCACCCCTCGGCCACGCGCCGGTCGGCCGCGGGCGCGGCCGCCAGCGCTGACTTGAGCGCAGTGATGAGCGCTTCGTAGTCGGCGGTGCGATCGGCCTTCACGAGCACGAGGACGAGTCCGGAAACACCGGCGGGAAACAGGATGCGGGCGGGGTCGGCCGCCGCGGGCGTGTCGGCGGGAACAGGAGCGGGGGGTTGAGGAACGCTGCCGGCGCTCTGCACGAGCGCCAGCAGCCACACAGCGAGGGTGTTCACGATGACGAGGTCCGGGCGGACCCCGACGGGGCTACTGCCCCATCGACATGAGCTTGGTCATCGGCGTGATCCCACGGCCGACAAACGAGTCCTTGTACTTCTGGAAATACTCCTGGACCTCGACCGGGAACACCTCGGCAATCAGTCGGCTGATGTCGTATTCCTCGCCTTTCACGACCGGCGTGATCAGCATGACATAGATGGTGTTGCCGTTCGGACCAGGAGTGTTCGCCTTGTAGACCGTCCATCCCGCCGCCTGTTCCTTGCGCGCGGGCTTTTCACTCTTCCCCAGCGATTCCTTCACCTTGGCCAGCACCGCTTCGAAGTCGGCGGTCTTGTCGGGCTTGATGAGCACCGTGATGGTGGCGGCGTCGCCGTCAAGGGCCAGCACGGGAGCGGCCGGCGGAGCGGCATCCTGCGCGAACGCGGGCGCGGCGACCATCACAGCCGACAGCGCGACACCCATCACGAACGACCGGCTCGCGGCCGGAGACATACCGAAACCTCGAAGCATTGCAAAGCCTCCTACGGCGAAAGACCGATACTCTACCGCATTCCCGCGTCGAGGAACACAGTCATGGCGTCATTAGCCACCAACATCCCCGGCCGCGTCAAGAAAATCCGGCGGCCTGGTTCGTGTACGAGATGCCCCGCCTCGACAAATGGCTGCAGCGCCGCTCCGAATCGCGCCCAGACATCCACGCCATACCGCGCGGCGATGCGCGACAGATCGAGGCCCTCGGCGAGCCGCAGGCCCATGAACAGGGCCTCCTCGCAGCGCGCCGCCGCATCGCGCGGCCAGCGCTCGGCGGCGGTGTCCTCGCCGGCCTCGACACGCGTGATGTAGTCGGTCGTGCCGCTCACGACGCGCCAGCGGGTGTCGTCCACGGCCCCGTGCGCGCCGGCGCCGAACGCGAACCAGTCGCCGTCGCGCCAGTAGGTCAGGTTGTGGCGGCTCTCGCGCCCCGGCCGCGCCACGTTCGAGATCTCGTACTGCCGGAAGCCGGCGCCCTCGAGCGTCTCCATCGTGTCGAGATACATGTCGGCGGCTTCGTCGTCCGAGGCCACCACCCACCCGCCGCGGGCCATCGTGTCCTTGAGCGGCGAGTTCGGATAGACCTCGAGCAGGTAGACGGACGCATGGTCGGGCCCGACCTCGATGAGCCGCGCGATCGACTCGCGCAGATGGGCGCGGGTCTGCTCCGGCAGCCACAACATCAGGTCGAGGCTGAGGTTCGTGACGCCGGCCGCGCGCAGGTCCTGCACCGCCGCGACGGCACGCGACGCCGAGTGCAGGCGGCCGAGCCGTGTCAGTTCCTCGTCACGAAACGACTGCACGCCGAGGCTGACGCGGTTCACGCCGGCCTCGAGATAGCCGGCCGTCTGCGCGACCGTGACACTCTCGGGATTGGCCTCGAGCGTGATCTCGGCATCGGGCGCGAGCGCGAAGGCGCCGCGCACGGCCTCGACGACCGTGCCGACTTCCGCCGGCGTGAGCAGGGACGGCGTGCCGCCGCCGAAGAAGATCGACTCGATCGGCGCGCCGGTTCCCCGTCGCGCGATGTCGGCCGCGACGGCGCGCACGTAGCGCGCCTTGACGGCCTCGTCGAGCAGGCCGCGCGTGAAGTTGCAGTAATGGCAGATGGCCGCGCAGAACGGCACGTGCACGTAGAGGCCGGCCACGGGCGGGGCGTCCTAGCCCGATCCGCCCTTGCCGCCCGACCAGGCGACATCGGCGTTGCCGCGCGGACGCAGCGACGCGCGGGCCATGCCCTTGGCGCGATCGGGGATGCCGCCGGCCTTGCGATTGCGATCCGAGAGCGGCGACTGCTGGTTGTAGCGCGCGATGTCGGCGGGCGTGGGATTCGGACTGCCCACTTCGCGGACGTCGGGCCCTTCCATGTCCACCCAGTGACACATCTCGAAGAGCCGTGAACGCGTGCGCGCGCCGAGCTGCACGTACATCGAGTTGGGGTTGGTGGTGTCGGCGGTGTCGTCGAGATTGGTCGTGAAGATGGTCGGCCGGCGCTCGCTGTAGCGGGTATTCACCACGAGCCCGAGCGTTTCCTGCACCCACTCGGACGTCTTCTCGGCGCCGAGATCGTCGAGCACGAGGATGTCGGCATCGAGCACCGGACGCAGCACGTCCATCTCGGATTCGCCGGCCGTCGCGAAGGTGTCACGGACGAGCTTCAGCAGCTCGCGGGTTTCGTAGAAGTAGCCGCGGGCGCCCTTGCTGGCGATGATCTCGCGCAGCATGGCGACGGCCAGATGGGTCTTGCCGACGCCGTGGCGGCCGCGTAGCAGCAGGCCCTTGTCGACCGCGGGAAACGCCTCGACGAAGGCGCGGGCGCGGCGATGCGCTTCACGCAGCGAGTCGACGGTCTGTTCGAAGTTCGAGAGCTGACAGTGCAGATAGCGCCGCGGGATCCGCGAATGTGTGAGCTGGTGGCCGGCGATCGACTGGCGCCAGCAGTCGCAGCGCCGCACGCGTTCGACGCCCTCGACCACTTCCGACACCCAGTAACTGTCGTGACACTGCTCACACGCCATCGCGGGACGATTGTATACCGTCCACGCGGCGTCTATTTCGGCTTGCGTGCGGCCACCGGCTTGACCTCCACCGGTGGTGGTGGCGCGGTGGAACGGCGGACGAGATCGGTCGGCGACGACTTCACGAGCGCCGTGCCGAGACGCTGCTCCCAGTCGCCGATGCCGCGCGCGAGTTCGTGCTTGACGTATTCCATGAACTCGTTGACCTCGCCCTGCATGCGCTCCATCTTGCGCCGCATGTTGAGGATGATCTCGACGCCGGCGAGATTCACGCCGAGATCGCGCGTCAGCGTCAGGATCGTTTCGAGCTGCGCGAGATCCTCGTCGGAATAGAGGCGCGTGTTGCCCTCGGTGCGCGACGGCATCAGCAGGCCTTCGCGTTCGTAGAGGCGCAGCGTCTGCGGGTGGATGTCGTACTTCTGCGACACCACGCTGATCATGTAGAACGACTTGCCGCTCGGTCGCTTGGCCATCACTGGGGCTCCTCGTGCACCGGGAACCGCGCGTCGCGCACGCTGTCCGTCTGGAGCCGCCCGAATTCACGCAGCAGCTCCTTCGAACGTTCATCGAGCACGCGCGGCAGCATCACGCGCACCTCGGCCACGAGATCGCCGCGCGCGCCGCCGCGGGCCGACGGCAACCCGCGCTCGCGCAGGCGGAAGCGCTGCCCCGACTGCGTGCCGGGCGGCACCTTGAGACGCACCGGCGCGCCGTCGAGCATCGGCAGCGTGACCCGCGTGCCGAGCGCCGCTTCGTGCACGGCCACCGGCACCTCGACGAACAGGTCGTCGCCGTCGCGGCGGTAGAGCGCATGCGGCGCGACGGCGATGGCGATGCAGGCATCACCCGGCGGACCGCCGAAGAGACCGCCATGGCCCATGCCCTCGACGCAGACGACGGCGCCGTCGAGCACGCCGGCCGGCACCGGCACGTCGAGCACGTCGCTGCGTGGTTCGCTGCCGGCGCCGTCGCAGGCCAGGCACACCTGGCGCACGCGCTGGCCGGTGCCGTCGCAGCGTTCGCACGGCCGCGTGAACACCATGTGGCCGCGGGCGACGCGCGTCGTGCCGCGGCCCTCGCACGCCGGGCACGCGGCGCGCGCCCCGCGCGCCACGCCCGCGCCGGCGCAGACCCGGCACGGCACGTGCCGCGCCACGGTGACGCGGGCGGTCGTGCCGCGCGCTACGTCCTCGAGCGTGACCGTCGCCGGCACGTGCACGTCGGCGCCGCGGCGCGGCCGCCGATCGGGGGCGCCGACGATGACGTTCGCGAAGAGATCGCCGAAGGTGGTCGACGGCTCCGCATGCACCTGCGGCGAGAAGTCGAAGCCGGCAAAGCCGGCATCCGCCGATCCGGGCGCGGTGAGTTCACCGGCGTCGTAGCGCTGGCGGCGGGCCGGGTCGACGAGCGTTTCGTACGCGGCCGCGATGTCGCGGAAGCGGGCCGCCGCTTCGCGATCGCCGGGATTGATGTCGGGATGGTACTGACGGGCGAGACGTCTGTAGGCGCGACGGATATCGCCGTCGTTCGCCTCCCGTCGCACGCCCAGCACGACGTAGAAGTCCATGGCCGCTATCAGTATGGAATCTGAGTGTCGGACTGTCAACTTCTCACGCGGCGTCACTCCCGAAAGCGGTTGTTATACTGACCGGGCCAGCCCGCGCGCGCCGGAGCCGACGTTCCGGTGCGTGCCGCCAGTTCCGTCGGGTGGAGGTCGCCCGTGCGCGTTCACCGAATTGCTCCCGTCGTTCTGCTGGGGTGTCTGGCCTGTGCCGCGGCGGCCGCGGCGCAGCCTCCCGGCTCAGCCTCCTTCCCCGCCATGTCAGCCGATCCGGCCGCCCCGGATGGGCCGGCGCCGATCAGCCTCGCCTACGCCGAGGGACGCGTCGATCTCGTGCGGCCCGATGGCGTGCAGGCGGCGCAGGTGCCCGACCTGCTCGAAGAAGACGACCGCCTCGTCACCGGGGAGGGCCGCGCCGAACTCATCGTCGACGACGGCAGCGTGGCGCACGTCGATCGCGAATCCGACCTGCGCGTCGATCTCGGCGTGCGTCTGCGGCTCGTCCGCGGACGGCTTCGCGTGCACACGCCCGCCGATATCGAGGCCCTCTATCTGGCCTCGCCGGCCGGCCCGGTGCGCCTGGCCGCCTCTGGGGTCTACGACCTCAGCGCCGCGGACCTCGACGGCGACACCGTGATTGCGGTGGTGGCCGGTCACGCGGCCCTTCTCACCGGCGACACCGAAACGCCGATCGGCGCCGACGACGTGCTGCGCGTCGATCCCCGCGATCCGCGTCCCCGCTGGGAACGCGGCACGCCGCGCGACGCGTTCGTGGACTGGTCGGACCAGCGCATCCACCGCGCCACTACCGCGGCGCATGCGGCGCTGCCGCCGCCCGTGCAGCCATGGGCGGCCGATCTCGCCGCCAACGGTCAGTGGTCCGCGATGGCCCCGTACGGCCCCGTCTGGTTTCCCGCCGCGGGAGCGGGCTGGCGTCCCTATCAGTACGGCGCGTGGCGCTTCACCCGCTACGGCTGGACGTGGATCGACGCGCAGCGCTGGGCGTGGCCCGTGCACCACTACGGACGCTGGGGCCATCACGCCGCGCGCGGCTGGTACTGGATTCCGCACCGGGCGTGGGGCCCGGCCTGGGTGGGCTGGGCGGTGGCCGCGGATCACGTGGCCTGGTCGCCGCTCGGCTGGGACCGCCGTCCGCTCGTGGACTTCTCGGTCGGCGCGCGCCTCGGCCCGGGCGGTCTCTTCGCCTCGACGTGGTCGATCCTCCCTCGTCACGCGTTCGGACGCCGCGGCTGGGTCAATCGCGATCTCGCGGATCCCCGGACTCTGCCGGGACCGGTGCTCGGGGGGTTCGTGTCGCAGATGATCGGCCCGCGCGGGCCCGCCGGCCCTGGAGACCGCTTTGCCGTGCGGCCCGGCCGTCGCGCCATGCCGCCCGGACCGCGGGCGGCGCCTCGAGGCGGCATCATGCCGCCCATCGCGTATCAGCCGCCCGGGGCCACCCCGCGCGAGGAACGCACGCCGCCGGCCGGTGCGCCCCGCCGCCGGCCGATGGATGCGCCACCGGTCGATCCCGCGCCGGGCGCGCCCGGAATCCGCGAACGCGAGTGGGCGCCGGCGCCGGCCCACGGGGCCTACGGCGGCCCGGCCGCACCGCGTCGTGGTCCCCGCGAGCAGGCGCCCGTCGGCGCGCCCGTGCGCCCCCCCCGCGTCGAGCCGCCGCCGTCTCCAGCGCCGAGCGCGCCGGTGGAACCCGCGGCGAGCCCGTCCCGGGCGCGGCCGCGGGCCGGAACGGGCGGTGAAGGCGCCGGGTCCGGAGCCGGTGGCGAAGCGCGGCCACGCGGCGGCGCCCCGGCCGCGGCGCCGCGCGAACGTCGTCCGCCGGGCGGCGACGGAGCAACCGGCAGCGCCGGCTCGACCGGCCAGGGCCGCCCACGACGCCGTGGCTGACACGTCGCGCCCGCTGGGCGGCGTGATGGCACAATAACAACGTCCGCCACACGCGACCACCGCCATGCCTGCCCTGCCCACGTTCGCGCGACACGCCGGCCTCACGTTGCTCTTCGTCGGCGCCGCACTCGCCGGCACGGCGAGCGGCGTGCTCTTCGCCTATTCAGACGATCTGCCTGCCATCTCGGCGCTCGACCAGTACCAGCCCGACACGATCACCCGCGTCGTCGGCCGTGACGGCAGCATCGTGGGCGAGTTCGCGACCGAACGCCGCGTCGTGCTGCGCTACGACGAGATCCCGCCGGTCATGCGCCAGGCGGTGCTCTCGGCCGAAGACTCCGGCTTCTTCGAACACTTCGGCTTCAGCATCACCGGCCTGGTCCGCGCCGTCGTCACCAACGTGATCGAGATGCGCAAGGCGGGCGGCGCCAGCACGCTCACCCAGCAGCTCGCGCGGAAGCTCTTCCTCACCGACGAGAAGACGTGGGAACGCAAGGTGAAGGAGCTGCTGCTCTCGGTGCAGATCGAGAAGCGCTACACCAAGGAAGAGATCTTCACGCTCTACTGCAATCAGATGTACTTCGGCCACGGCGCCTACGGCGTCGAAGCCGCCGCGCAGCTCTACTTCGGCAAGCCCGTGAAGGATCTCGCCGTGGAGGAAGCGGCGATGATCGCCGGCATCCTGCAGGGCAACGCGCGGCAGAGCCCCTACGTGAACATGAACGCGGCGCTGCGCCGCCGCAACTACACGCTCGACCGCATGGCGACCGAAGGCTACATCCCGGCGGCTGACGCGACGGCGGCCAAGGCACGGCCGATCGTGACCCGCGGTGATCCGGCCCGCGAGTCGTCGTTTGCGCCCTACTACCTCGAGGAGGTCCGCAAACACCTCGAAGCCCGCTACGGCGCGCAGCAGCTCTACGAAAGCGGCCTCACCGTGAAGACACCGCTCGATCCGCGCCTGCAGCGGATCGCCACGCGCGCGCTCGACACCGGCCTGCGCCGCGTGGACAAGCGCCGCACGGGCTTCCGGCGCGCCCATGCCAAGGCGGTGGCCACCGGCGACGCCATCGCCGCCTATCGCCACGAACGCTGGAACCGGACGCTCGCCCCTGGCGACATCGTGCCGGCTATCGTCGAGCGCGTGGATGCCGCGGGCGTCACGCCAGGGCACGCGCTGCTGCGCATCGGACCGCTGCATGCGGAACTCACGAAAGAGAGCTTCCAGTGGACGCGGCGCACCCACGCCTCGCAAGTGGCCGCCGCGGGCGATCTCGTGGACGTCGAGCTCCTGACGGTGGACGCCACCGCGAAGACGGCGACGGTGCGCCTCGAACAGACGCCGCTCCTCGAAGGTGCGGTGGTGGCGCTCGACAACCGCACCGGCGACGTGCTGGCGATGGTGGGCGGCTTCAGCTTCCAGCGCAGCAAGTTCAACCGCGCCACCCAGGCGCTGCGGCAGATCGGCTCCACCTTCAAGCCGATTCTCTACACCGCGGCCATCGACCGCGGCCTCACGCCGGCGACCGTGCTCGTCGATGAACCGCACGCGTTCGATGCCGGCGCCGGACAGCCGCCCTACACGCCGCGCAACTACGACGGCAAGTTCGACGGTCCCCTCACGCTGCGCACCGCGCTCGAACGTTCGCGCAACATCCCCGCGGTGCTCGTGATGGAGATGCTCGGTCCGTCGCAGGTGGCCCCGTACGCCACACGCTTCGGCCTGCCTGGCGAGCTGCCGCCGTATCTGTCGTCGGCGCTCGGCGCCGGCGAGTCGACGCTGCTGGCGCTGGCCTCGGCCTACAGCGCCTTTCCGAATCACGGCGTCCGCATGGAGCCCACGCAGGTGCTCTCGGTCACCGACCGCGAAGGCGTCACCCTCGAGGAACACACGCCGGTCGCCCGCGATGCCATCCGCGCCGACACCGCCTACGTGATGACGAGCCTGCTGCGCGGCGTGGTGCAGCGCGGCACGGCGGCGTCGGCGGCGGCGCTCGACTGGCCGCTCGCCGGCAAGACCGGCACGGTGAACGACTACACCGACGCCTGGTTCATGGGCTTCGATCCGGAGATCACGCTCGGCGTCTGGCTCGGCTACGACGAGAAGAAGCCGATTGGCAACGGCGAGACGGGCACGACCGCCGCGCTGCCGATCTGGATCGACATCATGCGCGCGCACCTCGAGGGACGCGATCGCGGGAACCCGCCGCAGTTCGAGGCGCCGGGCAACATCGTGTTCGTGCCCGTCGATCGCGCCACCGGTCAGCCGGTGGAGCCAGGCACCCCGCAGGCCATCACCGAAGCGTTCATCACCGGCACGCAGCCGAGCCGCTGACACATCGGGGCGCGTCCGCCCCGGTATCGACGCCGCTACTCGTCGTCGTCGGGCGTCGCCTGACCGAGCGTGCCGGCGGCCTTCGCCATCAGGTAGCCCTTGATGAACGCGTCCAGCTCGCCGTCGAGCACGCGATGTACGTCGCCCACCTGCATCTTCGTGCGATGGTCCTTGATCATCTGGTACGGCTGCAGCACGTAGCTCCGGATCTGGCTGCCGAAGGCGTTGTCGCGTTTGGCGCCGCCGATCTGGTCGAGCCGCGCCTGCTGCTCCTTGAGGCGCAGGTCGTAGAGCCGGGCGCGCAGGACCTTCATGGCCACGTCGCGATTCTTGTGCTGCGAGCGTTCGTTCTGGCACGACACGACGATGCCGGTCGGCAGGTGCGTGATGCGCACCGCCGAATCGGTCACGTTGACGTGCTGGCCGCCGGCGCCGCTCGACCGGTAGGTGTCGACCCGCAGGTCCTTGTCGGCGATCTCGATGTCGATGTCGTCGTCGATCTGCGGCCACACGTAGACCGACGCGAACGCGGTGTGGCGGCGCGCCGCCTGATCGAACGGCGAGATGCGCACGAGCCGGTGCACCCCGGCTTCGGCCGACATCAGGCCGAAGGCGTAGTCCCCTTCGAGCAGGATGGTGGCGCTCTTGAGGCCGGCCTCTTCGCCGGGCTGGTAGTCGATGACCTCACGCCGCAGGCCGCGCTTCTCGGCCCACTTGAGGTACATGCGAAGCAGCATTTCCGCCCAGTCCTGCGAGTCGACGCCGCCGGCGCCCGGGTGGATCGTGACAATCGCCGCCGAGTTGTCGTGTTCGCCCGAGAGCATCTTCTTGGTCTCGGCGGTGTCGACTTCGTGCTCGAGTTCGTTCAGGCCGCGTTCGAGATCGGCGGCCACGTCTTCGCCGCTGCCCGCCCATTCGAGCAGCACGCCGAGATCGCCGATGCGGCGGCCGAGCGAGTCGCGCAGCTCGACGTCTTCGCTCAGACGGCGGCGGCGCTGCAGGGCCTTCTGGGCTTCCGCCTGATCCTTCCAGAAGTCGGGCGCGGAGATGCGGGCTTCGAGCGTGGCGAGTTCGTCGGTCGCGGTAGCCCGGTCAAAGATAACTCCGGAGATCACCGGCTCGCTTGAGCAGATCTCCCGACCGTCGTACCAGCTCGTCCTGTGCCTGCGCCACGTGCCCTGCTCCTTGTCGTGCCTATCGCGCGGGGCGGGTCAGCGCCAGCCACGCCGCGGCCGCGACGGCCACGACGAGCGAGGCGATCGCCACCGCGTCTCCGATTGTCGCATAGAGCGTCCGCGACTGGAGGAAGCGGACCTCGGCGGTCACGACCGCTTCCTCGAACACGCGCGTGGCCACGACGGGCCGGCCGTACGGGTCGATGATGCCCGAGATGCCGGTGTTGGCCGCGCGCGCCAGATACCGCCCCTGTTCGATGGCGCGCATCGCGGCGAGTTCGAAGTGCTGGTACGGCGCCGAGGAATTGCCGTACCAGGCGTCGTTCGTGATCGTCGTGAGCAGCTCCGCGCCTTCGAGCACGGCGCGGCGGATGAGATGCGGGTAGACCACTTCGTAACAGATGGCCGTGCTCGCCATGTGCCCGTTGATGGGCAGCATCGTCACGCGGTCGCCCGGTGTGAACTCCGAGACCGCCTCGACGAGCGGCGCCACGAAGAACAGCAGCTGCTTGAGCGGCACGAACTCGCCGAACGGCACGAGCTGCATCTTGCGATAGACGGCGGCGACGGCACCGGTCGGATCGAGCACGAACGCGGAGTTGTAGTACTTGTCGGGACTGCCGCGTTCCACTTCGTCGGTGCCGAAGAGCAGCGGCACGCCGGACTCGCGCACGAGGGCGCGCACGGCTTCGGCCTGCACCGGGTCTTCGTTGAAGAGATACGGCGTGGATGATTCCGGCCACAACACGGCCTGGGCGCCGTCGGCCACGGCCCGGCGCGTCAGCGTGGTGAAGCGCCGTCCGATCTCGCCCACCATCGCGCGGTTCCACTTGTCGTCCTGCGAGATGTTGGGCTGGATGAGCCCCACGGTGAGCGGCGTCCCTTCCATCGTGAGGCGCGCGTCGGCCACCCGCAGACTGCCCCACACCGAGACGGCGGTGAGGAGCACGAACGCCGACGCCGACGCGGCCACACGCGTGCGTCCTTCAGTCGCGAGCGCCAGCGCCACGAGGGTGCCGAGCGTGACCAGGAAGAACGAGAGGCCGTAGACGCCGACGAGACTGGCCAGCTGCGCCACCGGCACGAGCGTGACGACGGCGCTGCCGAGGGGAATCCACGGAAACCCGCCGAGCACATGGCCGCGCGCGAACTCGGCCGCCACCCAGGCGATGGGCGCCATCACGAGTCCGGCGGCGCCGAGCCGCTGCACGGCGGCGCCGATGAGGCCGCAGGCGAGCGCCGTGTAGGCCGCCATGTAGAGCGCCAGCAGCGCCGCGCACAGCCAGGCGACGATGCCGGGCAGGCCGCCGAACGTCTCGACCACCGCCCCGGTCCAGTAGATCGTGCCGAGGTAGTGCACGAGTCCGGCGGCGGCGCCGAGGGCGGCGCCGCGGCGAAACGGCTGGCCGCGGAAATCACCCGGGCGGCCGCGCCAGCCGGCCACCGCGACGAGGAGCGGCACGACGGCCACGAGCGCGACCACGGCGTGGCCGTAGCGCGGGAACGACAGCGCGAGCAGCGCGCCGGCGAGGAGGGCTAGCGGGTAATCCAGGGCTTGAACTGCTCTTCCCGTTCGAGCTTCGTGGCGACCTTCTCCGCCTCGGCCCGGGCCTTGAACTTGCCGACGCGCACCTTGAAGCCCGACGGCTGCCCGGGCAGCGACGTCAGCACGAACGCCGCATACCCCTTCGATTTGAGGCGCGCGGCCACGGCCTCGGCTTCGGCCCGGCCGCTGAGGGCGGCCACCTGGATGGCGAAGCCATCACCCCGCGGCTCGACGAACGCAGGGTTGGGCGGCGCCGGGGCGGCGGCCGCAGGCGTCGCGGCGGGCGTCGCGGCCGGCGTGGGGGCGGCGCCGGCGGGCTTCTGTGTTTCAGGGGTGGTGCGGGGTGCAGTCTTCGTCGGCGCGGGAGGCGCCGGCGACTCACCCGGTTTCTTGAGCGTCTCTGCGGCCGGTGTCTCGGATTCGAGGCGCTTCTGGAAGTCGAGATTCGGCACCGCGGTGGCTTCGCTCGGCGGCGCGGCAGGCGCCGGAGCCCCCGGCGCCGTCGGGTCGGCCGGTTCTTCGATGGGCGCCGTGGTGGTGTCGGCGGCAGTGGCAGCCGGACGTGCCTGGACGCCGCGGCCCACGAGGACGCCGCACAGGAAGATCACGACGGACACGACGGTGACCGCCATGAAGAGGAAGACGAGCTGCTTCCCGCTCAACTGGATTTCGCGAACGCTGTCGTCGGACGTGGGCATGTCTGACACGCGAGGAGGAAGGGCGATCGTATCACGCACGGCCGCGGCCCGCGCGCGCCCGCGCCGCAAGATCAGCAGCGCCGGGATGGCCCGGCTCGAGCACGAGTGCGCGTTCGGCAGCCTTCAGCGCACCGGCGGCATCGTGCGCGCGCAGCAGCAGCTCGCCCAGCTCGACCTGCGCCGCCGCCGACTCCTGGCTCCAGATCGCGATCTTGAGCGCGCTGATGGCATCCTGCAGCAGGCCGCTCCGCGCCTGAGCGCGGCCGAGCAGCCGCAGCCCCTCGACGTCGTAGGGGGTGAGATACAACGCGCGCTGCGTCTCGCGGATCGTCTCCTGGTCGCGGCCGGCCTCGAAGGCCCGCCTGGCGGTGTCGAGGTGGAACGCCGCCAGCGCCCGCTGATCGCGCTGCACGCCGGCGTTCAGCGTGGATTCGAGGCCGCTCGCGGCCGGCCGTGAGTACTCGGGCAGGCGCTCGAGTCCGCGCGGCACGGCGTCGCCGGCGGCGGCCTTCTCCCAGCGCTCAGACAGGCGCCGGGCCAGCTCGCGTTCACGTTCCGATTCGGGGCCGGCGCCGCTCGCGGCGAGCGCCGCGGCCAGCACGAAGTGGGCATCGCCATCGGCCGGATCGCGGCGCACGGCTTCCCGCAGCCAGTACGCCGCCGCCAGCGCATCCTTGTCGAGCCAGTAGGCATAGCCGAGGTTGAAACAGGCATCGGCACTTGCCGCCTCTCGTTCCACGGCCTGATTGAAATAGTACGTGGCCCGGCCCGTCTGCGGCGTCGACCCGCGCCGCAACTGCACCACGCCGAGCAGCGACGGCACCGCCGGGTCGCGGCTCACCGCGGCAAGAGCCGTCAGCTGCGCGAAGGCATCCTCGTAGCGGCGCAGCTGCACGAGGGAGGACGCGGCGCGCAGTCGCCAGGCCGGCGCGGTCGCGCCGGGCACGCGCGCGCCCGACAGGCCCCCGGCGGTGGCCAGCGCCAGTTCGTGGACGCCGCGGGTCGTCTGCGCGTCCCAGAGCGCCGTGCGGGCGTCCTCGTAGTCGGGGGCGAGGACGAGCGCCTGCGCGAGCGATTTCTCCTGCTGATCCGGCGCCGGCGCGACGAGCCCCCGCACGTACAGTTCGAAGGCCGGCACCGACGGCGCA
>CADEFD010000054.1:20892-28662 GCA_902826515.1 uncultured Acidobacteriota bacterium
TCGGGCATCGGCCGGGGGCGGCGGCGCGTCGAGGTGTTCGGCCAGGCGTGCGAAGGCATCGAAGAGCCGCGGCGCCGGCGCCGACACCACGGGCAGTTCGACGAGCCGCGCCTCGTCCACGTCGAGGCGCCGGGCCACGATCGTGACCGTGCCGTCGGCCTCCCGCACCGAGCCGAGCACGACGCGCGCGGCGCCGACGAGTTCGGCGACCTTGATGAGCGTGGCGCGTGTGAGCGCGGCGGCCGGCGGCAGTTGCAGACGGTCGAGCGCCGCGAGCCGTTCGTCACGGGTGACCACGGCGACGCCGCGGGCGTCGAGCGCGCGCGTCACGCCCACCGCCACCCCTTCAGCGAGCCAGCCGACGCGCGGATCGAAGCGCTCCAGGTCGAACGGCACGACGAGCACGGCCTCGGGCTGCGCGGCCGCCGGCACGACGGCCAGCACGGCCGCGAGCCAGGCGAGCGCCGCCGTCCGCACGGTCATGCGGACTCGCCCTCCGGCACACCGTCGAAATGGACGGTCAGGGTGCAGGTCTGTCCGCCCTGCGCGCGGCAGGTGTCGATGCGCACGTCGGGCGCGAAGCCATGCAGCTCGAGGTGCCGCGTGATCGCCCCCGCCGCATACGCGCAGGTGGGCCACGGCCAGGTGTCGCGCAGCGTGCAGAAGACGCTGCCGGTCATCGTGACCGTGCCGCGGCCGCGGCGCACCGCCGTCCTGACGACGAGCGGCTGATACGCGGTCTGCAGCAGACGGACGGCACGTTTCAGCGCGGAGCGGCGCCGCAGCCACTTCGGCTGCCAGCCAACCATGCGCTGGCCCAGGCCGCCGTCGGCGAAGTGCCATTCAGCCGAGAGACGTCCCGCCGTCGACATCACGGTGCCGTACGGCCCCTCGCCTTCCTGCCGCAGGAAGCTCAGCACGGCGCCAAGCGGCGCCAGGCCGGATCGTCCCTCGCGCAGGCCCATCGGCGACAGCCAGTGTTCGTAATACTCGAGACGCGTCGGCAGCACCTCGCCGATGCTCTGGTGCAGGCTGGCCACGAGCAGGCGGCCGATGCCGTCATCGGTCATCGCCACGCCTCCGCGGTTCTGCTAGCGTAGCGGGCCTGATGCTCACGTGGTCCGCCGCAATCCTGGCCGGGGGCCGCGGCCGCCGCCTCGATGGCCGCACCAAGCCCCTGGTGGAGCTGGCGCCGGGCCGCACGATGCTCGCCCGCCAGGTCGAGGCACTCGCCGCGATCGGCGCCGTGCCGCGTCTCATCGCGCCGGACGCGGCGGTGTTTGCCGGCCTGCCCTTCGACGTGGTGCCGGACCTCGTGGCCGCCGGCGCCCTCGGCGCGCTCTATACGGCCATCGCCACGTCGCCCACGCCGTACGTGCTCGCGATCGCCGGCGATCTGCCGTTCGTGACGGCGCCGTTTCTCGACGCGCTGGTGGGCCGCCGCGGCGAAGCCGAGGCCATCGTGCCGCGGCCGGGCGGCCGCTGGCAGCCGTTGTGTGCGGTCTATCATCGGGACGTCGCGCTGCGGCTCAGGGACCGCATCGATCGGGGGCACTGGCGCGTCACCGACGCGCTGGAGGACCTGACGGTGGGCGCCATGACCGACGCCGACCTCGCGCCGTTCGACCCTGACGGACGGCTCCTGCTGAACGTGAACACGCCCGAGGATCTCCGTGTGGCGACCCGCCATGCGGCGCTGTGAACATGTCCGGACATTCGGCGGCGCCGTGAGGGTACCCCAGCGGCCGAAGCAATGTCCAACCGGCATGCCGCACGGTAACTAGCCGCCGGCCTGCCGTTCCCGCTAGGATCAACCGTCCACATCATGATGCTGCCGCTTCCCGATCGCCTGCGCTCCGCCATCCGCACCGCCCTCGCCACCCAGTACGCGCTCGACCGCGACGCCGCCGCCATCCCGCTCGAGACGCCGCCCAACCGCGCCTTCGGCGACATCGGCTCGCCGCTGGCCTTCGAACTGGCACGCGAACTGCGCAAGGCGCCCCGCGTCATCGCGCAGGAACTGGCGGCGGCGCTCGGCCCCGTCGAGGGCGTCACGTCGGTGTCGGCGGCGCCGAACGGCTACCTGAACGTGTTCCTCGACCGCGGGGCGTTCCTGACGGCCCGCCTCGCGAGCCGCGACGCCGCCGCCCCGCGCGGCGGCAAGACCATCGTCGAACACACGGCCATCAATCCGAACAAGGCCGCGCACATCGGGCATCTTCGCAACGCCTGTCTCGGCGACACGCTCGTGCGCGCGCTGCGCTTTCGCGGCGCGCCGGTCGAAGTGCAGAACTACATCGACGACACCGGCGTGCAGGTGGCCGACGTGGTGGTCGGGATGCGGCACCTCGAGCAGCTCGACCTCGCCGCGGTGACCGCCATCGCCGACTCGACGCGGTTCGACTACTACTGCTGGGATCTCTACGCCCGCGTCGGCGAATGGTACGCCGGCGACAAGGCGCGCCTGGCCGTGCGCGCCGCGACGCTCCACGAGATCGAACATGGCATCGACCCGTCGGCGGCCATCGCCGCGTTCGTGGCCGAGCGGATCGTGCGCACGCATCTCGTGACGATGGGCCGGCTCGGCATCGACTACGAGCTGCTCACCTGGGAAGGCGACATCCTGCGCCTGCAGTTCTGGGCCCGCGCCTTCGAGCTGCTCAAGGAGAAGGGCGCGATCTTCCTGCAGGCCGAAGGCAAGCTGGCCGGCTGCTGGGTGATGACGATCGACGAAGACGGCGGCGTGCCGCCCGAAGGCGCCGAGGCCGCGCCGGCCCCGTCCGAAGCGGGCGATGGCGAAGAGCCGCGTGAGAAGGTCATCGTGCGCTCGAACGGCACGGTCACCTACGTCGGCAAGGACATGGCCTATCAGTTCTGGAAGCTCGGCGTGCTCGGCCGCGACTTCAAGTACCGGCAGTTCGGCACGCGCCTCGACGGCCAGACACTCTGGGCCACGACGAGCCGTCCGGACGAGGCGGTCGAGCCGCATCCGTCCTTCGGCGCCGCCGCCGCCACGGTCAACGTCATCGACGTGCGGCAGGCCTACCTGCAGCAGCTGCTCAAGCAGGCGCTGGCGGTGGCCGGGCATCCCGAGGCCGCACGCCTGCACACGCATTTTTCCTACGAGATGGTGGCGCTGTCACACGCGACCGCCCGCGAGCTCGGCTTCGCGCCGCCGCCCGGGTCCGAGGAAGCCGCCAGGCCGTTCGTCGAAGTGTCGGGCCGCAAGGGCCTCGGCGTGAAGGCCGACGACCTGCTCGACCGCATGATCGACAAGGCCCTCGGCGAGGTCGTGCGCCGCAATCCCGAGCTGCCGGCCGCCGATGCGCGGCAGACCGCCGAACGTGTCGGCGTCGCCGCGGTCCGCTACTTCATGGTGAAGTTCTCGCGCACCAAGGTCATCGCTTTCGACATCGACGAAGCGCTGAGCTTCGAGGGCGAGAGCGGACCGTATCTGCAGTACGCGGTCGTGCGCGCCAACAACATCTTTCAGAAGCTGCGCGATCGCGACGGCCTCGACGACGCCGCCATCGCCGGCGCCATCGCCGCGCATCCGCCCACCGCGCTTGGCGGAGACGACGCCGCCGACCGGCTGTGGTCGCTCGTGCTCGACGCCGCGAAGCTCGACGATGTCGTCGACGGCTGCGTGCGCACCCTCGAGTTCGCCGGTCTCGCCAAATACGCCTTCGGTCTCGCGCAGGGCTTCAACGCCGTCTACCACGCGCTGCCGGTGCTCGGCGAAGAGCGCCAGGACGTCCGGCTGTGGCGCGCCGCCGCGCTCGGGTATGTGCGCCAGCAGCTCGCCGCCGCCCTCCAGACGATGGGCATCGACGTGCCGACCCGTATGTAGGACACTGGCGCCATGCCCACCATCGCCCTTTCGCCCTGCCGGCAGTTGTCCGACTACCTGGAGTCGGTGCGCCGCGCGGGCGCGACACCGCTCGAGCTCACCCTGGCCGACGAGCCTGCCGCCATCGCGGCTCAGGTAGACGGTCTGATGCTCACTGGCGGAGGCGATGTGGATCCGGCGCTCTACGGCGCCGTGCCGCACGCCACCTACAGCGCGGCCGAGCCGGGACGCGACGCCTTCGAGATCGCGCTCGTGCGGGCGGTGCTCGACGCCGGCAAGCCGGTGTTCGCGATCTGCCGCGGCATGCAGGTGCTGAATGTCGCGCTCGGCGGCGACCTCGTGCAGGACATCCCCACCGAGGTCAACGGCGCCGCCCATCACGACGTGCGAGAACCGCGCTACGCGCTGGCGCACGAAGTATGGAGCACGCAGGGCTCGCGCTTCTCGACGCTGATGCGCGAGAAACTCGTGGACGGCGAAAGCTGCCAGGTGAACAGCCGCCACCATCAGGCGGTGAAGCACCTCGGCGCCGGCCTCGAAGTGGTGGCGACGGCTCCCGACGGCGTCATCGAGGCGGTCGAGCGACCGGGCGCCTTCTGTCTCGGCGTGCAGTGGCACCCCGAGAATTTCTGGCGCACCGGCGAGTTCCGGCCGCTCTTCGAAGGTTTCGTGGACGCCTGCCGTCAGCCGTCCTGACGCGTCAGCGTCAGCACCGTCTCGACGTGCGCCGTGCGCGGGAAGAGATCGAACGCCCGTACCTCGCTCACGGCGTAGCCGCCGTCCACGAACAGCCGCGCATCACGCGCGAGCGTGGCCGGATCGCACGACACGTAGACCACCTTCGGCACGCGCGCGCCGACGAGCGCCGTCGTCACCTCGGACGCAAGGCCGGTGCGCGGCGGATCCACGATGACGGCGCCGAACGCATCGAGCCGCGTGCGCTGCACGTAGATCTCGACGGCGCGGTGGTGCACGTGCACGCGGCCGGTCGGTCCGCCATTGGCCTGGAGGTCGCCGGCCGCCCAATCGTCGCCTTCCACCGCTTCGACCGCGCGGCCCTGCGCGGCGAGCACGAGGCTGAAAAGTCCGACGCCGGCGTAGAGATCCGCCACGACCGGCGCCGTCACGCGGCCGACGACGTCGTCCACGAGCGCCTGCAGCAGAAAGCGGTTGCCCTGGAAGAAGGACCGCGCGTGGTGCCGCACGTCCACCGTGGCGACGGCGCCGCCGGCGAGCATGAGCGTGTCGATGACGAACGGCTCGCCCCAGAGCGGCCGCAGGCGGCCGCGCGCGTCACTCCACGACGCGCCGTCGAGGCCGTCGATGGCCGGGACCGCCGGCGGTGCGCCGGGCGCGGTCAGGGCCACATGCGCCGCCGTGCGCAGGCCATCGGCTGATTCGGCCCACTCGACCTCGGCCTCCACCTTCGGATCGGCCGCCACGGCTGCGCACAGCGTCTCGAGCACGGCGGCACTGGCCGGCCGCAACTGGCGCGAAGACGTGATGTCGCAGAGCGCGTGCGTGCCCTCTTCGAAGAACCCCCAGCGGCCCCGGCGCACGTGCACGCGGGCGCGCGTGCGGTAGCCGTCGGCCGGCCCGGTGGCCACGGGCACCGCCTCGATCTCGAGCCGGCCCTGGCGCCGGAACGCATCCGCGATCATCTCGGCCTTGAGCGCCGCCTGGCGCGCCGCGGCGATGTGCGCGAAGACGTGACCGCCGCAGGCGAGGCCCGCATCCGCCGTCACGCGATCGGGCGACGGCTCGAGCACTTCGACGGTGCGCGCGAACACGGTGCGCCGCTGCACACGCTCGACGCGCGCGGTGACACGTTCGCCGGGAATGGCGCCGGCCACGAGCACGATGGCGCCGTCGTGGCGGGCGATCATCCGGCCGCCCACCGCGGGCCGATCGATCGTGAGGGTCAGGAGGTCGCCGGTACTGGTCATCAATCGAAACTCACGACGGGCACGCCCACGGCGGCTCGCACGAGGCGGCCGCGAGCGGCCGCCACCGCGGCGTCCCACTGGGCCGCCGGCAGACGTCCGCGGAACGCGGACAGTTCACCCGCGGCCTCGCCCGTGAGGGCGGCCAGGGTATCGGAGGGCAAGGCCGCGACCGCGGCCTCGAGCAACGCGCGATCGGCGTCGGCCAGCGCCGCGATGAGGCCGTCGCGGGCGGCGCCGCGCGCCGTGGCGCTCGTGGCCTGCACGCTGTCGAGGGCGCCGAGCGCGGCGTGAATGGCGGGGGTGAGCGCCGCCGGGGCGCGGTTGCTGCCGAGCGCGGCGGCGAGCTGCACCACCACCCGTTCGACATGCGCGTGCAGCGATCCACGTTTCGGCGCGCCGGCCGCCTCGGCCGGCGTCGCATGGGTCACACCCACGGCGCGGCGCCAGCGGTCGAACGCGTCGAGCACCTCGGCGTCGCAGAACTCGATGCGCACCGGCCGCTTGCGCAGGGCCTTCTTCTCCGCCCGTTCGACCACCCGATCGATCGCCTCGCGCACGAGCGTGAGCGGGATGCCCTGAGCGGCCCAGCCCTTCACGAGTTCGAAGGCCGGACCGACGACCCGGATGAGATGGCCGTCGTTGCGGCGGCAGAGGTACGCCTCCACCTCGCGACAGTAGGCGTGCATCTCGTCGGTCGTCATCCCGGTTGCCGGATCCTGCGTGCTCATTGCCACTGCACCGCCCCTGACGTGATGCGCACCACTTCGACGCCGGTATCGACGAGCAGCGCGCCGGACGCGTCCACGCCCGTGGTCGTGCCTTCGTGTTCGCCGCGGGCATCCACCCACGCCACGGGCCGCCCCGCCAGACCGGTCGCGCGGATGCGCCAGCGATCGACGACACGTGCATACCGTCCGTCGAGCAGATCCTGATACCGGCCCGCCCACGCCGCCAGCACCTCGGCCAGGACCTCGCCGGCATCGGGCGCGCGCCCGAGTTCACGTTCGATCGACGTGGCCCGGTCCCTCTCGCTCACGTACGGCACATCGAGGATGTTGATCCCGACGCCCACCACCACGTGCTGCTCCGCCGTCCCGATGCGATGCCCCTCGGCGAGCACGCCGGCGAGCTTGTAACCGTAGAAGAGGTCGTTCGGCCACTTGAGCGACGCTTCGAGCCCGGTGGCGTGACCGATCCCCTCCGCCACGGCCAGCCCGGCGGCGAGCGTGAGCAAGCCCATCAGACTCGGCGCGCCGTCGACGTAGGGCGCGACCGGGGGCCGCACCACCGTCGACACATACAACCCGGCGCCGGGCGGCGACGACCAGGTGTGGCCGCGGCGCCCGCGTCCCGCCGTCTGGTGCCCCGCCACGACGACGAGTCCGTGCGCGCCGCCGGCCTCGGCGAGCGCCGCCGCAGCGTCCATCGTGGACGGCAGGGACGCGACGTAGACGATCTCCGCGACGTGTCCGCCGAACCGGGGACGCGCCGCCGCCACGGCGTCTGCAAGCACGGCCGGCAGAGGGGCGGACTCGGCCACGGCAATCAGCGGGGCGCCGGTTCGAGCTCGAAGCTCAGATCCACCGCCGGCGCCGAATGGGTGAGCGCGCCAACCGACACCGTGTCGGCGCCGGTCGACGCGATTTCGGGCACGCGCTCGCGCGTCACGCCCCCCGAGACCTCGAGGCGGGCCCGGCCCGCCACGCGCTCGACGGCGCGCCGGAGATCGTAGGTCGTGAAGTTGTCGAGCAGCACCGAGGTGGCGCCCGCTGCCAGCGCCTCGTCGAGCTCCGCGAGCGTCTCGACTTCGACCTCGACACGCAGGCCGGTGGCCGCCGCCAGCGCCCGCGTGACGGCCGGCGTGATGCCGCCGGCCAGCCGCTTGTGGTTGTCCTTGATGAGGATGGCGTCGTCGAGCCCGAAGCGATGGTTCGTGCCGCCGCCGCAGCGCACCGCGTACTTCTCGAGCGCGCG
>CADEFD010000055.1 GCA_902826515.1 uncultured Acidobacteriota bacterium
TGCGCCGCGATCGCATCGGCTTCGTGTTCCAGTTCTTCAACCTCCTGCCCACGCTGACCATCGGCGACAACATCGCGCTGCCCTGCCTGCTCGCCGGCCTCTCGGCTCGCACGGCGGAGTCGCGGGCGGCGGACCTGGCGGCCCGGGTGGGCATCGGGCATCGCCTGAAGCACTACCCGCAGCAGGTCTCGGGCGGCGAGGCGCAGCGCGCCGCCATCGCCCGGGCGCTCGTGCACCAGCCGGCGCTGCTCATCGCCGATGAACCCACCGGCAACCTCGATTCCGCCAACGGCGCCACCGTGCTGGCGCTGCTCGCCGAACTGAACCGCGACCTCGGCGTCACGATGCTGCTCGCCACCCACGCCGCGGAAGTGGCGGCGGCGGCCGGCCGCACCCTGCGCATGCGCGACGGACGCCTCGACGCGGCATGAGACGCCGCCTCTTCCAGCAGTTCATCGTGCGCCGGATGGCGCTCGAGCCGCTGCGCACGGTCACGACGGTGGCCGGCATCGCGCTCGGCATCGCCGTGGTCATCGCCATCCAGCTCACGAACGCGAGTTCGGTGCGGGGCTTCGAGACGGCGCTCGACACGGTGTCGGGCAAGGCCTCGATCGAAATCACGGCGCCCGGCGGCATCGACGAGACGCTGCTGCCCGACCTCGGCTGGCTGCGCGACTTCGGCGCCGCCTCCCCCGTGATCGAAGGCGACATGGCCATCGTGACGGGCGAAGAGACCAGTCTCTTCCGCGCCCGTCGCGCCGAGGCCGTGAAAGTGCTGGGCGTGGACATCCTGCGCGACCGCACCGTGCGCGACTACGCGGTGGCGGCCTACGCCACACCCGGGGCACCGGTGGCCGGCGCGCCTTCCGCGCAGGACGCCGCGGCCACGCTGTCCTCCCAGTCGTTCCTCGAGCTGCTCACGAGCCCGCAGAGCATCGTCATCACCGAGAAGCTGGCGAAACGGCGCGGCTACAGCCTCGGCTCGGAGATCCGGTTGCTGGCCGGCGACCGCGTGAACACCTACATCGTGCGGGCGCTGCTCGAAGACAAGGGCCCTGCTCGGGTGATGGACGGCAGCTTCGTGCTGATGGACATCGCCGCCGCGCAGCTCGCCTTCGCGCGCCTGGGCCGCATCGACCGTATCGACGTGCAGATCGCGCACACGGCCGGCACGCTCGACACCTCACGCGCGCCGACGAGCGCGGAACTCGATGCCGCCGAAGCCGGCATCGCCGCGAAGCTGCCGGCCGGCCTCAGTGCCGCCAAGCCGTCGCGCCGCGGCCAGCAGGTCGAGAAGATGCTCTCGGCCTTCCACCTGAACCTCACCGCGCTCTCGTGGGTGGCGCTCATCGTGGGTCTCTTCCTCGTCTACAACACAGCCACCGTGGCCGTGCTGGCGCGCCGCGAGGAAGTGGGCATGCTGCGCGCGCTCGGCGTCACGCGCCGCCAGGTGCTGTGGCTCTTCCTCGGCGAAGCCGGCCTCATGGGCACCGTGGGCACGCTGCTCGGCCTGGGCCTCGGACGCGTGCTGGCGAACCTCGCGGTAGGCGTGACCGGGGCCACGGTGAGCACGATCTACATCGCCACGGCCGCCGCGCCGCCGGCGCTGTCGCTGGCGCACGTGGTGCTCGCCTTCGGGCTCGGCCTGCCGCTGTCGCTGCTGGCGGCTCTGGTGCCCGCGCTCGAAGCCAGCCGGGTGCCGCCCACGGCGGCCATGCGCGGCAGCGACCGGCTGGAATCGCGCGTGCGGCTAAGGCTCTCGACGTTCCTCGTGCCGCTCGGCGTACTCGCCGGGGCGGTGGGACTCGCGCAGCTCGGGCCGGTGGATGGCCGCCCGCTCTTCGCCTACGCCTCGGCGTTTGCCACGATCATCGGCGTGTCGTTGCTCGTGCCGGCGATCATCTTCGCCACGGCCCGGGTGCTGGCGCGTCCGCTGTCGTGGCTCGGTGTCACCGGACGCCTGGCCCACGCCCACTTCACGGCTGCCATTCCGCGCCTGTCGATTTCGATCGCCGCGCTCTCGGTGGCGCTCGCGATGACGGTCGCCATCGCGGTGATGGTGGGCAGCTTCCGCGAAACGGTCGTCTACTGGGTGGGCCAGACGCTGCAGGCGGATCTGTTCGTGGGCCCGGGCGTGCAGCCCACGACCGGCTCGGCCCAGGCGCTCTCGCCATCGATTATCGACACGCTCGAGGCGCATCCGTCCGTGGCGGCGGTGGACACGTTCCGCAATCTCGACCTGGTCTACCAGGGCAATCTGGTGGTGCTCGGCGCCGGGCAGTTCGACATCGTGCGCTCGCATGGGTCGCTCCTCTTCAAGGAGCCGTCGGATGGACGCGAGGCGCTCGGCCGCGCCATCGGCGCGGATGCCGTGCTCGTCTCGGAAGCCTTCGCCAACAAATACCGCACGCGGCCCGGCGACACGCTGCAGCTCTCGACGCAGATGGGCGACCGGCCCTTCACCGTGGCGGCCGTGTACTACGACTACGCGATCGATCGCGGCGTCATCGTGATGGACCGGCCCGTCTTCGCGCGTTACTTCGGCACGCGCCCGCCCACGAGCGCCGCCGTCTACCTGCGCGAAGGCGCCGACCCCGAAGTGGTCAGGCGCGAGATCCTCGACACGCTGGACGAAGGCCATCGCGCCTTCATCTACACGAACCGCACGCTGCGGGCCGAAGTGCTGCGCATCTTCGACAGCACGTTTGCCATCACCTACGCGCTCGAACTCATCGCCATCGTCGTGGCGATGTTCGGCGTGGCCGGCACGCTCCTCACGCTGGTACTCGAGCGGCGCCGCGAGTTGCGCATGCTGCGCCTCATCGGCGCGCTCAGGCGGCAGGTGCAGCGTGTGGTGGTCATCGAGGCGGCCCTCATCGGCACGACCAGCATGCTCATCGGCCTCGTGACCGGGCTGGCGCTGTCGCTGCTGCTCGTCTACGTGATCAACGTGCAGAGCTTCGGCTGGACGATTCAGTTCCGCGTGCCGTGGTTCTTCCTCGCGCAGGTCTCGGTCGCGGTCGTCGCGGCGACCGCCATCGCGGGATTCCTGCCGGCCAGGAAGGCCACACAACTGGTGGTGGAACATGAGGAGTAAGGCAGGGAACAGGGAACGGGGAACAGGGACGAAGGGGCTGGGGCGTGTGCTCGGCTTCGCAATCGCCTGCCTCGCGTTCGCCACGACTGGATCCATCGGAGCGCAGGGCGCGTGGAAGGACGCCACGGCGGGGTACACGTTCGAGTTCCCGCGCGATCATGCGAGCCATCCCGACAAGAAGATCGAGTGGTGGTACTACACCGGCAACGTCGCCACGTCGTCGGGGCGGCGCTTCGGGTATCAGGTTACGTTCTTCCGCGTGGGCATCGATGCGGCGCCGGTGAATCCGTCGCGCTGGGCCGTGCGCGACATCTACATGGCGCACCTCGCGGTGTCGGACCCCGACGGCCGGCGCTACCGTTTCGACGAACGGCTGTCGCGCGGCGGGCCGGGGCTGAGCGGCGCGGCCACGGATCGGTACCGCGTGTGGAACGACGACTGGCGCGCCGGGCTCGATGCGTCGGGCCGGCACGAGATCGTGGCGGCCACGCGCGGCGCCTCCGTGCGCCTCACGCTCGATGAAGGCAAGCCGCCGGTCGTGAACGGCATCAACGGCATCAGCCAGAAGGGCGCGCGGCCGGGCAACGCCTCGCACTACTACTCGCTCACCCGCATGCCCACGCGCGGCACGCTCACGATCGATGGCGAGGAGTTCAGCGTCACCGGCGAGAGCTGGATGGACCACGAGTTCGGCACGAGTTTCCTCGAACCCGAGCAGCAGGGGTGGGACTGGCTGTCACTGCAGCTCGACGACAACCGCGAGCTGATGCTCTACCAGTTGCGACGCGCCGACGGCTCGCGCGATCCGCGCTCGAGCGGCACCATCGTGGACGCCCGCGGCGGCTCGCGGCACCTGACCGCGGCCGACTTCACGCTCACGCCCACCGGCGCGAAGTACACGGGACCGAGCGGCGCCACCTATCCGGTGGGCTGGACGATCGCGGTGCCGGGCGAGCAGATCGCGCTCACCGTCAACACGCCGCTCGAGACGCAGGAACTGGCGACGACAGGTGCGGGCATCGCGTACTGGGAAGGCATGGTGCGCGTGACCGGCACGTCACGCGGCAACGCCGTGACCGGCCGCGGCTACCTGGAGATGACAGGCTACAAGGGCAGCCTCGGCCGCGTGATGAGCCTCACCGCCGGACGCTGATCGGCCGCCGCGTTACTTCCTGCTCTGCTTCACGACGCGGCCGCCGCTGCCGCCGGTGACCTTGAGCTGCAGGAACACGCCCACGAGGCCCAGCGCGATCCACGCCCACGGCACCCACGCCTGGCCGGGCGCCGGCTGCATCGGATACGGCACCCACACGTCGCCGGCCGCCGCCGCCGCGAGCTTCGCCTGGTCGCCGCTGAGCGCGAGCCCCCCCACGATGAGGGCCCAGGCGCCGCCGAATGCGGTGCCCACGATGGTGACGTAGCGCTGCAGCCACGTGGCCAGCCACGCGCCGGCAACCGACGCGAGAATGACGACGTAGGGATGCGGATCGCCGGGGAGCTGCGTCCAGAGGAGCGTGACGGCCGCGGCGCCGAGGCCGGCGCCGACGAGGGCCACGCCGATGAACGAGGCCGCCACCATGATGACCGCCCCGGCGAGCCCCCCCACGAGGAACGCGCCGACGATGTAGGCCGTCTGGCTCGCGCCGAGCACGGAGCTGGCGGCCAGGCCGCCGATGATGAAGCCGAACGTGGCCAGCACGTAGCGCAGCAGGCGGAATCCCGCCACGCAGGCCATGAGACCGAAGACCGCCAGGATCGCGGCGGCGGGCATCTGATAGGAGATGGGGAGCATCTCGACGAAACGCTGACGATTCTAGACCGGGCGGGCCGGGCTACGACACGTCGCGGCGGCCCTCCATCGCCTTGCCCATCGTGAGCTCGTCGGCGTACTCGAGGTCACTGCCCACGGGAATACCCGTGGCGATGCGGGTCACGCGCACGCCGAGGGGACGGAGCAGACGGGCCAGATAGATCGCCGTCGCCTCCCCTTCCACCGTGGGGCTCGTGGCCAGGATGACTTCGTCCACCTTGCCGCCGTCGATTCTGGCGAGCAGGCCCTTGATCTTGAGGTCGTCCGGGCCGATGCCCTGGAGCGGCGAGATCGTGCCCATGAGCACGTGGTAGACGCCGCGGAAGCCGCGCGACTTCTCGATCACGTTGACGTTCTGCGGTTCTTCCACGACGCAGATGAGGCGCTGGTCGCGGGCTTCGTCGGCGCAGTAGCGGCACGGGTCCACGTCGGTGATGTTGTGGCACACCGAGCAGTAGGTGACGTTGTCCTTCACCTGCCGGATCGCCTCGATGAGGCGTTCGGTGTCTTCCCGCGGCGTCTTCAGCACGTGGAACGCCAGGCGCTGGGCGCTCTTGGCGCCCACACCGGGGAGCTTGCGGAACTGTTCGATGAGCGCGTCGAGCGGACCTGGCAGCACGGAATCAGCCTCACATCTCTTCGATCTTCACTTTTTCGACCGGGAAGATCTCGAGCATCGACTGCACCACCGGGTTCGCCATGGCCTCGTCGCGCAGGCTGTCGCCTCCCGGCCCGGCAGCCACCGGACTCTTCATCACCGGCCGCGGCGTGGTGGCCGCCGACGCGGCGCCGCCGATCGCCTCGGCCTGCGCCGGGTCACCGTCGACCGTCGTGACCTTCACCGGAATGCCGCGGCCGAAGGTCTGCTCGGCGATCCCTTCGAGCAGCGCGCGGTTCTCTTCGCACTGCGCCTTCGGCACCTTCTGCCTGGGCAGGAAGGCGAAGGTGATCATGGCCGGCGTGACGTCGATCTTGTAGGCCTGCGCCACCACGGCGTTGAAGAAGAACACCTTGGCGGTCTTGATGGCGCCGAGGAACTGCTCGCGGGCGTTCTCCGGCAGGGGTTCGCCCGAAGCCGCGGCGGCGCGCACGGGCGGCGGCGCGGCGGCGGGAGGCGGAGCGGCCGGACGCATCGCGGCCGGCGGTGGCGTGGCAGGACGCGGCGGCGCGCCCGGAGCGGCGGCACGCGGCGGCGGCATGGCCGGCCGGGCTGCGGCCGGTGCGGCTGGACGGGCCATCGGCGCGGCGAGGCTGCGTCCGCCGCCTTCGAGCAGCTCGGCAAGCGGCACGAGCTTGCGCAGGTGCATCAGGCGCAGCAGCGCCATCTCCATCTGGAAGCGGGGATGGTCGGAATTGCGCACGTCGTATTCGGCCTTGGTGAAGCCGTCGAAGGTGCGCAGCAGGTCCTCGCGCGAGAATCGCGGGCCGATCGCCCCGATGCGCTCGCGCTCCGACTCGCTCGCGATGTCCGGATCCTTGACCCTGGCGCCATCGACCGACACGATGAGCAGGTCGCGCGTGGCGCGCGCCAGCTCGCGGCAGAGCAGGCGCAGGTCGTAGCCGCGTTCAATCGCGGCGTCCACGAGCGTGAAGGCGGCCGGCGCGTCTTCCGCGGCAATCGCCTCGAGCATGTCGAACACGAGGTCGCGGCCCACGAGGCCGAGCACTGACGTGACGTCCTCGAGGGTGAGCGTGTCGCCCGAGAACGCCCGCACCTGGTCGAAGGCCGAGAGCGAGTCGCGCATGCTGCCTTCGCCGGCCCGCGCCAGCAGCAGCAGCGCGTCGTCCGACACGGTGATCTGCTCTTCGGTGGCGACGTACCGCAGGCGCTCGACGACGGTCTTCGGCGAGATGGTGCGGAACTCGTAGATCTGCGACCGCGACAGCACGGTGTCGGGAATCTTGTGCAGCTCGGTCGTGGCCATCATGAAGACCACGTGCGGCGGCGGCTCTTCAATCGACTTCAGCAGCGCGTTGAACGACGAGGTCGACAGCATGTGGACTTCGTCGATGAGGAACACCTTGTAGCGGTTGCGCGCCGGCGCAATCGACAGCCCTTCGATGATGACCTCGCGCACGTTGTCGACGCCCGTGTGGGTGGCGGCGTCGATTTCGAGCACGTCCATGTCGCGGCCTTCCGCGATCTCGCGGCAGGCATCGCAGTTGCCGCACGGCGTGGGCGTCGGGCCCTCGGCGCAGTTGAGCGCGCGGGCGAGGATGCGGGCGGTGGTCGTCTTGCCGCAGCCGCGCGGGCCGGCGAACACGAACGACTGCGCGATCCGCTTGCTCTTGAGCGCGTTGCGCAGCGTGCGGGTCACGGCCTGCTGCCCCAGCACGTCGTCGAGCGTCTGGGGCCGCCACTTGCGGGCAAGAGCCTGGTAGGCCATCGGGATTCAGTGTCTCGGAACGAGGTGCGGGCCCCACCGCAGCCCGGAGGTCCTGCAGCACATGTCAGGAGCTGCTGAGCGCTGCTGCCTTCCGGCCCTGACGCGATTCGCAGACTGACATTGCACAGGTTCCGGGCCGCGGTGCGGCCCGCCCCCGCGGCCAGGCCCCACGTCGGGTGTGGTCGGCCATGCGGAGACTTATTAGTGTATCGCGCTCCGCGCGATCGCGACAACAGCCGAGCTGGACGCCTTCATCCACTGATGGATTCCGTGCGCAAACGCCGGGTAACGGCCAGATAACTGCGTGCTAGCATGCGCCACTCCCTCGACAACCTGTCACGAACCACTCCTGGAGGTTCGCAATGCCCTGGAAGTCCGTCGTCCGCGCGGCGCTCGTTGCCGCCGGTCTTTTCGCATTTGATCTTGTTCGTCCCCCCACAGCAATTGCCCAGACGCCGACGTTCGCTGTCGCCGGTGTCGTCGCCGACGAGCAGCAGGCGGTGCTGCCGGGCGCCACTGTCACGATTCGCAACGTCGCCACCGGCCTCAGCCGCACGGCCGTGACGGATGCCGACGGACGCTACGCGTTCTCGGCCCTGCCACCTGAAGGCCGCTACGAGATCACGGTCGAGCTCGCCGGGTTCGCCACCCAGGTGCGTGACGCGCTCACGTTCAATGCCGGCCAGCGCGCCACCATCAACGTGCCGATGAAACTCTCGACCATCCAGGAGACCATCACGGTGTCGGGCGAGGCGCCGCTGGTGCAGGTGACGACATCGGAAGTGTCGTCCACGATCGACCGCCGCGCCTTCGAGACGCTGCCGGTGGCCCAGCGCAACTACATGCGCCTGCTCTCGCTCGACTCGAACGTCGTGCAGAGCCGGCCCGGCACCAACGCGGTGAACGTCGGCGGCGGCGAGGTCTGGAACTTCGGCACCTACGTGGACGGCACGAACAACCACTCCAAGTGGCTGACCCTGCAGCGCGCGCCGCAGCAGGGCTCGGGCGGCTTCGCCCTCGAGACCGTGAAGGAAGTGCAGCTCATCACCAACGCCTTCTCGGTGGAGTTCGGCGGCCACTCGGCCGGCGTCGCCAGCATGATCACGAAGAGCGGCACCAACAGCGTCGCCGGCTCGCTGTTCACGATGCTGCGTCCCGGCGCCCTCGACGCCCGGCCGCCGCTGGCCCGTGTGGACGTGCCCTACAACCAGCAGCAGCTGGGGGGCGTGCTCGGCGGGGCCCTGGTGAAGGACAAGATCTTCTACTTCGGCAGCTACGAGTACCGCCGCGAGCGCAGCGAAGTGGCGATCACCTCGCCGGCCGCCACCGAACCGTCGGTGAAGACCCCGGCCGACGAACACCAGGCGCACGTGCGCATGGACTACCGCTTCGACGACCGCAACAGCCTGGCGCTGCGCTACAACATGGTGCGCTGGCAGAAGGACAACGAAGCCGGCGGCCTGAGCCTGCCCGGCACCGGCTTCATCTGGGACAACAACGTGGACACGGTGCACGGCATGTTCACCACCGTGAAGTCGTCGCGGTTCCTGAACGAAGTGCGGGCCCAGTACTCGCGCTACACCGACAGCCGCGCCGCCAAGGTGAACGCCGTGAACATCACGCGCACCAACTACTCGGTGAGCGGCGGCAACGACCAGGGCACCTGGGGCGTGATCCCCGAGACCACCTACGACCTCTCGGACACGGTCTCGCTGTGGCTGGGCAAGCACACGATGAAGCTCGGCGCGTCGATCACCTACGACGTGACCAAGCAGCTCTTCCAGCCGCTGCAGAACGGTGTCTACACCTTCAACGGCAACCCGGCGCAGTTCCCCAACCCGTCGCAGTACCGGCAGTCGTTCGCGCTGGTGCCGGAAGCGGCGCTCATGTATCCCAAGGCCACGGTGGTCAGCGGCTTCTTCCAGGAAGACTGGCGCGCGCTGCCCAACCTCACCCTCAACCTCGGCCTGCGCTACGACGTGGAGTTCATCAAGGACATCCCCGACTGGCCGGCCGGCACCGACGGCAACAACTTCGATCCGCGCGTCGGCTTCAACTGGGACCCGACCGGCGAGCAGAAGTGGTCCGTGCGCGGCGGCTTCGGCCGCTTCACGCAGCAGCACCCGATCTTCACCATCGTCAAGGGTGGCGTGAGCGGGCGCAACGGGCAGGTCGTCTTGTCGTTGACGCCCGCCGACCCGCTGTTCCCGACCTTCCCGAACACGCTGCCGGCCTTCCCGCCGGGAGCCGTGCTGCCGGCGCGTGACATCCAGGAGATCTCGCCTGACCTCGAGAACGAGTTCGCCTGGGCCGGCAACGTGGCCATCCAGCGCCAGATCGGCCCGCGCGCCAGCGTCGAGATCGCGGCCAACATCAACCGCGGTCAGAAACACGGCTTCCTCGACATCAACCAGGCGGCGCCGATCGACAAGGCGGCGCTGAACGCGGCGCTGGCCGCCGCGCCGCTCACGACGGTGTTCCGCACCACCGCGCAAGCCGATGCCACCCGGCCCAACGTGCCGGTGCCGAACGCCTTCCGCCGCATGGACGTGCTGACCAACGAGGGCCGCTCCTGGTACCAGGGCGTGCGGGCCTCGTCGCGGTATCAGTCGGCCGACCTGACGCTGACGGCGTCGTACACGCTGTCGAAGGCGGAAGATCGCCTGAACCACTGGTTCGCGCCGGAAGACAGCTCGGATCCGGAGCTCGACCGCGGCCGCACCGGCGCCGACACACCGCACAACTTCGTGGCCAGCGCCACGTGGGATCTGCCCGGCGACAACATCATCCTGAACGGCTGGCGCCTGAGCGGCGTGCAGCACTCGCAGAGCGGCACGCCGTACTCGATTCGCTACACCGGCTTCCCGACCGGCACCGGTCTCAACCAGTGCAGCAACCGCGGCTGCCAGGCGGCCAGGCCGGGCGCGCGCAACACCGGACGTGGCGCGTTCATCAACTACACCGACATCACGCTGTCGCGGACGTTCCAGATCGGCGAAGACCGGCTCGAGTTCCGCGCCGATGCCTTCAACGCCTTCAACAACTGGAACCTCACCTCGGACGGCTACGTCGGCATCGTCGGGGCGGCCAACTTCGGGCAGCACACCGGCGGCTCGGCGGTCTTCCCCGGACGGCAGTTCCAGTTCGCGGTCACGTATAGATACTGACGGGCGGGGCTCGGGGCTCGGGTCCCGGGTCTCGGGCCGGCAGAGTTCAGAAGAGGGGCGGGGCTTCGGCTCCGCCCCTCGTGTCTCCGGAGTGCATTCATGACACGTTTCCGATTCATCGCCGCGTTCGCGGCGCTTTCCCTCTCGCTCGCGGCCTTCGCCAGCGCGCAGCCGGGCGCCAAGCCGGTGCGTGTGCGCGTGCAGACGACGCTCGGCGACATCGTGCTCGAGCTCGATCCGGCCAGGGCGCCGGGCACCACGGCCAACTTCCTGAAGTACGTGGACGGCGGCCACTACGACGGCGGCACGTTCCATCGCACGGTGAAGATGGACAACCAGCCGGAGAGCCCGGTGAAGATCGAAGTCATCCAGGCGGGCGTGGCCGAGAGCAAGGCCAAGGCCGGCTTTCCGCCGATCGCGCTCGAGCGCACCACCGTGACCGGCCTGAAGCACGTGGACGGCGCGGTGTCGATGGCGCGCGGCACGCCCGACAGCGCCACCTCGGGCTGGTTCATCTGCATCAACGATCAGCCGTCGCTCGACTTCGGCGGCGCCCGCAACCCCGACGGCCAGGGCTTCGCGGCGTTCGGCCGCGTCGTCTCGGGCATGGACGTCGTGCGGAAGATCCAGCAGGCGCCGTCGTCGTCGAACCGCACGAGCAACACGGAGGCGCAGAAGCTGACGCCCCCCATCGGCGTCGTCAAGGTCTCGCGCGTTGCCCCCTAGCGAGCGCCCGTCTTCCACCTTCATCGCCGGCGTGGCGGCCGTGGCCGCCGTGGCTGCCATGCTGGCGGTGTTCGTGCAGGTGCGACGTGCCGACCAGGCCGCGGCGGAGGTGGCGCGCACGGCGCCGGTGCGTCCGCCGTCGGTCACCGACACCATCGCCGCCACCGCCCCGGTCACGCGTGGCGCCCGGCTCGACGTGTTCGCGGCGGCCAAGGTGGGCGCGCCGGTGGGCGCCGACGATCGGCCGATGATTGCGAACGTCACGACCGTGGACCTCGATCGTGACGGCCGGCTCGACATCGTGGCGGCTGACGCCGCCGCCAACCGGATCGTGTGGCTGCGGCAGTCCGCGCCGGGCGCCTTCACCGAATCCGCGCTGGCGGACGTGCCCGGCCCGGCCCACGTGCACGCCGCCGATCTCGACCGCGACGGCGACCTGGATCTGGCCATCGCCAGCCTCGGCGTGCTCTTCCCCAACAACCAGAAGATCGGCGCTGTGGTGCTGCTCGAGAACGACGGCCGGCAGCACTTCACCCCGCATGTCGTCCTCGACCGCGTCGCGCGCGTCGCCGACGTGCGCAGCGGCGACCTCGACGGCGATGGCGACCTCGACCTCTCCGTCGCCCACTTCGGCTACGACCAGGGTGAAACGCGCTGGCTCGAGAACGCCGGCGGCTGGCGCTACGAGAGCCACGTGCTGCAGGAGCTCTCGGGCCCGATCAACGCCGAGATCGCCGACGTGGACGGCGACCGCGACCTCGACATCGTGACGCTCGTCAGCCAGGAGTGGGAAGAGATCTACGCGTTCCTGAACGACGGACGCGGCCAGTTCACGCCGCGCCGCATCTTCGGCGCCAGCAACGAGGACTTCGGCTCGAGCTGGATCTCGCTCGCCGATCTCGACGGCGACGGCGACCCCGACGTCGTCTACAGCAACGGTGACGCCTTCGACTACGCCACGACCTCGGGGCGGAGCTGGAACGGCGTGCAGTGGCTCGAGAACACCGGCGGCGGCGCCTTCACGTTCCATCGGCTGGCCGACATCCCGGGCGCGTCGAGCCCGCAGGCCGCCGATCTCGATGGCGACGGCGACGTGGACATCGCGGTCGTGAGCGCCTATAACAACTGGGCCGACCCGAAGGCGCAGAGTCTCGTGGTGCTAGAGCAGACGAGCCGCGGGGTGTTCGCGCTGCGCGACGTGGCGAACGCGCCCACCCATCTCGTCACACTCGCACTCGGCGACCTCACGGGGGATGGACGGCCGGATCTCGTGACCGGCGGGATGCACATGAGCTGGCCGTACGATCGGCTGTCGCGTCTCACCGTCTGGACCAGCACATGGCGGCCGGCGCCGTAAGCCGTCAGTGGTGGCTTGCCGCCGCCGTGGTCGTGGCCGTCGCTGGCGCGGCCTGGATGGGCGCCGGTGTGATGGCGCGGCGCACGCTGGCGGCGTCGCTGCCGGCGCTGCCTGATGTTGCGGCGCTGCCCGCCGCCGTGCAGACGGCCGTGCGCGAGGCCGAGACGGCGGCACGCGCCGCGCCTGACGCGACCACGGTGGGCGCCTTCGGGCGCGCCTGCCACGCGGCGCAGCTCGCCGAGTGCGCGATGAGCGCCTACCGCGTGGCCGAAGCGCTCGCGCCGGACGACGCGTCGTGGACCTACCACCGCGCGCTGCTGCTCGAGGAACGCGGCGACGACGCCGCCATCGAAGCGCTCAGGCGCGTCACCGCAGCCACGCCGGGGCACGGCCACGCGTGGTTCCGCCTCGGCGAGGCGCACTTCAAGCGTGGCCGCCTCGACGACGCGCAGGCCGCCTACGCACGAGCGGAGGCGGCGCCGGCCGTGGCTGCATTCACGCCGCCGGGCGTGGCATCGCGACAGACGTGGCCGCTCGGTGCCTATGCGGGCGTCGGCCTCGCGCGGGTGGCACTCGAACGCGGCGACCACGCGGCCGCCCGCGCGCGGCTCACGGCCCTCGCGGCCGCCTATCCGGCGTTCAGTCCGGCGCGCGGACTGTTGCGCCAGCTGGACGCGCGGGCAACATCCGCGGCGGGGAGCTACGTGCCGCCGGCCGATCCCGTGGTGGACGCGCTCGTGGCCGATTCCCGCCACAGTGACCTGCTGCTCAAACACGCCGGGCTCGCGACGCGGGCCGGCGACACGGCGTGGCGCGAGTTCCTCGTGCGGCGGGCGCTCGCGTTCAACCCTGACGACCTCAACGTGCTGATGGCGATGGCCGAGCTGCTGCAGGACACGCGCCGGCCGGCCGAGGCGCTGACCTTCCTGACGCGGCACGAGACGCTCGCCCCTGGCGATCATCACGGCCTCGTGCAGCAGGGCCGCGTGCTCGCCGATCTGGACCGCCTCGCGGAGGCGGAGGCCGTGCTGCGCCGCGCGGTGACGGTGCGCGACGCCGCCGCGGAGTTCAACCTCGGCACGGTGCTCGACCAGCAGGACCGGTGGGACGAGGCGCGCGCGCACTACGAACAGGCGCTCGCCATCAACCCGTTCCACACGCGCGCCATGAACAACCTCGGCGCCGGCCTCGACCGGCGCGGCGACACGGCCGCGGCGCTGCGCCTGTTCGAGCGGGCGATCGCCATCGCGCCAGAAGCCGCCGATCTGCACGTGAACTACGGCACGGCGCTCACGCGGGCGCGGCGCTTCGACGACGCGGTGGGGGCGCTGACGACCGCGATCGCCCTCGACCCGCGCGACCCGAATCCGCACAACAACCTCGGCATCGCGTTCGCGTCGATGGGCGACCTGCCGCGGGCGAAAGACGCCTTCGCCCGCGCCCTCGTCATCGACCCGCGCCACGCCTCCGCGCGCGACAACCACGCCCGCGTCGCAGCCGCCCTCGCCGCCCGCTGACCCTGCATTAACGGGGTCAGACCCTATTCAAGCCCGGGCCAGAATGGGGTCTGACCCCAATCAGGCCTGGAGCAGACTTGTGGCGAGATCTGCGTACAGGTCAACGGCGCGCTCGAGATCAGCGATCGCGACGTGTTCGTGGTCGGTGTGCGCCACGTGGATGGTGCCCGGGCCGAGCAGCAGGGGCGTGCCCCACTTCGAGAGGAACGGGACGTCGCTGAAGTAGGCGAAGACCTCGGTCTCGAAGCCGGGCACTGTGTGCAGACGCACCGCCGGTAGTTCGAGGATCTCCTGCACGTCCACGCGCCCGGCCACCGCCGCGTGCAGCGCCGACCGCAACGCGTCGTGATCGCCCACCGTGCGGAAGAACACCTCCGCCTCCGCCTGCGGCGGGATGACGTTCGGCGCCACACCGCCCGAGATGAGCCCCACCGTGTAGTGGGTGCGGCCAAGCTCCGGATCCGCCGGCCAGTCGGCGCCACGCAGGCTCACGAGCACGTCCATCAGCTTCTCGATGGCCGACTCGCCGAGTTGCGGATACCCCGAATGTGCGGCCTTCCCGTGTGCGGTGAGCCGCACACGGAAACAGCCCCGGGTCGCCAGCCCGAGCTTGAGTTCGGTCGGTTCCCCGTTGATGAGGTACTTCGACTGCGACGCGATGGTGTTGGCCGCCTTGGCGCCGTCGCTGCCGCGTTCTTCCCCGGCCACGAACACCAGGCCGATGCGCGATTCCCCTGCCGCCCGCAGACGTTCCGCCGCCGCGACCTGCGCCGCCAGGATGCCCTTGGCATCGCAGGCGCCGCGTCCGTGCAGGATGCCGCCCTCGACGCGGCTCGGGAAGAACGGCGGCACGCAGTCGAAGTGGGTCGAGAAGACGAGCGCCGGCTCACCTACGGCCGCGACGACGTTGATGCGATCGCCGGCCACGGGCTGCTCGAGCACCGAATAGCCGCGGCCACGCAGGTACTCCGCGAGCACACGCGCCACCGGACCTTCCTGCCCGGTCGTGGACTCGATGTCGATGAGCGTACGGGCGAGACCGACGACGTCTACCGGATCCATTGTTCGAGCTCCGTGCGCGTGTCGGTCTTGTCGTCGCGGTACTTCACGATGACCGGCGTGGCCAGCGAGAGGCCCCAGTCCTTGCCGGCGCCCACGCTCACCGAGCGCGCGCCGGGCACGACGACCGCCCCTTCGGGAATCACGAGCGGCTGCCCGGGCTCGGGCTTCAGGATGCGGCCGTTCGGCAGGTCGTACACGGGCGTCGAGCCCGTGAGGATGACACCGGCGGCGATGACCGCGCGCCGCTTCACGACCGCCCCTTCGTAGATGCCGGTGTTGCCGCCGACGAGCACGTCGTCCTCGATGATGACGGGCATCGCGCCCACCGGCTCGATGACGCCGCCAATCTGCGCCGCCGCGCTCAGGTGCACGCGGGCGCCGATCTGCGCGCACGAGCCGACGAGCGCGTGCGAATCCACCATCGAGCCTTCCCCCACGTAGGCGCCGACGTTCACGTACATCGGCGGGATGCAGATGACGCCCTTCGCCAGGTGCGCGCCGTCGCGGATCGCCGATCCGCCGGGCACGATGCGCACGCCGGTGCCGAGGCCGAGCGGCTTGAGCGGCATCGTGTCCTTGTCGAAGTAGAAGAAGCCGCCGCTCGACATGTCACTGAGATCGCCGAAGCGGATGCCGAGCAGGATGCCCTGCTTCACCCACGTGTTCACACGCCAGCCGGTCGGCGTACTCGCGTCGGGTTCGGCCGAGCGCACGTCGCCGGCGCCGAGGCGCTCACGCAACTGACGCCACGCCTCGCGGGCCTCGGCCTTGTCGGCGTTCGCGCCGGCGGCGAACAACTGCTCGATCACGTCCTTCAGGGTCATCCGTTCCGTCCTCTGTCTAGACCGTGGCGTTGGCCACGATCGGCAGGCCGAGCTCGCGCATCACGGCCAGCACTTTGTCCTTCGACGACTGGCGCGGCGGCACCATCGGCAGGCGGAACCGGGCCTCGCACAGGCCCATCGTGGCCATCGAGAACTTCACCGGGCCCGGGCTCGACTCGCAGAAATTCACCTGCATCAGCCCGAGGACGCGCTGGTGGATGGCGCGGGCGCCTGAGAAGTCGCCGCGTTCGGCCGCTTCGACCATGTCGGCCATCTCGCGCGGGATCTGGTTCGAGCACACCGAGATGATGCCGCGGCCGCCAATCGCCATGAGCGGCACGGTGACGGCGTCGTCCCCCGAGAGCACGAGGAAGTCGTCGGGCACGGCGCGGATGATGTCGGCCATCTGCGACATGTTGCCGGAGGCCTCCTTCACGCCGATGATCGTGGGAATCGTGGCGAGCGTCGCCAGCGTGGGCGCATCCACGTTGCAGCCGGTGCGGCCCGGCACGTTGTAGACGATGATCGGGAGCGGCGTCGCGTCCGCAATCACGCTGTAGTGCGCGAACAGGCCTTCGGGCGTCGGGCGGTTGTAGTAGGGCGTCACCGAGAGCAGCCCGTCCGCGCCGGCCGCCTGCATCTCCTTCGCCGCGTGCGCCACTTCGTGGGTGTCGTAGCCGCCGGCGCCGGCCAGCACGGGCGTCCGGCCACCGGCTTCGTCCACCACGATCTCCACGACGCGCCGGCGCTCGGCGGCGGTGAGCGTGGGCACTTCGCCGGTCGTGCCGCACGGCACGAGGAAGTGCGTGCCGAGGTCGATCTGGCGCCGGGCCAGGCGCCGCACGGCCGCCTCGTCCACGGCGCCGGTGGCGGTGAACGGTGTGATGAGCGCGGTGCCGACGCCGGTGAAACGTGTGCGCATGGTCAGTCTCCAGAATCCGTGAGGAAGTCCCGCATCGAGAACCAGCCGCGCCGCCCCACCAGCCAGCGCGCCGCTTCGAGCGCACCGCGGGCGAAGACGCCGCGGTCGCGCACCTGATGGGTGAGCGTGATGGTTTCGGACGGGCCGTCGAAGCCAATCGTGTGGGTGCCGGGGATCGAGCCGGCACGCGTCGCCGCCACGTCGATGCCGCGGGCGTAGCCGGCCGCGATCATGGCGCCCTGCAGCATGAGCGCCGTGCCCGACGGCGCGTCCTTCTTGGCGCTGTGATGCAGCTCGTGGATCCAGGCGCCGAAGTCGGCGTGCGGACCGAAGCGGCGGGCGGCCTCTTCCGCCAGCAGCACGAAGAGGTTCATGCCGAGCGAGAAGTTCGCCGACGCCAGCACCGCCGTGCCGGCCTGCGCCACCACGGCGCGCAGCTCGGCTTCGTGCGCCTGCCAGCCCGTCGTGCCAACGACCACGTTGATGCCGCGCGCGGCGAGCACCGGCAGGTTCGCGGGCACGGCGTACGGCAGCGTGAAGTCGATGGCGACGTCCACGCGCCCGTAGTCGCGCGTGAGCCCCTGCGGATCCTGATCGGTCACGATGCCGGCCAGCTCGAAGCCGTAGGACGGGGCCAGTTGCTCGACGAGCTGCCCCATGCGGCCGTGACCGAGCAGAAGGAGCCGGTTCATGCGCGCCCGCCCGCCCCGGCAGAGGCGAAGAAGGCGTCGTGCAGGCGGCCGAGCACGAGCGGCACGTCGGTTTCGCGAATCACGAACGTGATGTTACGCCGGGTCGCCGCCTGTGAGAGCAGCTTCACGGGCACGTCGCCCACGGCGTCGAAGACGCGGGCCACGAGCCGCGGCTCGGTGTTCAGGCCCTCGCCCACGGCGCAGACGATCGCCATCTCGTGTTCGAGCGAAACCTCGGCGAACTCCGACAGCGCCTCGACGATGGCCGGCAGGCGCCGTCGATCGTCCACCGTGACCGACACGCTCACTTCCGAGGTGGTGACGACGTCCACCGGCGTCTTGTTTCGTTCGAACACCTCGAACAGCCGGCGCAGGAAGCCGTGCGCCATGAGCATCCGCGTCGAGGTGATGTCCACCACGGTGACGTGTTTCTTCGACGCCAGCGCCGTCAGCCCGAGATCGCTCGGCGGACGATTCGCCGTGATGAGCGTGCCCGGCGCCTCGGCGCGCTTCGAGTTGAGGATGCGCACGGGGATGTCGCGCGCCACGGCGGGCTGGATGGTGGCGGGATGCAGCACCTTGGCGCCGAAATATGCGAGCTCGGACGCTTCCGCGAACGAGATGTGCGGCACGACGCGCGGATTTGCGACGACGCGGGGGTCGGCGGTGAGCATGCCGTCCACGTCGGTCCAGATCTGGATCTCGGCGGCGTGCAGGCAACTGCCGACGATGGCGCCGGAGAAATCGGAGCCGCCGCGCCCGAGTGTGGTCGTGACGCCGTCTTTCGTGGCGCCGACGAAGCCGCCGAGCACCGGCACGTGGCCGGCGGCGAGCAGCGGCCGGACGGTGGCCTCGAGCGCCGCCGTGGTCTCGGGAAACTGCGGCACGGCCGCCGTGTGCTCGGCGCTCGTCACGATGACCTGACGCGCGTCCACCCAGGCGCCGTGCAGACCGCGCGCGGCAAGCGCGGCCGCCACGATGCGGCTGCTCACGATCTCGCCGGTGGCGGCAATCGTGTCGAGCCAGCGCGGCGACACCTCGCGCAGCACGCCGAGGGCATCGACGATCCGCTCGAGCTCGTCGAACGCGCGATCGATGTCGGCGCGAGCGGCAGCGCGCAGCGCATCGTCGGCCACGACCTCCGCCACCGTCATGTGGCGGGCGCGCAGGTCGCGCAGGTTGTGCCGGGCGCCTTCATTGTCGCCGGCGCCGGCTTCCGCGGCCACGCCGAGCAGCCGGTCGGTCACGCCCGACAGCGCCGACACCACCACCACCGGCCCCGGCGCGGCATCTGCCGCCGCCGCGTCCTGCTCGCGCTGCCGGGCCACGATGCCCATCAGGCGTTCGATCGCCGCCTGATCCGCCACCGACGTCCCGCCGAACTTCATCACTACCATGGGTTACTCGCTCGCTTCGCTCGCTCGCCGAACAGGGAACGGGGATCAGGGAACAGGGAGTGCTCTTCCTAGTCCCTGGTCCCTAGTCCCTGGTCCCTGGTCCCTGGTCCCTGACGCGTCTTTAGACCATGCCCTCGGCCACCATCAGCTCCGCGTTGAGGATGGCGGCGCCGGCGGCGCCGCGCACGACGTTGTGCGCGAGGGCCACAAACTTCACGTGGAAGACCGGGCATTCGCGCACGCGCCCGACCGACACGGTCATGCCGTCGCCGCGATCGGCGTCGAGGCGCGGCTGCGGGCGGTTGGGTTCGTCCATCACCTCGATGGCCGGCACCGGCGCGCTCGGCAGGCCGAGTTCCTGCGGACGTCCGCGGAAGGCGCGCATCGCCTGAGCGACATCGGCCGGCGACACGCGGTTCGCGAACTCGACCGACACGGTCATCGTGTGGCCGTCGAGCACGGGCACGCGGTTGGTGTGCGCGCTGATGACACAGGCGTGGGCCACGCGTCCGCCGTCGCTGCCGAGGATCTTCTGCGTCTCCTTCTCCATCTTGTCTTCCTCGCCGCCGATGTAGGGCACGACGTTGCCGAGGATGTCGAGGGACGGCACGCCCGGGTAGCCGGCGCCGGAGATCGCCTGCATCGTCGTGACGATCACCTTCGCCAGGCCGAACTGGCGCAGCGGCGCCAGCGCCGAGGCGAGCACCACCGTGGAGCAGTTGGGATTGGTCACGATGAGGCCGGGCCAGCCCTTCACGCGCTGCTGCTCGGCGATGATGGCCAGGTGGTCCGCGTTGACCTCGGGGATGAGGAGCGGCACGAGCGGATCCATACGGAAGTTGCGGGCGTTGCTGACCACGACGTGCCCGGCGGCCGCGAAGGCGCCTTCGACCTCACCGGCCACCGACGCGTCGAGGCCCGAGAAGACGATCTTCGGTCCGCGGCCGGGCACGCAGCCGTCCACGATGCGCGCGGCGGCGTCGGCGGGCATCGGCGCGGCCAGCCGCCACGGCGCGGCGTCGCGATAGGCCTTGCCCTCGGAGCGTTCGCTCGCCGCCAGCCAGACCGGCTTGAACCACGGATGCCGCGAGAGACGCGTGACGAAGTGCTGACCGACGACGCCAGTGGCGCCGAGGACGCCAACTTCGATGGACCGCTGCTCCATGACCCTCTTCCTGTCCTTCCTGTGCTGCCGAAAAGATCTGCCCTGAAAACACGAAACCCGCCATGCGCGGCTGGCGCTGGCGGGTTGCTGGGTGCCCGAACGGACGTCGTGTCCGTGGTCTAGGCGCGCACCTGGCTCCCCGCGAGTCGCTTTCGCGTCGCACACTTTCGAGCCGGGGAGAACACGCGCTGGACCGTCATCGGTGCCGGAATTATATGAGTGCGATCTTCCGCGGTCAAGCCCGCGCGGTGAGCATACACATCTGTTGATCGCGCGGGTGATTCCAGCCTCCGATCCACTCCGGGCTCCACTGGGAGGTGCGTCCCTGTTCGAGAATCGCATCCACAGTGAAATGGAATGGATCGGCATCCGGGTAGGTCACCGCCCCGCCCGGCTCGTGCCGGGTTGCACCGGCACCTTCCGGCGCCACGAAGAACGTCGCGAAGAACCGGCCCCCCGGTGACATCCGCGGCGCCAGTGCCGCCAGACACCTCCCAAACGCATCGAGCGGGAGGTGCGTGAACACCGACTGCGCGATCGCGATGTCGATCGGTGGCGTGTCTGGATGGGGCGTGAAGTCGGCGGTCGTGGTCAGCGCATGCGCGCCCAGGCGCTCGAGCTGGCCGATGGCACGCAGTTCGTCGCGGGCGGAGTCGAGCAGGGTCGGCGACAGGTCGATGCCGAAGTAGCGGCCCACGTCGAGGTACGGCACCACCCGCACTGCGAAGCGCCCCGCTCCGCAACCGACATCGAGCAGGGTGTGGGACGGCATCAGGCCGCGTGCGCGGAGAAACGATAGCTGCAGGTCGCCCATTTCCTCCCACAGCCCGCCAATGAGGTCGCGATGGCCACCACCCGCCGCACGTTCTGTTCGTCGTCATACGAATTTATCGACATCGTGTCATCCTCGCACGGCGTCTGGTCGATCTCACGCCGTGAGTTCGCGGTTGCCTGTATCGGGAATGCCGAGCCACGCGAGCGCCGCGAAGAAGAAGGCCGCGCCGGTGATGGCGAAGGCCACGCCGAAGCCCTGGGTGCCGGCCATCGAACCAACGACGAACGGCGCCGCGGCACTGGCGATGCGGCCCACGTTGTAGCCCACACCCGCCGCCGTCGCACGCACCGACGTCGGATACAACTCGGCGATGACGGCGCCGAAACCGCTGTAGTACCCCGTACCGAAGAAGGCGACGAACGGGCCAAGCAGCAGCAGATAGAGCGGCTCCCGCAGATAACCGTAGAGCGGCAGCAGCAGGCTCGCCATCAGCACGAAGCCCACATATGCACGTTTGCGGCCGATGGCATCGGCGATGTAGCCGAAGCTCACGTAGCCGAACCACATGCCCACCTGCATCGCGATGACGAACCACGACATGGCCGACGACGTCAGGCCGACGCCGCCGCGTTCCGCCGGCAGATTGAGATAGGCCGGCACCCACAGGTTGAGGCCCCACCAGCCGAAGAGGCAGCAGGCGTTCATCAGGATGATGAAGACGGTGACGCGGGCCCGCGCCGGCGTGAAGAGCTCGCTCATGCGGCCGCGGGCGGCCGCGGGCGTTCGCCGCCAGAGTTCCGGCTCTTCGACCTTGCGGCGGATCCACATGGTGAACAGTGCCGGCAGGACGCCCACGAAGAACACCCCGCGCCAGCCCCACACGGGCATCACGAGCAGGTTCACGAGCGCGGCCAGCCCGTAGCCGATGGCCCACGAGCTCTGCACGAAGGCGAGCGCCTTGCCGCGATGTTTCGCCGGGAACGTCTCTGAGACGAGCGCCACGCCGGTGGCCCATTCCCCGCCCATGCCGAAACCGAGCAGGATGCGGCAGATGGCGAGCTGCGCGACGTTCTGCACGAGGCCGCAGGCGGCTGTGAAGATCGAATAGATGAGCACGGCGGCCATGAGCGCCTGCTTGCGGCCGATGCGGTCGGCGAGCACGCCGAACACCACGCCCCCGACGGCGGCCGAGAGCAGCGTGAGTGCGCCGAGCTGGCCGGCCACGGCGGTCGAGAGCTGCAGGGTGGGGTCCTGGATGAGCGACGCGAGCACCAGCGAGTAGAGCATCACGTCGAACGAGTCGAGCATCCAGCCGAGCGAGGCGGCGACGAACGCGTGACGGGCGCGGCCGTCGGCGGCGCGCCACCAGGCGAACATGCCGGTGTCGTCGGCGTCCGCAATCGTGGCGGACGTGGCGGAGATCGAATCGCGCATCGAGGCCTCGGACCGCCTGAGGTCCGGCGGCGGCCTCACACTACCACCGCCGCGTGTCAGCGGCGTCCGAAAACGATGAGATGTTCCGACTTCCCCGCCATGAAGAACCGAGCCACGCTGCCCGCGTACTTGTCGGTGCCCGCGGTGGGGTCGAGCCCGATGACCTGCGGATACCAGCTGCCGCCGCGGGCCACGAGCGCCGGCGTGCTCCAGCCGTTCGGCGCATCGAGGTGATCGTTGAACGACACGTAGATGCCGCCCTGCTCCCACGTGTTCGAGACCGCCCTGTTGAGCAGCATCACGTAGGTGTTGAGCGCCGTGTTCCAGTGGATGGACGGCCCCCAGAGGACGTCCACGCCCGACCGGCCGTCGTCCCAGCGATTGGTGCTGCGGAAGATGGGCGTCGCGAGCGGAAACTCCCACGCCACCTGCGGCGACGGCTCCTCGCCCGCCGCCACCTCGATCGGCGGCACCCAGGCGCCGTCGTTCCAGATGTCCACGCGGCCGGCCGGCGCATCGCGATCGGCCCACGCCATGCGCGCCGCCGCCACGCCCACCCGATCGCCCACCTCGTCGTACTGCGAGTAGTAGATGTAGGCGTAGTTGCGGCCAGGCCCGAGCATCACCGAGAAATCGCCGACGCCGCCGACGAAGTAGTGGTTGTTCGTGGTGCAGCCCACGGCGCTCTGCGGGGTCTCGATGATCGGGCCGAGGTCGGTCCACGTGACGCCGCGGTCGTCCGATCGCGCGGCGCCGATGCGCGGCCAGACTTTGCCCGACCCCGGACACACGATGTCTTCCCGCTCGTTGTGATAGAAGCCGTACCACGAGTCGGCGTCGAGGATGAGCGCCTCGAACCACGTGCCGCCGTGCGGCGCGGCGCCCTCGAAGCGCACGTCGCCCTGGCTGGCGAGCGCGCGCAGGCTCGGGCCGCGGCTGATCTCGGCCCAGCCGGCGACGGAGTTGAAGAGCGACATGGTCCAGCTGCCGTTCACCACTTCCCACACCGCCGGACTGTTCGAGTCGGTCTCGTTCGGAAACGCCACGGCGTTCGCCGGCAGGAGGGCCGCGAACGGCTCCCCGCTCGTCTGCGCACCGAGACGCGCCGGATCGGCGCCGAGAATAACGAGGACGACCGCCGCGGCGGTCATTCCGAGGGCAGGTTGCCACCTCGGGAGGTCGAAACGGGGACGGAAAGACATGACGGCCGATTCCAAGCAATGCGTGTGCCTTTACATGCTTTACACGCGCCTGACAATGCATGACAGTAGTCGGCGGATGCACACCGCCGGAACGCACCGACGTCGCGCCTCACGCATGCTGGGCACGGCCGCGGTGGCCCTGCTGCTGGCGGCGCCGGCGCAGGCGCAAGTCACCCCCTCCCTGCGATCGCAGCTCGTCGGTCACTGGCGCCTCGTCGCCACTGAGACGCTCCGCGAAGGCGACGCGCCGGTCTCCGTGCTGGGGCCGTCGCCGCTCGGCACGATCATCTACACGGCGGACGGTCACGTGCAGGCCCACCTCACGCCGCGCGAACGCCCGGTGGTGCGGCCGGCGGATGCATCCGTTGCCGATGCCCGCGCGCTGGCGCGCTACACCGCTTACTTCGGACGGTTTGCCGTGGACGAAGCCACACGCACGGTGACCCATCGGCGCGACGGCACGTTCGCGCCGGGTGAGCGCGACATCGTGCGCACGATCGACCTTACCGGCAATCGCCTGGTGCTCACGACGCCGGCCACGAGCGTGAACGCGCGCACGCAGTACACGCGCATCACGTGGGAACGCCTGCCCGCGGCGCCGGTCGCGGCGCCCTTCACGGCGGCCGCGCGCCAGGCCGTCGCCGGCACCTGGGCTCTGGTCGACCACCGCACGACGCTCGCGTCCGGCGAGGTGCGGCAGAACTTCGGGCCGGCGCCGCGCGGGCTCTTCATCTTCCACCCCGACGGACACACCGCCGTGCAGATCGTGAATCCCGATCGCCCCGACGCGCCGCCGGCCACCGCTGCCGAGGCCGACCTGCGGGCGCTGCATCGCACGTATCTTGCCTACTTCGGCACCTACGACGTGGACCCCGCCACGAAGCAGATCGTCGTGCACACCACGGCCGATCTGAATCCGATGAACACGGGCGCGGACCAGGCCCGCTACTACTCGTTCGAGGGCGACCTCATGTACCTGCAGCCGCCGCCGGCGGCAGGCGCGGCCGGCGGGTCGCAGTCGCGCATCACGTGGCGGCGCGTGCAGTAGGCAGACACCGCGCCGGCCTGCTGGCCGCGGCGCTCACCGGCGTGGTCACCCTGGCCGGCTGCGACGCTGGCTACGACGGCGGCGGCGGCCTGCGCGCACAACGCGTGGTGCTCGAACGCGAGGTCGAAGGCCTGCGCGCGATGGTGCAGCGGCTCGAGCGCGGCGAGCCGATGCTGCCGCCGAACGACGTCGCCGTCGGCGTGGACGAAGCGCTCGTGCGCGACCTCATCGTGGCGCAGCTTCCCTTCGAGACCGACGTCGATCGTTTTCACGTGCGGCTCACCGGCGCCGACGTGCAGTTCCGCGGCAGCCCCACGGTGCAGCTCCGGGGACGTCTCCAGGTCCGCGATCAACCGGACCTGACGGCCGCGGTGACGCTCTTCGGCGCGCTCGACGACGTGCGCATCGACCATGCGTCGTCCACGCTCGAAGCCACCGTGGCCGCCGACCACCTCACGATTGCCGAGGTCACCGGGGTCGCCCAGTTCCTGAGCGGCTCGACGATCGACGAAGTGGCGCGGCTCGTGCGGATCGAGATCGGCGCGAAGCTGCCGACGATCCGGATTCCCGTGAAGGTGCAGGAAGCGATCGCCTTTCCGGCGGTCACCGACGGGCCCGTGCGCGTGGACGGCGCGCGCATGCCGCTCGAAGTGGCGGTGTCGCAGGTGGTGGCGGCGCGCGGACGCCTGTGGGTCTCGGTCAGCGTCACCCCGGGCGCCTTCGCGCCGCTCGAGGCGCCGCCCGCGGCGGGAGGACGCCGGTGACGCGCACCCGCATCCTCGTCGCCACGGCCGTCGTGATGATTCTCGCGCTCGTCACCGTGGCCGGCATCGCGCTCTACCGCCGCACGCTCGGGCTCGACCGCCGCGACCGTGAGACGCCCGAGATGATCAGCCGGCAGATCGTGGCCCTCGACACCGAGCGGGCGGCGCTGCGCGCGAAACTCGAAGACCTCATCGTGCGCGACCCGCGCCTCACCGGCATGCCCGACACGCCCGTGCGCGTCGCCGTGCCCACGACCCTCGCCCGCGATCTGGTGGAACGGGTCATCGCCGGCGTGGCCGATCAGGTCACGCTCGAACTGCGCAACATCCGCGTGCGGCGTACCGGCACCGTGCGCCGCGTGGTCACGCTCGGCACCTACGACCTCACGGTCACGGTGGACCGCGTGCTGGCAAGGCTGCGCGCCGGCACACCGCGGCTCACCTTCGGCAGCAACCGCGTGGCCGTGGCGCTGCCCCTGACGCTGGCGTCGGGCACCGGGCGCGCCACCGTGGACTTCAGGTGGGACGGCCGCACGATCGGCGGCGCGGTCTGCGGCGACATGCACATCACGCAGCCGGTCACCGGCACGGTCGTGCCGCGCACCTACCCGCTCTCGGGCGCGCTCGAACTCACGGCGACCGACGCCGAGATTCGGGTGCAGCCGCGGCTGCCGCGCCTGCGCGTGCACATCGACGTCAACCCGGCGGCCGAGTCGTGGGCGGCGGCGCAGAAGATCATCGACGACAAGCGCGGCCTGTGCGGCTTCGTGCTCGACCGCGTGGACATCATGGGCGTGGTGGACCGCCTCATCGAACGCGGCTTCGACGTGCGGATCCCGACCGAGAAGGTCACCGCGATGGCGCTGCCGGTGGGTGTCGAGCCGACGCTGCTCGTGCGCGGCGAGCCGGTGGCGCTCGGCATCCGCGTCGGCGATCTCACCATCACCGAACACGCCATCTGGCTCGGCGCGCACGTGTCGGTGGCGATCGGCGACCAGGCGATCACGAAGACGGCGCCGCCCGACTGATAATCCCGAACATGACGATCGTCGATATCGCCGGGCCCGTTCCCGCCCGTGTGTCCCTCGTGCTCCTGCTAGCCGCCGGCGCCGGGTGCGCCCGCCAGCTCACGCCTCCGCCGGCCGACCTCGTGCTCACGGGCGGCGTCGTCCACACCTTCGATGCCGCCAGGTCGCGCGCCGACGCCGTGGCCATCCGCGACGGCCGCATCGTGGCCGTCGGCCCGGCCGCGGACGTCCGCCGATTCACGGGCCCGGCCACCCGCACCGTGGACCTCGGCGGCCGGCTGGTGCTGCCGGCGTTCCATGACGCGCACGTCCATCCCATGAGCGCGGGCGTGGAACTCGGGCAGTGCAATCTCAACGACCTGCCCTCGGCGGCGGCCACACTCGATGCCATCCGCGCGTGCGCGGCCGGCAACGAGCGGCGTCCGTGGCTCATCGGCGGCGGCTGGCTGCTCACGACGTTCCCCGCCGGGCAGCCCCGCCGGCAGGAACTGGACGCCATCACGGGCAATGTGCCGGCGGCGTTCAGCTCGTCGGACGGCCATACCGTGTGGGTCAACTCCGCGGCCCTCGCGGCCGCCGGCATCACGCGCGCCACCAGGGATCCGGAGGCCGGACGTATCGACCGCGACGCGCGCGGCGAGCCCACCGGCCTGCTGCGCGAGGGCGCGACCGACCTGGTCTCTCGTGTGATTCCGGCCACGACGCCGGAGGAATACGAGGCTGGACTGGTGCGGGCCCTGGCGCAGATGAACCGCTACGGCATCGTGTCGTTCCAGGAAGCGAGTGCCCGCGAGCCGATGGTGGACGCGTATCGCGCCGTGGCGCGGCAGGGACGACTCACGGCCCGCGCGCACCTCTCGCTCTACGCCGACCCGCGTCAGGACGCCACCCAGGTCGATCGCTTCGTGGCCGCGCGGACCGCGGTGGTCGAACCGGGCCTGACCGCCGGCGCCGTGAAGATCTTCGTGGACGGCGTGATTGAAGCCGCCACGGCCTACGTGATCGAGCCGTACCTGCCGGTGAAGGGCGAGGCGCCGGCGCGGCCGCGCGGGCTGCCGAACTTCACCGACCAGGCGCTCGCCGCGCTCGTGACCCGGCTCGATCGCGAGGGCTTCCAGACGCACATGCACGCGATTGGAGACGCCGGCATCCGCCAGGGTCTCGATGCGATCGAGGCCGCCGCGCGCACCAACGGCGCCCGCGACCGCCGCCCGCACATCGCGCACATCCAGTTGTTCCACCCGGCCGATATCAGCCGCTTCGCCACGCTGGGGGTGGTGGCGAACATGCAGCCGCTGTGGGCGTACCGCGACAGCTTCATCACCACGCTGACCGAACCGCGCCTCGGGCCGGAGCGTTCGAAGTGGCTCTATCCCTTCCGCGCGCTGCAGACGGCCGGCGCGCGGCTCGCCGGCGGCAGCGACTGGTCGGTCTCGTCGGTGAATCCGCTCGACGCCATCGAAGTTTCCGTGACGCGGAAGGACGTCGGCGCCGCCGACGACACCCCGGCCTGGCTGCCGGAACAGCGCCTCGACCTCGAGACGGCGATTGCCGCCTACACCAGCGGTAGCGCCTACGTGACGTTCGAGGACGAGAGCGGATCGCTCGAGACCGGGAAGCTCGCGGACCTCATCGTGCTCGACCGGAATGTCTTCGAAGGACCGGCCCGGCAGATTCACGACGCCCGCGTGCTGTGGACGCTGCTCGAGGGCCGCGAGGTCTTCCGCGCCGACACCTTCCGGCCGTGACGGCTCCTGGATCCAGGCGGCTCCGGCTATACTAATTGGCGGCCCTGTGCCCGATCGCGTCGGCCCCTCTGCACGCGCGCAGGCGAAACCGGACCGAGGCCACAGACGCGGAGAGATGTCCGAGTGGTTGAAGGAGCACGCTTGGAAA
>CADEFD010000056.1 GCA_902826515.1 uncultured Acidobacteriota bacterium
CGTCGGTGGGGTAGGGCGAGGTCGAGCCGATGCGCATGCCGTTGTTCAGCAGCAGCCCGGTGTTGCCGACGACGACGTTGTTGCCGAAGAGCCCGCCGAGCGTGGGCGTGCAGCCCACGGCGTTGCCGAACTTGTCGACGATCTCGAACGACGTCGTGTGGAGTTCGCCGTCGTAGTTGTCGTCGAAGGCTGGCCCCTGCGCGCGCGGCGAGGAGGAGGGTGAGCCTTCCGGCACGCCGGCCGGCGGATAGAGGATGGCTTTCGTGGGATCGAAGAGCCGGCGGCGTTCGTCGGCGAAGCGGCGCGAGATGAGGCCGGCCTGCGGCACGGAGACGAACGCCGGGTCGGCGACGTAGCGGTAGATGTCGGCCTTCGAGATCTTGATGGCTTCAATCGCCGCATGGAGCGCCGCGGGCGATCCGGCGCCGGCGGCCTTGAGATCCACCGGCTCGATGAGGTTCGCCCCCATCAGCACTTCGAAGCCGCCGCGTGAGGTGGCCGGGTTGCTGTAGACGTCGTGGCCGCGATACGTCGTGTGCAGCGGCTCCTGCCATTCGGGCTTGTAGGCCGCGAGATCCGCCGCCGTGAGCACGCCGCCGTTCGCCTTGAAGAAGCGGTCGATCTCCTGCGCGATGTCGCCCTTGTAGAAGCGGTCGTAGGCGGCCTGGATCGCCGCTTCACGCGAGGCGCCCTTCGCAAGGGCCTGCGCTTCGGCCTCGACCATCTTGCGCAGCGTGGCGGCGTAGTCGGGGTTCTTCAGCAGATCGCCCTGTTTCAGCGGCTCGCCGTTCGGCAGGAAGATCTTCGCCGTCGTCGGGTACTTCGCCAGGTTGTTGCGGCCGCGCGCGATCGAGTTCGCGAGCATCTGGTCGATCGGGTAGCCCTTCTCGGCGTAGTCGATCGCGGTGGCGAAGACGTCGGCCACCTTCATCGTGCCGAAGCGCTGCAGCTGGATGAGATACCCGCCGATGTTGCCGGGCACGATGCCGGCCTTCATGCCGGCATTCAGCGTCTCGGGCGTCATGTCGGCGGGCACGATGCCCTTCGGCGCCGCGCCGGCCATCGAGAGCGACCAGACCTTGCCGGTGCCCTTGTGGAAGACCGTCATGAAGCCGTTGCCGCCGATGCCGTTCATCTCCGGCTCGCCGAGCGCGGCCATCGAGCCCACCGCGGCGGCGGCGTCGAAGGCGTTGCCGCCCTTGAGCAGAATCTGGAGTCCGGCGGATGACGCGATCGGATGGCCCGACGTGACGAGGCCGTTCAGGCCGGCCACCGCCGGGCGCGTGAAGCCCGGACGCAGCGAGGCCGGCGCTTCGGCGGCCTGCTGCTGGCCGATGACGAGGGCGGTGCCACAGGCGAGCACGGCGGCGGAGGTGAGCAGCAGGCGGCGAATGCGCATCGGAACGCTCCTTCGGGAAAATCGGTGTGTAGAGTATAGGAGCAACCGAATGCCCCTGAACCTCGCGCTCCGCGCCGTCCGCGCCCTGCCCGTCAAGGGGGCCAGCGCCGTGACGCGGTCGCGCGCCGGCGTGCTCATCGTGGAGGACGACCTCGGGATCTACCGGCTGCGGGGCAGCGTGGCCACGCTGTGGGCCGGGCCCGACCTGCATCCGGCGCTCGCCGACCTCGAGGGCATCACGGCGAACGAGGCCGGCGACATCGTGTGGGCGCTGTCGGAGGAACACGGCACGCTCGTGGAGCTGCGCCTCGGCGCCCGCGGTCCGCGTGTTGCGCGCACGGCGGTGCTCGAACGTCCAGGCGCGACGAAGAACAAGGGCTTCGAGGGCCTCGCCTGGCTCGCGCCGCGTTTCTCGCCGAGCGGCCGGGCGTCGCTCGTGGCCGTGCACGAGCACAAGCCGCGGCGCGTCTGCCTCTGCGACCTGCGTACGCTCGTCGTGACCGACGACCTCAGACTGCCGCGCGAGGCGAAAGCCGCGCTCGACGATCTGGCCGACGTGGCGGTCGATCCCGTGTCGGGCCTGATTCTCCTGCTGTCGGAAGAAAGCCGCCGGATTGCGGTGATGCAGCTCGACCACGACGGCCTCCGGCTCGTCCAGTGCCATGACCTGCCCCTCGAAGACGGCGAGCGGCCCGAGGGACTGGCGTTCCTGTCGGCATCGCGCCTCGCGGTGGTCACTGACGGGCCGGCGCGGCTGCTCACGTTCCGGGTGACGCGGCGCGCCGCGGCCCGGGTGTAAGCTAACCTTCGGCCGGCGACGTTCGGTCGCGCCCTGCTCTCGATTCCGCCGGTCCGGAGGACTCCCATGGTTCGTGTGCGCACGATGTCGGTACGCGTCGCCGCGGTGGCGGCGGTGCTCGCGTGGGCGGCCGCGCCCGCCGCGCAGCAGTTCGGCTCGATCACGTTCCCCACGTCCGGCGCGCCGGCGGCGCAGGAGGCGTTCCTCACCGGCGTGAAGGCGCTGCACAACTTCCAGTTCGATGAAGCGGCCGTGGCCTTCCAGGCGGCGCAGAAGGCCGACCCCGGCTTCGCCATGGCCTACTGGGGTGAGGCGATGAGCCACAACCATCCGCTGTGGGCGCAGCAGGACATCCCGAAAGCGAAAGCCGTACTCGACCGCCTGGCGCCCACGCACGAGGCGCGGCTCGCCAGGGCGAAGCTGCCGAAGGAGAAGGCGCTCCTCGAGGCGATGCAGACGCTCTACTTCAGTCCCGGCGACAAGCTGGCACGCGATGTTGCGTATGCGAACCAGATGGCGCGCCTCTACGAGCAGTATCCCGACGATCACGAGATCGGCACCTTCTACGCGCTGTCGCTCCTTGGCAGCGTGCGGCCCGGTGATGCCGGTTTCCGCCGCCAGGCGCTCGCCGCGTCGATTGCGGAGAAGATCTTCGCCGCCAATCCGAAGCATCCCGGCGCCGCGCACTTCGTCATCCACGCGTTCGACGATCCCGACCACGCGCCGCTCGCCCTCGACGCCGCCAACGCCTACGCGAAGATTGCGCCGTCGGCCGCGCACGCCCTCCACATGCCCTCGCACATCTACGTGCAGCGCGGGATGTGGCCGCAGGTCGTGGCTTCGAACGTCGACGCCTACAAGGCGGCCGTGGATCTCAATGCGAAGCTGAAGCTGCCCGAGGGCCGCGAAGACTTCCACACGCTCGGCTGGCTCGCATACGCCAATCTCATGCTCGGGAAGTTCGACGAGGCGAAGAAGAACGTCGAAGCGGCGAAAGCCGCCGCCGACCGCAATCCCAACGCCGCCAACATCCGCGACGGCTACCTCGGCATGCGCGCCCGCTATATCCAGGAAACCGCGCAGTGGGAAAAGCTGCCGCTGCCGGCCGCTCCGGCCGCGCCGCCCGCCGGCGGCGAACACGCCGGCATGCCGGGCATGAACATGGGCGGCGGTGGCGGTGTCTCCGAAGGCGCCGCCTCGTGGGTCTACATCGTCGGCGTGAGCGCCGCGAAGCTGGGCGACATGGCCACGGCCGACGCCGCCGAAGCGCAACTCAAGGGCTTCCGCGAACGGGCCGCCGCCGGCCCGAACGCCTACGCCGCACGTCCGCATGCCATCCGCGAGCAGGAGCTCGGAGCGATCATCCGCTGGGCGAAGGGGCAGAAGGACGACGCGCTCGCGTTCGCGAAGCGGGCGACGGAGGTCGAGGCCACGATGGCGGCGCCCTCGGGCCCGCCGGATCCGATCAAGCCGGCGTTCGAACTCTACGGCGAGCTGCTCGCCGAGGCCGGGCGCGACAAGGAGGCGGCCGCCGCCTTCGAGCAGGCGCTCCTGCGCACGCCCAACCGCACGCCCTCGGTGAAGGGCCTCGCGGCCGTGCAGGCGAAGCTCAAGACGTCGATGTAGGGCGCGGCCGGCCGTCGCGTGGCCCGGGCCCCGAGCCCCGGCGAGTAAGATGCGTGGCATGTCACCTCACGGTGTGTGCCACGCATTCGTCGTTCTGGGCCTCGTGTCGGCCATCGCCTGCGGGCCGGCGCCGCCCTCGACCTCCGCACCCGCGCCCGAGCGATTCGACGTCGTCGTGGACGCCTTCCTCGACCACTTCGCGCGCCGCCACCCCTCGATTGCCGCCGGCAACGGCATCCACGTCTACGACGACCGCCTCGAAGACTTCTCGGCGGCGGCCATCGCCACCGAGGTCGACGAGTGGAAGGCGCTGCGCGCGCGTCTGCTGGCGATTCCGGTCACCGGCCTCACCCCCGACCAGCGCGTGGACCACCGCATCGTCGGCGGCCTCACCGACGCGTGGCTGCTCGAACTCGACACCCACCGCAACTGGCAGAAGAACCTGATGCCCTACGCCGCCGCCATCTCGGACGGCGTGCACAACCTGATGACGATGGAATCGTCGCCGGCCGACGTGCGGGCGCGACGCATCATCGACAAGCTGCGCGGCGTGCCGCTGCTGCTCGCCGCCGCCCGCGCCAACATCACCGCGCCGCCGCGCGTGATGGCCGAACGCGGCGTGCGCATGCTGCGCGGCGCCTCGGGCATGCTGACGTCCGACGTGCCCGTGGCCTTTGCCGCGTTGCCCGACACGTCTCTCAAGGGCGGACTGCTCGCCGCCACGACGTCGGCCGCGAGCGAGATCGACGCCTTCGTGCGCTGGTTCGAGGCCGAACGTCTGCCCTCGGCCGACGCGCCGTTCGCGGTGGGGAAGTCGGGCCTCGAAGCGCGTTACCGCGCCGAGGAGCTCATCGACCTGCCCATCGAAGCGCTCGTCGCCATTGGCGAGCGCGAACTCGCCGTGCAGGAGGCGGCGTTTCTCGCCGCGGCGGCGACGGTGGACGGGCGCCGCCCGGCGCTCGCCATCTGGCAGGACGTGCTGAAGAACCATCCCGCGCGCGGCGCGCTCGTGCCGGCCGCGCAGCAGGCGGTGGACGCGCTCCAGGCCTTCGTCATCGAGAAAGGCCTCGTCGCGCTGCCGCCGAGCGAACGGGTGGTCGTGGCCGCGGCGCCGCCGTTCGACCTCGGCCTGGCCTCGATGCACTCCTCGCCGCCGCTCGAGACGACCCCGGTGAAGAGTTATTTCTACGTGACCGACGCCCAGGCCTCGTGGGACGCCGCGCGGCAGGAGGCGTGGCTCCAGAAGTTCAACATCCCGACGCTCACCGTCATCAGCGCGCACGAAGTGATGCCGGGCCACTACGTGCACAGCGTGTTCATGCGGCAGACGCCCGGGAAGATCCGCCGCATCTGGATCGGCCTGAATCCGTTTCCGCAGCCCTCATCGGGCCAGGACGGCTGGGCGCACTACGCCGAGCAGATGATGCTCGATGAAGGCTTCCGGGCCGACGATCCGCGTTACCGCATGGCGCAGGCGAGCGAAGCGTTGACGCGCATCTGCCGGCTGCTCGCCGGCATCCGCCTGCATACCGGCGAGTGGACGGTGGACCAGGCGGCCGCGCTCTTCGAGTCGCGCGCGCACCTGCCGCCGCCAGCGGCCCGGCAGGAGGCCGAACGCGGCACCTACGACCCGACCTACGGCGGCTACTTCCTGGGCAAGATGGCGATGCTCAAGCTGCGGGACGACGTGAAGGCCGCGCGCGGCGCCGCCTTCGACCTGCGCGCGTTCCACGAGCAGGTGATGCGCCAGGGCATCGCGCCGCTCTGGGCACATCGTCAGCTGCTGCTGCCCGGCGACACTGCGCCCGTGCTGCAGTGACGGCTCAGAACCGGCGGGTGTAGACCACCTTCGCCGCGCCGCGGCGGTCGAGCGTGCGGAACTTCTGGTTCGGATCGAGGCTGTCTTCGATCCAGTTGTGCGTGTAGACGAAGAACACGTCGTTGCCCGGCACGACGATCCAGCGGAAGCGTGACTGCCAGCCGAGCACGCGGCTCACCGAGTCGTACTGGATGTTGTTCACCAGGTACATGAACGGGCTGAACTGCGTGTCGATGATGGCGCGGTGCAGCCGCGTGTTGAACGTGCCCTCGGCGAGCGCCACGTGGTTCCACTCGTTGGCGAGGTTGATCGTGACGCCGGGGCGCGGCCGGATGCCGGCTTCGAGCACGATTTCGCGCCTGGTGCCCGAGAGGAAGCCGCCCCACTCGATGCGCGGGCGCAGCGCCACGAATCGCTGGTTCGCGGTGCTGACGGCGACGCGATAACGCGTGAACGAATAGTCACGGCCGGCCGGCAGGGTGATCGACGAGCTGATGGGAAAGTCGACCTCGAGTCGCTCGTATTGCGGCAGGATGTTGACCTCGGCGGTGTCGCCGCTGTGCAGTTCGACGCGGAACGGACGCAGCGTGAACCCGCGCGTCACGAACCGGTTGCGCATGTCGGTGACGAGGTCGGCTTCGGCGCCGAAGCTGAAGCGGCGGATGCGCCGGTGCCGGAACGGCCGCGGGTTGTAATAGAACGACGGCGCCGTCTGGCGGAAGCCACGGCGCGGCGTGAAGCCGATGGCCGGGTCGTAGTTCTTCTGCACCTCGGTGAAGGCGAACCCGGCTTCCCAGACGTCGTTCGGATAGAACGCCGTCATGCCGTACGAGAGGTTGTCCTTCTCGCCATTGGCGGTCGAGTTCCACAGCACGTACGCCGTGCCGTCGAGGTTCTTGTTGCCGAAGAACGACTGCGTGGCCAGCCGCATGTCGGCGCCGACGGTGTGCCGCGTATCGACGTCCGGCTGCCCGCGCGTCGCCCGGCCGGTGTAGAGCGCGCCGAAGTACGACTGGCGCAGGATGCGCCGGCGCGTGCGCAGCACGAGGAAGTCTTCGCCGAGGGCGCCGCCGTCGTCACCCGTGCGCACGTAGAGGGCGCCGACGTCCTGCCGGCCCGCCTGGCCCGTGACCTTGGCGCCGACGTCGATGCGCTGCGGCTGGCCGCGGCCGTCGAGGCCGATACGGCGCGAGAAGAAGGCGCGGTTCGTGAAGTCGAAGAAGGTGGCGCCGTCGAGGAAGAAGGCGCGCCGCTCGGGCAGGAAGAGGGGGAAGCGCGTGAGGTTGACGAGGCGCTGGTCCACCTCGGTTTCCGCGAAGTCGGTGTTGACCGTGGCCACGCCGCGCAGGCTGGGCGTGAAGTTGTAGGTCACGTCGAGACCCACGTTGGCCTCGCCGTCGCGGCCCACCGCGGGCACGCGGCCCGGCGCATCGGAGATGTTGCCCGAGGCGTACGGCTTCACCTCGAGGCCGAGGCCCTGCGTGACGTCGGTGAGGCCGAGCAGCAGACCGGCCGTGGCCATGCGGCGCAGGCCCTGGTTCCGCTGATGGCCGGTCCACAGCAGCTCCTCGTTCTTGCGCCGCACGGTGCGCTGGAAGTTGATGCCCCAGGCCGGCGCGTTGGGATCGAAGGCCAGCGTGCGGAAGGGGATGTCGATCTCGACCACCCAGCCAATGGCGCTCTGCAGCACGCGCGCGTTCCAGATGCCGTCCCATTCGCGGGCGTTGGTGCCGCCCGGGCCCATCAGCGCGTCGGCCATGAGGCCGGCCGGATTCATCTCGAAGAAGTAGCCGGTCTGCTGGTTCAGGAACGTGTCCATCGTCCACATGAACCGGTCGTCGGCGCTCAGGAACTCGTCGCGCTTGCGGGTGTTGCCCTTGAGTTTGTCGGGTTCGGAATCGAAGAGCGTGGCGCCGATGTAGAGATGGTCCTTGTTGAAGACGATGCGGATCTCGGTGCGTTCGGTGGGTGTGCCGCCGAGCACCGGGTCCTGCATGATGAACTCGCCGGCATGCTGCGCGCGGCCCCACACCGCTTCGTCGAGCACGCCGTCGAGCACGATGTGTTCGTCGTCGCGCATCCGTTCGGCGGTCATGGTGCGGCGGCCGGACGACAGGATGTCGGCGGCCGGTGGCGGCGTGGTCTGCGCCGCGGCGGGTGAGGCCGCGAGTGCCACGAGCACGAGGGCCCGCAGCGCGTTACGCACGGCGGGCCTCGGCGATGAGATCGGGCAGGCGGCGCACCTGGCGGCCGCCGGCGTCGCGGTTGCCGGGTGCGAGCCATGCGAGATACGCGCGCTCGAGCGCCGGGAACTCGTGGTCCAGGATCGAATACCAGGCCGTGTCACGGCTGCGTCCCTTGTAGATGGTGGCCTGACGGAACAGGCCCTCGTAGCTGAAGCCGAGCCGTTCGGCGGCGCTCCGCGACGGCGCGTTGAGCGCGTCGCATTTCCATTCGTAGCGGCGATAGCCGAGGCCGAAGGCGTGCCGCATCATCAGGAACATCGCGTCGGTGGCGACGGAGGTCCGCTGCGCGCGTGGCGAGAAGTTGATGTGGCCCACCTCGATCGACCCGGCGGCGGGATCGATGCGCAGGTAGGCGGCGACACCCACGGGCTGGCCGCTGGCGCGGTCGATGATGGCGAAGAAATACGGATCGGCGGCGGCCGCCACGGCGCGCAGCCAGCGATCGTAGTCGTCGAACGAGGTGAAAGGGCCGACCGGCAGGTAGGTCCAGTTGCGGCCCTCGGTGTCGAGGGCGTTGGCCTCGTGCAGGGCGCGGCCGTGACGATCGGGGTCGAGGCGTTCGAGCCGGGCCCAGGCGCCGTCGAGGACGGTCGCCGTGGGCCGGGGCGGCGCCTGCCAGCCGTCGAGCGGTTCGCCGATCGGCTGGCCCAGCGCGTTCAGGCGGGCCACTACTTGCGCAGCGTCGCGGCGAAGAAGTCCATCGTGCGCTTCCAGGCCTCGGCCGCCGCGGCCTTGTCGAAGCGCGGCGTGGTGTCGTTGTTGAAGCCGTGCTGCGTGCCGGCGTACATGTGCATCGTGTACTTCACGCCGGCCGCCTTGAGGGCGGCTTCGTAGGCGGGCCACGCGGCGTTGATGCGTTCGTCGGTGCCGGCGTAGTGGATGAGCAGCTGCGCCTTGATCTTCGGCACGTCCTCGGCCGCCGCCGGGCCGCCGTAGAACGGCACCGAGGCGAGCAGTTCCGGCACGCGCGTCGCGAGGAAGTTGCAGACGCCGCCGCCGTAGCAGAAACCCACCGCGCCGATCCGGCCGTTGCACTCGGCGTGCGTGCGCAGGAACCCGGCCGCTGCCACCATGTCTTCGCGCGTTTTGGGCTGCTCGAGCTTGCCGAAGAGCGCGCGGGCTTCGTCTTCACCGGCCGCGGGGTAGCCACCGAGCGGGGTCAGGGCATCCGGCGCGAAGGCGACGTAGCCGTCGAGCGCGACCCGCCGCGCGATGTCTTCGATGTGCGGGTTGAGGCCGCGGTTCTCGTGGATGACGAGTACGCCCGGCAGCTTTCCGGCGGCCTTCGCCGGCCGCGCGAGGTAGCCCTTCATCTTCCCGTAGCCCTGCGGCGAGGCGTACTCGACGTACTCGGTCCGGAGGCGCGCGTCGTCCTTCGCCACCTGCTGCGCTTCGGCGAACTTCGGACTCAGATCGTCGAGCAGCATCGACGCCGTCATCCCGCCCACGGCGTACTTGGCCGCCTTGTCGAGGAACCCCCGCCGATCGAGCGCGCCATGCACGTAGGCGTCGAACAGGATGAGCACTTCAGGGTCGAAATCTGCAGCGGTTTTGCGCGCCATGGCGGAGCCCTCCGGCAGGGGATATTACCCTACGGCCGGCGTCTCACCCCTCCGCCGACCAGTTGCTGCACCTTCTGCCAGACCTGGCGGCCGATGGCGTCGCCCATGGCGCGGGAGCCGAGGTCGCCGCTCTCGAAGTGGATGCCGCCGTAACGCCGGCTCATGCCCGCTTCGATGGCGGCGTCGTCGAAGGTGGGCCAGGTCAAGGTGATGTCGGTGGCCGGGGTCAGGCCGGGCTCGACGGTCGACGTGCCGGCCTTGAACGTGTACGAGGCGCCGAAGAGCGGGCTGCGCGTATAGGCCGCGAGCACGGCGGCCGCGGCGGCGCTGAAACCGCTGTGGCCCGAGGTGTATTCGGCAAAGGCCGGGGTGGCGATGTAGGGACGGAACGCGTCGCCGGAGATGAGGCGCGTGCCCTGTCCCGGGCCGCCCCAGGCGGCGATGGTCGTGCCGGCCCCGAGAAAGCGGATCGCCGAGATCGGCCGCACGTAGTCGTAGGCGATCTTCGCGTCCCACACCGCGATGCTGGCGTCGAGCAGCGCGTTCCCGAGCGCGAAGTACATCACGATGTCCTGGCCGAGGGTGTGGCGGTCGCGCGCCGAGATGCCATGCGCGAGCACGCTCCAGTGGCCGGGCGGCGTTTCGGTGTTCGGGCCGTCCGCCCAGTATTCGGCGATGGCCTTTCCGCGGTCGGTCAGGTCGGCGCTCAACTGCCGCACGGCGTCGGCTTCGGCCGCGTACTGCGGATCGGGATAGAGCGGCGGCGGGCCCGGCCGGAACTGCGCCGGGGAGGTGAGGGCGAAAGGCGTGACGAGGCGCCACTGCGGCGTGATGAAGGCCTGCACGGTGCCGTCGGCTGCGCGCAGCGGCTGCCAGCGGTTGGGGTCGCGCAGCACCTCGGGCGAATTGATCGGCGTGTAGCCGGTGTAGTCGGCATACGGCCCGGCGCCCACGAGACCGAGCTGGTTCGCGCCGTCGCCGTGCCGCATGGCCAGCACGAGCGACGCGCAGCGGACGCCCAGGCCGGCCGGGGTCGTCACGTCGGCGGTCGCGGCGGCGCTCAGCCCGAACTCTCTCAGCAGCGGGTCGAACAGGGTGGCCGTCTGGGTGGGGAAGAGGTCCGCGAGCGTGCGGTAGGCGGCCAGGCTCACGGCGGCACGCACATGCGCCTCGTCCCGCTCCGTGTAGGGCCGCCGCAGGTCGCCGTCCCAGTGCACACCCACGGCGATAGGGTCGTAGGCGGCCCAGGCGTCGAACATGGCGGTGTGCACCATGGCGAGCGCGCGGGCGGTCCACATCGGCCGGAAGCCGGTGCGGCGCACCGCCTCCACGAGGGCGGCATTCCACCGCACGACCACACTTGGCTGATAGGCCGCGCGAGGCACGGCCTGTCCCGGCGCCTGGGCGCCTGCCCTCGGGGGCAGGGCGGACGCCATCAGGACCACGAGGAGGACGGCGGTCAGGGCTCGGCGGCGGGACGAATACATGGGCTTCGTTCGAGTGTAGCCCGGCCGTGGCGCCGGCCGGGCGGTATACACTTCCGACACCGCCCGGGCAGGGCGAGTCACGCGTGCCCTCCGCTCCTGTTCATCTCGCCTACCTCGGCTGTGGCTTCATCACCCGCGTCCACAGCGCCCACCTGCGCGCGCTCGGCGGCGACGTGGTCGCGAGTTATGCCAGCCGCGACGCCGTCCGGGCCGCGGCGTTCCGGGCGGAGTTCCGCGGCCGGACGGCCTTTACCAGCTACGAGGCCGCCATCGCCGACCCCTCGGTGGACGCGGTCGTCGTCGCCGTGCCGCCAATGTTCCACCGCGAGCTGACGCTGGCGGCGCTGGCCGCGGGGAAACACGTGCTGGTCGAGAAACCCGCCTTCCCGACGATGGCCGACTACGAGGTGGTGCGCGCGGCCCGCGACGCCGCCGGACGGGTGGTCCTCGTCGGCGAGAACGATCACTACAAGCCGCTCGTGCGCACGCTGCAGCGGCTGCTCGCCGACGACGTCATCGGCGAGATGGTGTTCGCCCACTTCACCACCATCGCGCACCGGCTGAAGGGCGCCGACGACTGGCGCAACGACGAAGTGATGGCCGGCGGCGATGCCTTCTTCGAAGAGGGCATTCACTGGCTGCACATCGCCGGCTGTCTCGGTCCGCGGATCGTCGCCGCCCGCGGCTACCGCCCGTCGGTGTCGCGCGAAGGACCCGACCGCCGGGCCAAGAGCATGATGGTCGCCCTCGAATACGACAACCAGGCGGTGGGCGCCCTGTATTACTCGCGCGAGATCCCGTCGCTCTTCAAGGGCCTGCGCGTCTCGAAGCTGTTCGGGCGGCGCGGCGTCATCACGTTCGAATCGAACGGCGTCTTCGTCATCGCCCGCGGCGGCGCCGTGCCGCGGCTGCACGTGCCGGGCTTCCGGGACATTCGCGGCTACCAGGCGATGTACCGGGACTTCGCGGCTGCCATTCGCAGCGGCCGCGCCCCTGAGATGAGCCTCGAGCGGGCCATCGAGGATCAGGTGCTCATGGACCAGATCTACGCCAGCGCCGCCAGTGGCGCGGCCGCGCCCCGGTGAGCCGCGTGTCTGCCACGGAACGGTTCGACGTCATCATCCTCGGCTCCGGCGCCGGCGGCGGCACCATGGCGCACGCTCTGGCGGCGACCGGTGCCCGCATCCTGCTCGTCGAGCGCGGCGAGGCGGTGCCGCGCGAAGCCGAAAACTGGGATCCGGCGTCGGTCTGGCGCGACCTGCGGTACCGCACGCGGGAGACATGGGTCGATCAGGCGGGCGCCGGATTCCTGCCGTACACCCACTACTGCGTCGGCGGGAACACCAAGTTCTGGGGCAGCGTGCTCATCCGCCTGCGCCGGGAGGACTTCGGCGTGCTGCGCCACGTGGACGGCGAGTCGCCGGCCTGGCCGATCGACTACGACACGCTCGCCCCGTACTACGACCGCGCCGAAGTGCTCTACGGCGTGCGCGGCGAGGCAGGCGCCGATCCCACCGAACCCCCACGTGGCCCCTTCCCGCATGCGCCGGTGCCGCACGCGCCGATGATGCAGGCGATCGTCAACGACCTGCGGGCGCAGGGCCTGCGGCCCTTCCACCTGCCGATCGGCGTGCTGGAACCGGGCGCCGACGGCGGCTGCGTGCTCTGCAACACCTGCAACTCGTTCCCGTGCCGGCTCGGCGCGAAGAGTGATGCCGAGGTCTGCGCGGTCATCCCGGCGACGGCCTTCCCCAACGTGACGCTCTGGACCGGCGCGCTGGCGCGCCGCCTGCTGACGAACCCGGCCGGCACGCGGGTCGAGGCCGTGGAGATCGAGCGCGCCGGCGCCGTCGTGCGCGTCGAGGCGCCGACGATCGTGGTGGCGTGCGGCGCCGTGAACTCGGCGGCGCTGCTGCTGCGATCGGCGACCGATCGCCATCCGCGCGGACTCGCCAATTCGTCGGACCTCGTGGGCCGCCGCTACATGGCGCACCTGGCGACGATGATGCAGGGTTTCCATCCGTTCCGCCGGAACGACACGATGTTCCAGAAGACGGTCGCGCTGAACGACTTCTACTTCGAAGGGCCCGACACGCCGTTCCCCCTCGGCCACGTGCAGTCGCAGGGGCGCACGCACGGCATCATGGCCAAGGCCGTGGGCGACACGATCATCCCCGGCATCCCGCTCAGCGCCTACGACGCCTGGGTGGCGCGCGGCGTCGACTGGCTGGCGATGTCGGAAGACCTGCCGCATCCCGAGAACCGCGTCACGCTCGCGCCCGACGGCCGCATCCGCCTCGAGTACCAGCCGAACAACCTGCGCGCCCACGATCTGCTCGTCACCGAGACCACGCGCATGCTGAAGCGCCTCGGCTTTTGGAAGGTGATGCGCCACTCGCACAAGGCGAAGAACACGACGCACCAGTGCGGCACCTGCTGCTTCGGCACCGATCCGGCCGTCTCGGTGCTCGATCCGTTCTGCCGCACCCACGACGTCGAGAACCTGTTCGTGGTCGATGCGTCGTTCTTCCCGTCGTCGGCGGCCGTGAACCCCGGCCTGACGATCATCGCCCAGGCGCTGCGCGTGGCCGATCACATCCGCGCCACCGCGCTCTAGCGGCCGCTGTGCCAAAGATGCTGCGCGCCAGCCGTCCCTGCTACCATTCCGGGCCATGCGCGCCCGTTCCTTCAGTCACGTCGGCCTGACCGTGTCGGATTTCAACACGGCCGTCCGGTTCTATTCCGAGGTCTTCGGCTGTCCGCTCGTGGGCGTGGCCGACACGCCGCCCGAGCGCGTGCGCGCCTTCTTCGGCGTGGATGCGCCGCTGCCGTCGTGCAAGATCGGCTGGATCCGCGTGCCGGGCGGCGGCGTGCTCGAGATCTTCGCGTTCGAGCCGAAGCTGCCGGCCGAGGCCATTCCCTGGCACCGCGTCGGCCTCACGCACTTCTCGTTCAACGTGACGAACCTCCAGAAGTGGCATGACCATCTCGTCGCCAAAGGTGTCGAGATCGTCACGAGGCCCGAGAAGTCGCCGCGCGGGCACTCGTTCTTCTTCGTGCGCGATTTCGACGGCAACCTCATCGAGCTCATGGACCTCGGGTTCATGTATCACGTGCTGAACTGGGGCGGTCCGCTCGGCGGATGGCTGTTCCGCCGCGGGATGTACAAGCAGTACTACCTGCCATCGCCGCCGCGCTGAGGCCGCCGGATCGACGCCCGCACGGACGTTCCGGTCCGGCTGGCACGGTTCCTGCCTCTGCCGTGGGTGCACCGGGCCCCGCCGCCCGATCCCAGGACGAGGTAGGACGCATGAACGCGCCGGAAATACCGCCATATTTCGACGTCGCCCCCCGTTACCGCCCGCGCCGATCCGGCCGGACGGCTCTTGCAGTTCTCGTCGTACTCGTCCAGTTTTTGTACGTGGACCGTGTATTCGCGCAGGCCACCGACGCGTCCACGGCCGTCCATTTCCTCGAGCAGGCCACCTTCGGCCCGACCGCGCTCGAGGTCGCGAGCGTGCAGGCGATCGGGCCGTCCGCCTGGATCCAGCAGCAGCTGGCCACGCCCGAGAGCCCGATTCCCGATGGTCTCGACGGCAACGCCGTGCGCGCCCAGGTCTACCTGAACATGGCCAACGGGCCCGACCAGCTGCGCCAGCGCGCCATCTTCGCGCTCAGTCAGACGATCGTCGTCTCGGCCAACAAGGTGGGGAACGGCGAAGAGCTGATTCCGTGGATGCGGCTGCTCTCGCGCAACGCCTTCGGCAACTACCACACCCTGCTCAAGGACGTGTCGCTCAGCCCGACGATGGGCAAGTATCTCGACAACGTCTACAACCGCAAGGCCACGACCACCACGTCGCCCAACGAAAACTACGCGCGTGAGCTGTTGCAGCTCTTCTCGCTCGGCACCTGGGAGCTGAACAACGACGGCAGCCAGAAGCTGGATGGCGCGGGCAACCCGATTCCCGCGTATTCGCAGGCGACCATCGCGGCATTCGCGCGCGCGCTCACCGGCTGGACATATCCGCCCAAGCCCGGCGCCACGTCCGGCAACTCCAACCCCGAATATTTCGTCGGCAACCTGGTGCCGACGTCGAGCGCGAGCCGTCACGATACCGATGCCAAGGCGCTCCTCGGCGGCATCGTGCTGCCGGCCGGTCAGACGGCGGGGCAGGACCTCGACAGCCTGCTCGCCAACATCTTCAGCCACCCGAACGTGCCGCCCTTCGTCGCGACGCGTCTCATCCGCTCGCTCGTCACGAGCAACCCGAGTCCGGCCTACATCAGCCGCGTCGCCAACGTGTTCATCAACAACGGCGCCGGCGTGCGCGGCGACCTGGCGGCGGTGTTCTCGGCCATCCTGCTCGACCCGGAAGCGCTCAACCCGGACGCCACGCTGCACGGGCGGCTCAAGGATCCGATCCTGCACGTCATGGGCCTCGGCCGCGCCCTGAACGCGTCGCTCGGGGATCCGGGCAGCTTCCAGTACGTGTTCTCGAATCTGAGCCAGCGTGTGCTCACGCCGTCCACGGTCTTCAGCTTCTATTCGCCGACGGCGAAGATCCCGTCGGACCAGTCGCTCTTCGGCCCCGAGTTCCAGCTGTATCCGCCGGCCCTCGCCATTCAGCGCGCCAACTTCATCTACGGCATCCTGACCAACCAGTTCGGCTCGACCTTCGGCGTCGACATGACGCCCTTCCGCGTCATCGCGAACGACACGGCGGCGCTCGTCGAGAAGGTGAACACGACGCTGATGATGGGCCGTATGACGCCGCAGCTGCGCCAGATCATCGTCGATGCCACGAACGCCATTCCCGTGAGCGATCCGAACCAGCGGGCGCTCGGCGCCGTGTATCTCGCCGCCATCTCGAGCGAATATTCGGTCTACACCGGCGGCACGAGCGCCGGTGGCGTCATCCCCACCACCGTGCAGGCGCCGACCGGACTCTACGTCGCCTCCGTCTCGGGCAACGTGGCCACCCTGCGCTGGAATCCGCCGCAGCTTGGTCCGTCGCCCGACACCTACGTCCTCGAAGGCGGCGTCACGGCCGGCTCCACGATGGCCGTCGTGCCCACGGGCAGTACCGCGCCCATCTTCACCATCACGGCGCCGAACGGGTCGTTCTACATCCGCATGAAGTCGGCGCGCGCCGGCGCCATGAGCCTGCCGTCGAACGAAGTGCGGCTGCACGTGAACGCGGCGCTCAAGCCGAACGCGCCCGGCAACATGCAGGGGGCGGTGAAGGGCTCGGCGCTGTGGCTCGCGTGGCGCAACTCGTTCACCGGCGGCACGCCGCAGAGCCTGATGCTCGATGTCACCGGCTCGGCCACGGTCTCGCTGCCGCTCCCGCTCAGCGAGGAATTCAGTCTGCCGGGCATTCCGAAGGGCACCTTCACGTTCCGCCTGCGGGCCGTGAACGGCGCCGGGGTGAGCAGCCAGTCGGGTTCGGTCACGCTCACCGCGCCCTCGACCAACTGCGCGCTGCCGCGTGTGCCCACGAACTTCCAGGTCACGAAGACCGGCAACGTCATCAGCGCTTCGTGGGACACCCCGTCGGGCGGCACGCCGGCCGCTGGCTACCGCCTCAACGTCTCGGGCTCATATGTGGGCTCGTTCCCGATCGCCGGCCGCGGCTTCGCCTCCGGCGCGCCGGGCGGCACCTACAACTTCAGCGTGCAGGCCGTGAACGCGTGCGGCGCCGGCCCCGTCACCGCGTTCCAGACCGTCGTCATCCAGTAGCCCGAAAGCACACGCCATGCATACGCACAAGCCTGCACGCCGCAATTTTCTCAAGCTGAGCACGCGCCTGGCCACGCTGGGGCTCACGGGCATGGGCTTCGGCCCCGCCCGGTCGTGGTTCGTGTCCGACGCGTCCGCGGCGCCGGTCACCGACTACAAAGCGCTCGTCTGCATCTACCTGTTCGGTGGCAACGACTGCAACAACACCATCGTGCCGCTCGACACGATCCGCTACACGCAGTACCAGACGCTGCGGGCGAGCCTCACGCTGGCCCCGTCGCGGCTGACCTCGCCCATCCTCGATGCCGGCGGCAATCAGTACGGCATGCATCAGTCGCTCGCGCCGGTGAACACGCTCTTCAATTCCGGGCGCGTTGCGGTCGTGCTGAACACGGGCCAGCTCGAGCGGCCCTTGACCCGCGCTCAGTACCAGCAGGGCGTGCTCGCGCCGAGCAACCTCTTCTCGCACTCCGACCAGACGCTGCAGGCACAGACGGCCACGTCGAATTCGACCATCGGCGGCTGGGGCGGGCGTCTGCTCGACGTCTTCGGCGTGAACGACACGCTCGGGGCCGTCTCCGTCTCGTCTCCCGCGGCCTTCCTCCAGAGCGGCGGCGGCGCCCCCAACGTGATTCCGCCGGGCGCCAGCCTGAACCTCTCCGGCCTCAACATCTACCCCCCGGCGGCGGCCACCGCGCGTCGCAACGCGGTCAACGCCATGCTGGCGCTCGACGGCGGGCATCCGCTGCGCACGGCAGCCAACGGCGCTTTCGCCGACGGGCTGCAGCTGGCCGATACGCTGAACAACAGCGGCACCGTCAGCAACCTCACCACGGTGTTTCCGGGCACCGGCCTCGGCAATCAGATGCGCGAAGTGGTGAAGCTCATCCGGCTGCGCTCGCAGATCGGGCCCGGCCGTCAGGTGTTCTTCTGCTCGATGGGCGGCTTCGACACGCACACCTCGCAGGATGGCAATCACACCGCGCTCCTCGCCGAACTCGCCAATGCCCTGAGCGCGTTCTACAACGCCACGGTGGAGGCGGGCGTGTCGTCGCAGGTCACGGCGTTCACCCAGTCGGAGTTCGGCCGCACCATTCAGCCGAACGGTACCGGCACCGACCACGCCTGGGGCGGTCATCAGTTCATCGTCGGTGGCGGTGTGCGCGGCGGCATCTACGGCCAGATGCCGGAATTTGCGCTCGGCGGTCCGGACGACTCCGGCAATCGCGGCGCCTGGATCCCGAAGATCTCCACGTCACAGTTCGGCGCGACGCTCGGCAAGTGGTTCGGCGCGACGCCCGGCGAACTCGCGGTGGCGTTCCCGAACCTGTCGCAGTTCCCGACGAGCGACGTCGGGTTCATGCTCTAACTGTCAGCCCGCGCGCCGGCGCCGGTTACCTCGTCGCCCAATCCCAGTGCGTCGCGGCCTGGGCGATGAGGTCCGGCACGTCGTCGGCCAGCAGGTAGCCGTCGCGCACGAGCCGCACGGCGGCCTGAGCGATGCGGCCCAGATAGGCGTCGCGGCTCGGGTAGCGCTCCTCGATCGCGGGCCGGCTGTCGCCTTGTGCCTGACGCTCGGCCGCGGTCCGCGCCAGCGGACGATACGCGCCGATCTCGCTCGCGAGCCGGTCCGGCGCGCCGATGGCGGGGGCGCGGTAGTTCCACCCGGTGTGGGTGGCGAGCGGCACGGCGATCTGCGGCAGGCGGATGCCGCCGCGGTCGTTGCCGGTCTCATCCACCGCCGGCACCAGGCTCGTGAACGCGGCGCCGAGGCGCGGCGGCTCCACGGTGACGCGCCCCTGCGCCCACTCCGGCCCGAAGTCGAGGCGATACGTGGTCATCGGCTCCGGCGGCATGACGACGCCTGGAATCACCGGCCAGCCGGCGGCGGCCGGCGCCACGAGGGTGCCGTCGGCGAGGGTCGGATAGCGGCTCGGCGGCGGCTCGACGCCCTCGGCGACCCAGCGATCGAGGGCGCGAAAGAGGGCACGGATGACCGGCGTGTACACCAGCGGGTTCATCGGAGCCTGCCCCACGAAGTCCTTGTCGGCGTAGGGCGCCGGCGGGAACGGCCCGACGATGTGCGGGGCCGACGCCACCATGTAGATGCGGCTCGTGGGCGGCGGCGGCACATCGCGCGTGCCGGCCGCGTCGGTGTGCACGAGCGAGCCGGCGCGGTTGAAGTACTCCGAGTTGGTGAGCAGGTGCACCATCTTCGGCACGGTGTTCGACTGGCGCGCGCGGGTGAGCAGGCTGCCGGTCGCGCCGGTGACCGGGTCGGTCGTGTCGGCGTCGGTGAACGGGAACATGTCCACCGGATACTGGATGTTGAAGTGCTGCAGCTGGTCGCGTGACTGCTGGCCGAAGCGATGGTTGAAGCTGCCGCGGCCGGCGCCGCCCACCTGATCGAACACCCCGTCGAAGACGATGCGGCCCGCTTCGTCTTCGTTGAAGCCTTCGTAGACGAAGTGACGGAGGAAACGTCCCGTCTGCGACACGCCCCAGCCGATGGCGCGGTTGAGACCCGGTGACGGATTGCCCTCGGCGGCGGACGCGTAGCGGAGGTAACTCACCAGGTCGCGTGTGCCGGCGAGGCCCACGCCGATGACGCGCGGATCGCGGGCGCGGTACACCACGTCGTAGATGCGGCCGGCCTCGAAGCCGCCGTCGAGCGTGATGGTCGTGGCGCTCACAAAGCGCCAGCGGGCGCGCGGCACGACCGCCGGCCGGTCGGTTGGGTGCGTGCGCACGTAGAGCACATGGTCGGCGCTTCCGGGCTCGACCACCGGATAGGCGTCGTGGCCACGATCGGCGATGGCGGCCACCGTGGCGTTGGCGCCGGGAATGATGTTGCCGCGCACGAGACCGGTGATCGGCACGCCACCGAGCGTCGCAATCGGCATCGTCATCCGCATGCGGCCGGCCGGCACGTCCCACTGCCAGCCCATCCAGAGCAGCGTGAAGCCCTGCGCCATGAGCGCCCCGTTGCCGAACTCCGCCTCGGACGCCGGGTCGTCGGCGCCGGCCGCCTGCTGGAACACGGGGAGGATGCGCTTCGTGCCGCGGTTTCCGGCCTCGTAGAACAGGCGGCCGTTGCCGCGCGCCGGATCGACCGGCTTCAGCAGATAGAAGTCCGCCGAGGCCTCGACCAGCCCGCGTGTATTGACGGGGGCGAGCGCGAGATCGACGATGCCCTGGTTGCGCGGCGCCTTCGGGTCGAAGGTGAAATGGACGCGCCCGACGACTTTTTCGTAGGGACCGGCGGCGCCGAAGGCGCGGCCGCCGAGTACCGTCTCGCGGCGCGTGATCTCGAGACGGGTGACGCCGCCTTCCGCTGCCGCGGCGACGACGAGCAGGATCGGCACGATGAGGCGAAGATGACGGAGGCGCATGCGCCCGTTAGCATAAGGGCAGGAGGCGCCTCGTGCGCGTAAGGTCCGGACCGCAACTGAGCGCGCTTGCCGCCGTCGTGCTGCTCGCGGCGGCGTGTGCGTCGCCGGCCGCTCCGCCCGCGCCGCCCGTGGTCGAGGAGCGCCGCCTCCTGATGGGTTCCGAGCTGCACCTCACGGTGTATGCCGCCGACGCGCCGCGGGCGCGCGCCGCCTTTGCCGCCGTCTTCGCCGAGGTCGAACGCCTCGAAGGCGTGCTGAGCACGTGGCGGCCAGACAGCGACGTCTCGCGGCTGAACGCCGCGGCAGGGGGCGGTCCCGTGCCCGTCCGCGCCGAGACCCGCGCCGTGCTGCGGGCCGCCGCGCAGGTGAGCACCTGGACGGAGGGGAAGTTCGACGTCACCTTCGGCGCGCTGGCCGACATCTGGAAGTTCGACCACGACCAGGACGACCGCGTACCGGCCGCCGCCGACATCGCCGCGCGGGTGCCGCTCGTGGACTACCGCCGCGTGGTCATCGACGACGCGGCCGGCACCGCCGCCATCACGCGGCCCGGCGTGCGCGTGCATCTTGGCGGCATCGGCAAGGGGTACGCAGTGGACGCGGCCGTGGCGATCCTGCGCGCGGCCGGGCTGCGCCACTTCATGGTGCAGTTCGGCGGCGACCTCTACGTGGCCGGCACGGCGGGGGAGTCGGCGTGGCGGCTCGGCCTCCAGGATCCGCGCGGCGCGCCGGACGATCCCTTCGCCGTGCTCGAGCTGTCGGATGCAACGTTCAGCACGTCAGGCGACTACGAACGGTACTTCGAGCAGGACGGCGTGCGGTATCACCACATCCTCGACCCGGCCACCGGGCAGCCGGCCCGCGGCACGCGCAGCGTGACGATCGTGACGAAGCAGGCGCTCTGGGCCGATGGTCTTTCGACCGGCGTCTTCATCCTCGGGCCGGAGCGCGGCATGGCGCTCGTCGAGCGGCTCCCGGACGTGGAAGCGGTGATCGTGACGGCCGGGAACGAGGTGCTCGTCTCGACCGGCCTGCGCGATCGCCTGTTCGTGCGGCGTCCGCCTAGCCCCTGACGGGCGTGAGCGGGATCGCGCCGCCCCGGCGCTTCTTGTAGTCGAGGATGCGCCAGTGCGGGCACTTCGCCTCGTCGGCGTAGACCCGTTCGCAGTCGTCGCAGCGGACGCACTCGGTCTGGATGATGCGCGGGCCTTCGATGGCGCCCCACTCGCACGTCTTCTCGCAGATCCTGCAGGTCTTGCATTCCGACCAGCGCTTGATCCTGAAGACGGTGAGGAACGAGATGACGCCGAGCGTCGCGCCGAGCGGACACAGGAAGCGGCAGTAGAGATTGCGCACGAACACCGTGGCGGCAAGCAGCAGCCCGAGCATCGCCCAGAGCAGCACCGACGACTCCGAGCGGCCGAACATCCAGAACGGCTCGACGTAGCGGTAGACCATCGTGTTGTGCGTCACCGCGTAGTAGGTGAGCACCGTCGCCAGGATGCCGAACTTGATATAGCCGGCGCGCTTTTCGAGGCCCTTCGGCACGTCCACGCGCCATCTGGACGGCAGGACCTGGTCCATCAGCTGCGTGAAGGCGCCGTAGGCACACACGCGGCCGCAGTAGAAGCGGCCCCAGAGCACGGTCGAGACCACCGTGAACCCGGCGAAGAGATACCAGGCGATGTTGTGCTGGAACGGCGGGAAGCTCCAGTCGACCACGCGGAAGACGTCGGTAATCGACAGCAGGTTGCTCTTGGCGAACCCCATGTAGAGCACGGAGACGGCCAGCGTCACGTACTTGAGCCGCACGCTCTTCCGGTGGAAGGAGACGTAGGCGAGCAGGAGGAAGGCGATGAGAGGCAGGAGATCGACGGCCTGGGCCGACAGCAGGTCGCTCCAGGTCTCGACGGGCTCCTCTTCGAAGCCCCAGGGATCGTCCGGCTGGATCACGGCTTGAGGTTGGCCGGATTCAGGAACGCCTTCGCCATGATGCGGGCACTGTCGCGGATCGCGCGGGTGGCGCTCGAGACCGAGATGGTGGCGCGCGAGACCGCGTGCACGTCAGCCCCCACCTTGAAGGGCTGGCGAATGCTCTTGCCGGTGAACTGCGCGCTGAACTCGGGCGGCTGCACCGAGAAGTAGCCGTAGGGCTCCGAGTCGTAGTCGACGATGGCGCCGGTGAGGATGCCGGTCAGGTCCATGCCCACCAGCACGTGAATCGGGCCGTGATAGCCGTATTCGGCCGGCACGACGTCGGTCGTCCAGAAGGCATAACCGAGCAGCGGCGGGTTCGGCGCGGTCTTCGGGTCGGCCGCGAAGGCCTTGAAGTGGAGGGGCGTGCCCTCCAGCGCCGAAAAGGCCGCGGCCTTCGGAAACAGGGCCCGCAAGTGGGCCTGAGGCTTTGGATTGGTGAAGATCCGGTCCGCGGCGAGCACCGCGATCCCCGCGGCGGCCACGATGGCCACTACCGCCCCCGACATCCGTGTCCACTTCGCCACGCGCCGTCTCCTCGAGGTGCTTCGGGCGCCTGGAGCCGGCGCCGGACCAACAGTCTACGCTATACTTGGGGTCTCGCTTCTTTGAGCGCTCCCGCCGCGGACGCGCTTATGCCCCAAAGCAACGAGTTTGTCCGAGCCCGGTCCGGTGACAGATCCGTCCCCGCCGCCGGCTCGCGTTGCGGCATTGGAGCGTGCGAAGTGATTGATCGACCCGACCACATGGCCGCCTTCGAGTTCGTCGTGGTCAGCTCTCTTCGCGCCCTCCAGCTCGTCCGCGGCTGCACCCCCCGGGTGCCCGCCGGACATCGCCACACGACCACCGCGCGCGCCGAAGTGGCGACCGGGATGGTCAGACGCGAGCCCGCGCCGCCCAATGACAAGCCGGTGGCGTAAGGTGCGTCTTTCAGGAGTCTGTTCGTAATGCCGTTTACCGCTCTGGGGCTGTCGCCCCGCACCATCAGTCCGCTGGCCCGTCTGGGCTATGAAACGCCCACGCCCGTGCAGGCGCTGACCATTCCGGCCGCCCTCCAGGGGCGCGATGTCCTCGCCCGCGCCCAGACCGGCACCGGCAAGACGGCCGCCTTCGGGCTGCCGATGATCGACCGCCTCGCGGCGGTGGCCCACGGGCAGGGCATCGCCCCGCGCGGCCTCGTGCTCGTGCCGACGCGCGAACTGGCCCTCCAGGTCAAGGAATCGCTGTTCGAACTGGCGCAGGGCACCCGCCTGCGCGTCATGACGATGGTCGGCGGCGAGCCGATCATGCCGCAGGTGCGCACGCTGCGCCGCGGCGTCGATATCGTCGTGGCCACGCCCGGCCGCCTCATCGATCACCTCGACCGCAAGACCATCGACCTGCGGACCATCGAGATCGTCACCCTCGACGAAGCCGATCGCATGCTCGACATGGGCTTCCTGCCGCCGCTCAAGCGGGTGATGAGCCTCGTGCCGGCCAACCGCCAGACGCTGCTGCTCTCGGCCACGCTCTCGAAGGAGATCGTGGCGGTGGCCCGCGCGTTCACGAAGGATCCGGTGCGCATCGACGTGGCGCCGGAGCACGTCGTGGCCTCGACCGTCGTGCACCGCGTGTTCGCGGTGCCGCAGGAGCAGAAGCGCGACGTGCTCGCGCACATCCTCACGACCGGCCCGACGCGCCAGACGCTGGTGTTCTGCCGCACCAAACACGGCTCGGACCGCGTCGGCCGCTTCCTCGAAGGCGCCGGCCTGCGCACCGCCGTCATCCACGGCGACAAGACCCAGGGCGCGCGCAAGCGCGCGCTCTCCGACTTCAAGGCCGGCCAGGTGTCGGTGCTCGTCGCGACCGACGTGGCCGCGCGCGGCCTCGACATCGAGAAGCTGCCGCTCGTCGTCAACTTCGACCTGCCGCTCGTGGCGCAGGACTACATCCACCGCGTCGGCCGCACCGGCCGCGCCGGCCAGGAAGGCGAGGCCATCTCGCTCGCCACCACGGCCGAACGCGCGCTGCTGCACGACATCCAGAAGCTGCTGCCGTCGCCGATCGAACGCGCCGTGCTGCCCGACTTCACGCCGTCGTCGCCCGTCGCCCGCGGTCCGCACGCGCATGCCGCGCCGCGGCCGCACGATGCGTCGCGCGGGCCGAAGGCGCATGCCCCGCATCGGGGCGCGCCGTCGCGTCCGGGCGGCCGTCCCGGCGCCTCCCAGCACCGCAAGGGCCCGCGCCGTCCGGGCAGCGCGCCGCGCGCCGCGACCTGGCGCTAGCCCCGTAGTACTCTTGCGCGATGCACCGGCTCTGGCGGCTGCGGCCCGAAGAAGGGCTGCTCGTCTTCGGCTTCATCGCGTCGGCGATCGTCACCGTCTACGCCAACCTGCAGCTTGCCGCGAGCGGTATCAGCTCGCGGCGGATTGAAGGCGGCCTGGCGCGCCTCGGCGCGGTGGTGCTGCTGGCGGTGGTGGTCGTCTGGATCCACCGCTGGCTGCACCGCGCGCCGTCGGCCTCGCGGTCGCGCCGCATCGCCGAGTTCTTCCGCATGGCGCTGCCGTTCATCATGTGTATCGCCGTCTACACCAACCTGCACGACACCGTGCGGTTCGTGAACCCGAACGACATCCACCAGCATCTCGCGGCGGCCGAAGAATGGCTGTTCGGCGGCCAGCCGGTGGTCTGGGCCGAGCAGTACATCACCCGCGAACGCACCGAGTTCTTCAACCTCTTCTACGCGAACTTCTACGTCGTGGCGCCGTCGGTGGTCATCCTGCTGTGGCTGAAGCAGCGCTACACCGAGGCCCGGCAGGTGCTGCTCGGCACGATCATCTGCTTCTACACGGGCTACGTCCTCTACGTGGTCTTCCCGGCCGCGCCGCCGCGCCTCTACTTCGAGTCGCTGGGCCTCTTCTCGGTCACGCTGCGGGGCGGCGCCATCACGAACTTCCAGACGGCGCTCATCGAGATGATGCCGAACCACGCGGCGCGGGCGGCGTTCCCGAGCCTGCACGCCGGTGTGAGCTGCCTGAGCCTCGCCTACAGCTGGCGTTATCTGCGCGGCTACTTCCCGCTGCTCCTGGCATTCGTCATCCCGCTGCTCGTCTCCACCGTGTATCTCCGGCACCACTGGGTGGTGGACCTGCTGGCCGGGGCGGCGCTCGTGCCCTGGGTGCTCTGGGTCACGCCGCGTTTCGAACGCTGGTGGCTGGCGCGCAGCCGCGTCGCGTCGGCCGCCTGACCGCCCGCCGGCCCCGGCCACGGCGCCGCACCGCGTGTAACATGTCGGCATGTTCCGACGCCTCACGCTCGTCGCCCTCGCCATCCTCGGTGCCGCCGCCCTGCCGCACGCCCAGAGCGGCCCCGGCAACGCCGCCTTCGACGCCGAAACGCTGAAACATTTCCAGGCGCTGCTGCGGCAGGACACCAGCAGCCCGCCCGGGAACGAGATCCGCGCCGTCGAGTACCTGAAGCAGGTGCTCGATGCCGAGGGCATCCCGTATCAGGTCTTCGCGAAGGATCCGCAGCGGCCGAACCTCGTCGTGCGCATCAAGGGCAACGGGAAGAAGAAGCCGATTCTCGTCATGGGGCACACCGACGTGGTCACGGTGGACCCGAAGAAGTGGACCTTCCCGCCCTTCGACGCGACGATCGACGGCGGCTACGTCTACGGGCGCGGCACGGTGGACGACAAGGACAACCTGGTTGCCGGCCTGATGCTCATCCTGCAGCTCCACCGCACGAAGGCCGCCCTCGACCGCGACGTGATCCTGCTGGCCGAGGCCGGCGAGGAAGGCGCCCCCGATGTCGGCGCGCAGTTCATGGCCGACCAGCACTTCGACGCGATCGACGCCGAGTTCTGTCTCGCCGAGGGCGGCGGGGTGGTGCGCCGCGGCGGCAAGGTGGTGCAGGCGAATGTCGGCACGACCGAGAAGGAACCGCGGCCGGTCGAGATCATCGTGACCGGGCCGGCCGGCCACGGCTCGGTGCCGAACCAGAACAGCGCCGTGCTCGGCGTGGCGGCCGCGGTGGGGAAGGTGGGCGCGTGGAAACCGCCGCTGCGCCTCAACGAGACGACGGCGTCGTACTTCAAGCGGCTGACGACGATGGTCGAACCGGCCGTCGCGCAGAAGTACCGCGACCTGCTCAACCCCGATGCGAAAGTGCACGGGCCGGCCGAGGAGTGGATGCTCGTCAACGAACCGCAGCACTGGTCGATGACCCACACGTCGCTCGTGCCGACGATCATGTCGACCGGCTTCCGCTACAACGTGATTCCGTCGGAAGCGAAGGCCACCATCGACGTGCGCCTGCACCCCGACGAGGATCAGGAGAAGTTCCTCGACATGGTGCGCAAGGTCATCAACGACCCGAAGGTCGAGGTGCGCTGGGCCCGTGATCGGTATCGCCCGGCCGGCGGCTCGCGCCTCAACACCGAAGCCTTCGCGGTCATCGAAGCGCAGACGACGAAACACTACAACACCGTCACGCTGCCCACGATGGGCACCGGCGCCACCGACATGTCGAACATCCGCGCCAAGGGGCCGCAGTGTTACGGCATCGGCCCGGCGCTCGACAGCGAAGACGGCCAGAAGGGTTTCAGCGCGCACAGCGATCAGGAACGCATCCTCATCGAGGAACTGCATCGTTTCGTGCGTTTCCAGTTCGACGTCGTCATGGATCTCGCCCGGGCCCGATAAGGCATGCCGATGCGCCTGCTCAGCCTGTGTCTCTTCTGCCTGGCGCCGGCACTGGCTGGCGCCCAGACCGTTCGCAGTGTGTCGCTGCAGGCCAATGACCTCATCTACGACGGGCTGCGCCAGGTCATCTACGCCAGTGTGCCGTCGAGTGTGGGCGTTGGCGGCAACACCATCACGATGATCAACCCTGCGACCGGGGTCGTCGGTCGGTCGGTGTTCGTCGGGAGCGAGCCGGGGAAACTGGCGCTGTCCGACGACGCCCAATACCTGTATGTCGGCCTGAACGGCGCGGCGGCGATCCGCCGCGTGGACTTGCAGACGTTCACGGCGACCCAGCAGTTCTCGCTCGGCAGCGATCCGATCTTCGGACCCTTCTACCCGGAGGACATCGCTGTCGCACCCGGCCAGGCGCTGGTCGTGGCCGTGTCGCTTCGGCGCCTCGGTGTCAGCCCCGAACACGGAGGTGTTGCGATCTTCGACAACGGCGTGCAGCGGCCCGTCAGGACGCAGGCCCACAAGAGCAGCAACGTCATCGAGTTCGGGGCCACGGCGGATCGGATCTATGGCTACAACAACAGCTCGACGGAGTACGGGTTTCGGCGTCTGAGCGTGACACCCAGCGGTGTCACCGAAGTGGATCTGGTGCGGGATCTGTTCTCGAGCTTCTCCGCCGACATGGTGTTCGACGCGGGCCGGGTCTTCGCCAGTGTCGGAAAGGTCATCGATGCTGAAGCGCGCACCGTGCTCGGCACCTTTGGCGGTGTGGCCTCGAGCGGGCAGTCGCAGGTGCGGCCTGCGGTCGACCGGGGCATCGTGTATTTCCTCGATGGTGCGGCGCTGCGCGTCTACGACCTGCAGACCTTCGTCCCACTGGGCGCCGTGTTCACCGTGCCTGGCGTCAGCGGCGATACGCGGTCGCTCATCCGCGTCGGCCAGAGCGGGCTCGCGTTCCGCACCTCCGGCGGACAGGTGTTCCTGCTCGATATGCCTGCATCGCCCCCGCCTCCACCGCCGCCTCCTCCGTGCCCCACGGCACCTGGGCCTGCCTAGTCACGGCCCTGGCGCCGGATCTCGGGCGGACCTTCGCGCGTCAGACCGTGACCCTCACCGTTCAACAGGAGTTCCACATGCGCCTGCGACTGCTTGCGGCCTCCCTCGGCGTGCTCAGTGCCTGCGCGCCGGCACCCCAGACGCCGCCGGTGCCCACCTTCGATCTGGTCATCGCCAACGGGCGCGTCATGGATCCGGAATCGGGGCTCGATGCCGTGCGCCACGTGGGTGTGCGCGGCGGACGCATCGAGGCGATTTCGGAGT
>CADEFD010000057.1 GCA_902826515.1 uncultured Acidobacteriota bacterium
GCGCCGATGGCGAGCCGCGTGCCGATCTCGCGGGTGCGCTCGGTGATCGAGACGAGCATGATGTTCATGATGCCGATGCCGCCCACGAGCAGGCTCACGGCGGCCACCGCGCCGAGCAGCGTCGTCAGGAGCTGGGTGGTGCCGGTCATGGCCTGTGCGATCTCCTTCGTGTCGAGCACGTTGAAGTCGTCGGTCTCGCCGGCGCCGACGCGGCGGCGTTCGCGCATGAGCTGTTCGATGGCGGCCTTGACGCGGTCGGTGGCGACGCCGTCCTTCACCGCCACCTGGATCTGGCCCACGTCCTGGCTGCCGCTCACCCGCCGCTGCAGCGTGCGCAGCGGCACCACCACGGCGTCGTCCTGATCGCGGCCCATCGACGCCTGCCCTTTCGACGCCAGCAGGCCGATGACGTCGCAGGTGAACTGCTTCACGCGGATCGTGCTGCCCACGGGATTGGCGGCGGCAAAGAGCTTCGCGCGCACCGTCTCGCCAATCACGCACACGGCGGCGCCGGCGCGTTCTTCCGCCGCGGAGAAGACGCGGCCCGAGGCGAGCGTCCAGTTGCCGGTCGTGAAGTACGCCGCGGTCGTGCCGGTGACCGTCGTCGTCCAGTTGCGCGCCATCGCCACCACGGTCACATTCGCCCCGGCGCTTGGCGCCACCGCCGAGAGTCCGCCGATCTGCTCTTCGATCGCCACCGCGTCGGCGACTCTGAAGCGCGGCGCCGAGGCGCCGGCCGAGCCTGGTCCGCCGCGCTGACCCGGCATCACGATGAGCAGATTGCTGCCGAGGCTTGCAATCTGCGCCGCGACCGAACGGGTCGTGCCGTTGCCGAGCGTCACCATCGTGACCACGGCCGAGACCCCGATGACGATGCCGAGCATCGTCAGGAACGACCGCAGCGGATTGCGCTGCAGGCCCTTGAGGGCGAGGAGGATCGTGCTGAACACCATCAGTGCACCAGCTCCTTCCGGGTGTCGGTGGCCACGACGCCGTCCACGATCTGAAGGACGCGGTCGGCGCGGGCAGCGACGTCGGTTTCGTGCGTGACCATGAGCACGGTCAGGCCGCGATCGCGATTGAGCGCGGCGATGAGATCGAGGATCTCGCGGCCGCGCTGGGTGTCGAGGTTGCCGGTCGGCTCGTCGGCGAGCAGCACTTCGGGCCCGGTGACGAGCGCGCGCGCGATCGCCACCCGCTGCTGCTGGCCGCCGGAGAGTTCCGACGGCGTGTGCGTGGCCCAGCGTTCGAGGCCGACGAGCGCGAGGGCCTCCATCGCGCTGGCGCGCCGGGCTTTCGCGCTCACGCCGCGATAGAGCAGCGGCAGCTCCACGTTTTCGACCGCCGTCGTGCGCTTCAGCAGGTTGAACCCCTGGAACACGAAGCCCAGGTAGTGCCGGCGCAGCAGCGCCCGCTGGTTGCGCGACAGCGTCTCGACCGCAACGCCGTGGAAGGCGTAGTGGCCCGAGGTCGGCATGTCGAGGCAGCCGAGGATGTTCATCACCGTGGACTTACCCGAGCCGCTCGGGCCGGTGATCGCGACGAACTCGCCCCGCGTCACGGCGAACCCGACGCCGCGCAGCGCCTGGAAGGCCGACGTGCCTTCGCCGTAGGTGCGGGTCACGCCCGAGAGCTCGAGGATGACGTCGCCGGATGCGGAGGTCATGACGCGCTCCCGGTGCCCGCGGCGCTCTCGGTGATGACGTGATCGCCGTCCCGCAGATCGCCGCTCACGATCTCGGTGCGCCGGCCGTCGGTCTGCCCGGTGACGATCGACACGGCCACCGGCGCGTTGTCGCGCAGCACCCAGATCCGGCGCGATCCGTCGGCCGCGGCGGCGTCGGTTGGGCGCGGCGCGCTGCGCGGCGGGCCAGGCATCAGACTGCCGACGATGCCGCGGCTCGCCGCGGCCGTGGCCGGGGTGTAGCGCAACGCCGCGTTCGGCACGAGCAGTGCGTTCGCCACGGCGGAGGTCGCGATCTCGGCCGAGGCCGTCATCCCGGGCCGCAGGCTCAGATCGTCGTTGGCGACGACGAGCATCGTCGCGTAGGACACGACATCGGCGGTGGTCGTGGCGCCATAGGCAACCCGCGTCACGGTGGCCGTATAGGTGCGGTTGGGATACGCGTCCACGGTGAAGGTCGCCGCCTGGCCGTGTGCGACGCGGCCCACGTCTGCCTCATCGACGTCCACCGCGAGCTCCATCTTCCGGAGGTCCTCGGCGATCGTGAAGAGGGTGGCCACCTGGAGGGAGGCGGCCACGGTCTGTCCCGGTTCGACGGCGCGGGTGAGCACGATGCCGTCGATCGGCGAGCGGATCGTGGCCTTCGCGAGGTTCGTGCGATCGGAGCTGAGCGTGGCGCGGGCGTCGGTCACCGTGGCGGCGGCGCTCAGGCGCTCGCCTTCGGCGCGTGCCAGCGTGGCGATGGCGCCGTCCATCTCGGTCGTGGACGGCACCTTGCCGCCCGAGAGCCGCGACACCTCGCGGAAGCGGGCGAGGGACGCCGTGGCTTCGGTGACCGTGGCCGCGGCCTGCGCAAGCCGGGCCTCGGCGGAGGCGAGCGTGGCTTCGGAGCGCGTGATCTGATCCTGCAGGCGCAGCGTGTCGAGCCGCGCCAGCACCTGGCCCTTGCGCACGACGGCGTTCTCGTCCACGAACACGGCTTCGACGAGCCCCGAGAGTTCGCTGCCGATGTTCACCGTGTTGGTGGGCTGCAGGTTGCCGGTGGCCGAGACGCGCACGTCGAGGTTGCCGCGCGTGACGGCCTCGGTGACGTAGGCCGGGGCAGCCGTGGCGGCGCCGGCGGTCTGATAGCGGCGCACCGCCACGCCGAGCCCGGCGATGAGGGTGGCCACGATGATCCAGGTGGCCAGGCGCGTGCCCCATGCGGAGGTGGCGCTCGGAGCGAGCAGGGCGGCGATGTCTTCCGGTGCGTGCGAGTGGGTGGTGTTCATGATCCGGTCGTCCCCGTGAATGCCGCCGGCGACCAGCCGCCGCCGAGGGCCTTGTAGAGCTGCACGAGCGCGCTGACACGCTCGCCTTCGGTGAGGGCCACGCTGTCCTGCGCGGTCAGCCTCGTGCGTTCCGTGTTGAGCACCGTCTGGAAGTCGGTGAGTCCCGCCGCGTACTGGCTTTGCGCCAGCAGCGCGGCGCTCGTCGAGGCCTCGACCGCCACGGCCAGGCTGGCCAGGCGCGCGCGGCTGGCCTCGTAGGCGACGAGCGCGCGTTCCACGTCTTCGAGCGCGGCAAGCACCGCCGCCTCGTAGTTGACCACCGCCTGTTCCTGCACGGCATCCTGCGCGGCGATCTGCTCGCGGATGCGGCCGCCGTCGAACAGCGTGCGGGCGAGGCTCGACGCGAGCGAGGTGACCACCGACGTGCCGGCGCTGCCGGCGCCTTTCAGCACCTCGGCGCCCACCGTGCCCGACAACCCGAACGTCGGATAGCGGCGGCGGTCGGCCTGCGCGAGGCGCGCCGTTTCGGCGACGATGCGGCGTTCGGCGGCCTGCACGTCGGGCCGCTGCCGCAGTGTCTCGGCCGGGATGCCCACCGCGAGGCTGACCGGCACGGCGGGCAGCGGCGCGACCGGCGAGAGCGTCGCGACGAGTGCGCCGGGCTCGGCCCCCGTGAGCGTCGCGAGGCGGAACATGGCCTGGTCGCGGCTCGACTCGAGCGTCGGGATGCCGGCGCGTGTCTGGGCGAGATTGGCGCGCGCCTGTTCGACGTCGACCTGGCTCACGAGTCCGGCCTGGGCGCGGAAGCCTGTGAGCTCGAGGGTCTCGGCCTGGCTGTCGGCGTTCTGCTGCGCGATGGCGAGCCGGGCCTGGAGTGTGCGGAGTTCCGCGTAGGTCGTCGCGACTTCGGCCGCGAGCGACACGTGCACGCCGGCGAGGTCAGCGGCCACCGCGGCCAGGTCGGCGGTCGCGCCGTCGCGGCCCTGGCGCAGGCCGCCGAAGATGTCGGGCTCCCAGCTCGCATCGAGACTGCCGCCGTACGACCCGGTGGTCGTGTTGACGATGCTCGTCGAGCCGTCGAGCCCGAGCGCGCGGTTGCCGCTGCGGCGCGCGGACGCGGAGCCGGAGGCGCTCACCGTGGGCCAGAGTGCGGCGGCCGCCTGGGTCTGCTGCGCCCGCGCCTGACGCAGCCGCGCCTGCGCCATCCGCACATCGGGGTTGGCCGTGAGCGCGCGGTCGATGAGCGTGGTCAGCGTCGCGTCGCCCAGGCGATCCCACCAGCGCGCCAGCGACTCGGGCGGGTCGGTGGAGGAAGGGGTGGCTGCGGTCGTGCCGTGCCAGGCAGCCGGCGCGACGGGGTGCGCGATGGCCGGCGTGGCACGCGTCGAGGCGCAGCCCGCCGCGGTCAGGGCCGCCGCGGTGATGAGTGCGAGTGTTCGGTGATGACGCATCGCCATGTCCTCGATCAGTTGGACGCTGGCGAGAGCCGGTTGCCCGTCAGGATGAGGCGATGTTCGGTAAAGAACTGTCAGGCAGATGTGACACGCGTGTGGCATCGGCCGGCAGGCGCAGTGTCACGACCAGTCCGCCGTCGGGCGCGTTGTCGGCCTGGATGCTGCCGCCGTGCACGGCGACGGCGCGTCGCGCAATCGCCAGGCCGAGCCCGACGCCGCCGCTGCCGCGCTGGCGGCCCGGCTCGACACGGTGGAATGGCGAGAAGATCCGCTCGAGTTCGGCCGGTGGCACGCCGGGGCCGTGATCGCGCACGCGGACGACGGCGTCGTCGCCGCGCCGCTCGACGGTGATCTCCACCGACGAGTCGGCGGCGGTGTGCCGCACGGCGTTGCGCACGACATTGTCCACGGCACTCGCCAGCACCTGAGCGTCACCGGCGACCACGACGGGCTCGGTCGCCTCGAGCCGCACGTCCTTCCGCTGCTGCTGCGCCTCGTAGCGCGCATCGTCGGCCACACGCGTCACGACATCGCCGACATCCACCGGGCCCATCGCGTCCCGCCCCGTGGACGATTCGGCCCGCGCCAGCGCGAGCAGCCGGCCGATGAGGTCGTTCATTCGCTCGGCTTCCACCTCGATGCGGTCGAGATCCACGTCCGCGTCGGCGCCGGCCTTGCGCCGGGCCAGCGCCAGCGCCACGTGCAGCCGTGCCAGGGGCGAGCGCAGCTCGTGGGAGATGTCCGACAGCATCCGCGTCTGCGAGTGCACGAGCGCCTCGAGCCGCGCCGCCATCGCATCGAAGTCACGGACCAGATCGCCGATCTCATCGCGCCGCACGCCGACGGTCGCGCCGGCGCGGGCCTGCAGATCGCCGGCCGCGAGCCGGTAGCTCGCGTCCCGCATCAACTGCAGGGGCCGGGCAAGATAGCGTGCCAGCGTGAAGCAGACCAGGCCTGACACGACGATGGCGAGCAGCACCGGGCGCCACGGCGACGGCGGCCGCAGTGGCAGGGCGTCGAAGGCGGGCAGCGTCACGCCCACTGCCGTGAAGACGGCACCGTCGCTGCCTGTCACCTCGGCGTCGACGATGCTCGTGGTGTCGGTCGCGTCGGCCGCGAGCGCACGCCGCATGGCCGGCGCATCCACGCCCGGAGCCAGACACACCGGGGTGCCGCCAGCGTCGAAGAGCACCAGCCGCAAGTGGGTCTCGGCCTCGACGGCCGCGACGAAGTCGGCACAGCGCCCGGCGCCGTGCCGGGCCAGCAGGGCCGCGGCCACCCGGCCGTTCTGCCTCACGTGATCGAGCATGCGGAGGCCGGGCCCGCGGTCGGGCAGCACCGCGAAGGTCGCGAAGAGCACCGCGAAGACCAGCCAGAAGCTGAGGAAGATCTTGAAGGCGAGTCCGCGCATCGGCGTCACCGCGCGGCCGGCGGCCGGGCGTAGATGTAGCCGACGCTGCGAATGGTCTTGATCCGGTCGTCGCCGTCGGCGCGCGGTCCGAGCTTCTTGCGCAGGTTGCTGATGTGCATGTCAACGCTGCGATCGAAGGCATCGAAGCGGCGGCCGAGCACCGTCTCGACGATGGTTGCGCGCGCCACGGTCTCCCCGGCCGACTCGAGCAGCGCCCGCAGGATGTCGAACTCGACACTGGTCAGCTCCACCGCCTGCCCGGCCCGATGCACCACGCGTGCCGCCGGGTCGAGCACCACGTCGTCCACTTCCACGACGACGCGGCCCGCCGCCACGCGCGGCTCGGTCCGGCGCAGCACCGCGCGAATGCGCGCGGTCAACTCGCGCGGATTGAACGGCTTCGGCACGTAGTCGTCGGCGCCGATCTCGAGGCCGACGATGCGGTCCACGTCGTCACCGCGCGCCGTCAGCAGGATCACCGGCAGCGACGAGCGACTGCGGATGTCCTTCAGGATCTCGAAGCCATTCGTGTCAGGCAGCATCACATCCAGTATGGCCAGCGCGTAGGCGCCGGAGGTGGCACGTTCAGCGGCACCGGACCCGGCGCCGAGGGCCTCCACCTCGAAGCCCTCGTGGCCGAGCAATTCCGTCAGCAGCCGGGTGAGTTCGGTGTCGTCGTCAACGATGAGCAGACGCTGGGCCATCTGGCGTGGACTATGTTCGATGGCGGCGGAGACTTCAAGCCTCTGCACGCCCGGACGCGGGGCACGCGCCACCACGTGCAGCCAGTGGTGCACTATTGAGCGTCGGACTCGTCGAAGACGGCCGTCGAACCCGTGCCGCGCCGGCCGCCGTCGAACGTCGTCGTCACTTCGAGCTGGCGGCCGTTGCTGCTGCGAATGGCGAAGGTGCGTCGTATGAGCAGCCGATCGACCTTCAGCTCCATTTCGAGGCGGTCGCCCTTCCAGGCCGTCTTCGTCTCGACCACGCCATTGGTGAGCTGATGTTTCTCGCTCTTGCCGTTGGCCACGTACGACCGCACGATGCCGTCCGGCTCGATGACACTGATCGTGTCGTCCTTCTGCATCAGCGTGAAGCGTGGCGGAAGCTGCATCACTTCGGCCATCAACGCACGTCGCCCTTCCATCTCGTCGGCGGACGGTCTCGCGGGCGCTCCGCCTCCGGGACCACCACCGCGACCGCCGAAGCCGCCGCCCCCGAAGCCGCCACGACCGCCGCCACCCAACCCGCCCCTTCCGCCGGGCGGAGGCCCATCACCGGGCGGTCCGCCCGGGCGTGGGATCTCGCTGCCCGGCGCCGTGCTCGCCTCCCGGTTGATCTCCCAACGCCCCGCTAACACGGGACGCGCCGCCTCCTGAGCCACGACGCCGACGCTCGCGAGCGTCACCGCCGCAATCACGATCCCGCCGTTGATGCACTTCATTCACGTGTTCTCCCTGGCTGATGACTCTCGCGTTGGATTCGACGCCGGCCCCGCGATCGAAGTCGGCGTCGTGACGTCAAGAAACGTAAAGGGCGATCGCTGCAAGGCTGCCTGCAAGACCGCTGAGGCTCGAACCCCGTCCTACCCAGACGGATGCACACCGAGGACCATGACCTTGTCGCGCGCGCCGTCGGTGGAGACCCGGAAGCGTTCAGCACGTTATATCGCCGCTACTATCCGCTCGTCCTTCGCTTCAGCCTGTCGATGACCGGTTGTGCGGGGGCCGCCGAAGACGTCACGCAGGATGTGTTCATCGCACTCCTCCGGCACCAAGCACGATTCGATCCGGAGCGCGCCGCCCTGGCATCGTACCTTTACGGCATCGTGCGGAACGTCGCGCGTCAACGGCGGCGACGCGAGGGCGGGCCGCTGTCGCTCAGTGACATCGACGTTGGCGCCATGGCGGCGTGTCACACCGATCCACTCCCCGTGCTCGAGGGCCGGGAGCGCGCGGCGACCGTGCGACGCATCGTGAACGCCCTGCCAGAGCGCTGTCGCGAGCCGCTGCTCCTTTGCGACCTCCATGACTTGCGTTACGCCGACGCAGCGGCGCGGCTGGGGACGAGCGTGGCCACGCTGCGTCACCGGCTTCGCAAGGCGCGCATCCTCGTGCGCACGCGGCTTGACAATTCTTCATGAACGATTTCGCCGTGTTCGGCCAATCACCTGCATGGTCGACAAGTGGCACGGTGTCCGCGTGCTCTGCGCGCTCGCGGCGGTAGCGGTTGGTCCCGAGCTCGCGGCTGCGCAATCACCGCCATCGGCCGACGACGAACTCGAGCCTCGGGTGGTCGCTGCCGCCGGCGTCACTACTCTCGGGCTGTCCGGTTTCATTGACAAGGTGTCCTCAGCGGAAGACGCCTATCCCTGGACCGCAACGGCGCAATTCGATGTCACGCGTTTCCTGACGCGACGTCTGGCCGTGCGCATCGGGCTGGTGGGATCGACCACTGCTGATGGGCTCGACGATGACGAGCGGATCGGCGCCGCGGCGCCGGCGTTCTACGCGACCGCCGCCGCACTCGTCTATCTCACGCCCAGCGCCGTGATCAGTCCCTATCTCGGGACCGAGTACCGGGCGCGCCTGACGGAGCGGGGCGGCAAGGATACCGGCATCGCCCTCGGCCTCGCCGGATTCCAGGCGTCGATCTCGTCGAGGGCCAGCGTGTTTGCCGAAGCCGGGTATGGCCTCCATCTCACGCGCGGCAGCGACGACGAACTGCGCACACGTTTTGTCACCGCAGTCGGCGTGCGGGTGCGCTTCTAGATGCCGATGCTGGTCATCGTTGTGCTGGGACTCTTCGCTGCCGCGGCCCAGGCACAGACGCCGCCCGCCACCGTCTGCGGACTGCCGGTGCCAGTCCCAGCGGCAGCGCCGGCGCCGGGCGCCAGCCCGGCGATCGTGGCGCTGTTGCTCTGCTTCGACAAACAGGGCGGGAGCTCGTCGATAGAGCCTGCCACCTACCTGCACTACGTGCGGCTGCGGCCCAGTGAGGCCTCGCAGGGCGTCTGGCGCAGCTTCGATGACGACGCCGAACGCACCGCCCGCGACGACTTCGCGCGGCTGTGGGCCACCGGGTTTCTCGACGACCTCGAGATCGAAACGGTGCCGTATCCATTCGTCAACGGCGCCGAGGGCGTGGTGGTCGTCTACCGCATGCGCGAGCGCCAGCGCGTGAAACTCATCGACTACGAAGGCCTCGACAGCGTGGACCGCTCAGCCGTGCTCGACGCGTTGAAGGCGAAGGGCCTCACGCTTCGACTCGACGCGTTCCTGGACCCGTTGCAGGTACGACGCGCCGTCACCGTCATTCAGGGCCTGATGGCCGACAAAGGATTCCCCTATGCGGAGGTGTCGCCGAGCGTGGAACCCCTGCCGGACCAGCCGCAACTGGCCCGAATCCGCTTTGTCATCTCCGAGGGACCGAAGGTCGCCATACGCGCGGTGCAGTTCCTGGGCAATGCCGCGTTCGCCGATGAACGGCTGCGCCGGGTGCTGAAGGGCAGCCGGCCGCGCGGCCTGCTGTCGCTGGTGGCGGGAGGCGGCACGTACAACGAGGAGGCGTTCGCGGATGACGCGGCGCTCATCGAGGAGTTCTACCGGGACGAGGGGTTCATCCAGGCCCGGGTCGGACAGCAGACCGTGCGGGTGCTGGACGATTCGATCGATGGGAAGACGCGCTGGGTGCAACTGCGGATACCCATCAGCGAAGGCGCGCGCTTCACCGTCGGCTCGGTGAACGTGGACGGGCAGACCGTCTTCAGTGAGGAGGTGCTGGCACCGCTCTTCGGGTTGAAGGCCGGCGAGGTCTACCGCCAGGACCGCGTCCGCAAGGGCTTCGAGCGCGCCCGCGACGCGTACGGGGCTGCCGGCTATTTCGAATTCACCGCGTACCCGGACATCGTACCCCGGCCGTCAGGGGAAGGCGCCGTTGCCGACGTCACCATCCACGTGCAGGAAGGCAGGCCCTACTCCGTCCGCCGCATCGAATTCGCGGGTAACACGCAGACCCGCGACGACGTGATCCGCCGCGAGCTCGGCATCTTCGAAGGCGCCCCCTTCAATACAGAGGCCTTGAAGTACAGCTTGCGGCGGATCAACCAGCTCGGCTACTTCAAGCCGCTCGATGATGCCGCCATGGACGTCAAGCGGGTGAGCGGCAGCGATGACAAGGTCGACGTGACCATCCGCGTCGAGGAGCAGAACCGCAACCAGCTGCAATTCGGTGCCGGGATGTCGCAGTACGAGGGCTTCTTCGGCAGTCTCTCGTTCACCACCGCGAATCTGTTCGGTGGCGGCCGAAGCCTGACGGCGGCGGCCCAGGCTGGCACGCGCAGCCGCAACTACCAGCTCTCGTTCACCGAACCCTTCGCCTTCAACCGGGCGATGTCGATCGGCAGCAGCGTGTATTCGCGCAAGGTCGATTATGCGATGACCGCCGCGACCACCGACTACAGCGAAGTCCGCAGCGGCGCGAATGTGACCAGCGGCCTGGCCTGGCGCCGCTTCACGCGGCTGTTCTTCACCTACGGCTACGAGATCATCGACACCGCGATGACCGATGCGTTGTCGAAGTCGCTCACCGGCGTTGCCGCCGGTGGGGTGGTGCTGACGCAGGAGGGCCGGTTCACCGAGAGCAGCGTCACGCCGTCGATCGTCTACAACACGGTCGACAACCCGTTTGCGCCGCGCCAGGGCATGCGGCTGTCGGCGACGTATCAATACGCCGGCGGCTGGCTCGGCGGCACCAACCGCTTCGTGCGGCCGGAACTGCAGGGCATCCTCTACGTGCCCCTGACGCGCCGCACGGCACTCGGCCTGCGCGCCAATGCCGGCGGCATCTGGAACATGAGTCGTCGGGACCTGCCTTACTACCAGCGGTATTTCCTCGGCGGCGAGCAGCAGATCCGCGGTGTCAATGTCCGTTCGGTCGGGCCGCTGAGCGCGGACAATGCCGCGACCGGCGGCACGCGCTTCGCCCTCGTCAATCTCGAGCTGTACTACGACCTGCTCCCGCAGGTGCGGACGATGCTCTTTCACGACGCCGGCCAGGCGTTCAGCGAGAGCCAGGCCTTCGATCTGCGCACGCTCCGCACGTCCAGCGGCCTGGAGGTGCGCGTCAATGTCCCCATGCTCAACGTCCCGTTCCGGTTGATCTACGCCTGGAATGTCTATCGCGATGCCTTCCAGCCGGCCCGCGTCCTGAAGTTCGCCGTCGGCACCACCTTCTGAGCGTCACAAGAGAGAGAGACAGATGAGACACCGCAACTGCCACTTCGTCATTGCCACGGCCATCGTCCTGTCGGGGCTGGCCAGCGCCGGCTGTCAGTCGCCGACCGACCCCGATGAGACGCTGGAGGTCGACGACTTCCTCGAGGTGACCGCCATGCCGAACCCGACCACCGCCAGCGAATCGACCGATGGCCGCACCTATCGCGTGGTGCGAGGCAACAACCAGCCTGACGACATCCTCGTGTTCGACTGGAAGACGGCGTTCACCCTCACGGCGACTCTCAACGGCCGGGCCGACGACGATGACGCACTGGAGTTCCCGGTGAAGCTCACCGCGGTGACGGTGGTCGTCAAGCAGGCATCAGGCGGCATCGTCACGCCGCCGACTGGCGGGGACGTCGAGAAGTTCGACTACGTGACCAACGCCAACAGCAATGTCTTCCCGTCGGTCAACTCGAGTGTCACCATCGGCCTCGAAGTCTGGTACGACCTGCCAAGCCTGCGGCGGGAAGCGCTCGTCACGGTGAGCCTGTCGTTTACAGATGACGACGGCCAGGCCTTCACGAAGTCCGTGGACGTCAGGGTGTCGCCGTAACCGGGGCTCGCAGAGTGTTCAACGCTCGGACGGGCGCATGCGGTATCCCACGCCACGCACGGCCTGGATGGCACCGCCCGCATCTTCTCCGAGCTTCCTGCGGAGATTGCTGACGTGCACGTCGATGGTGCGTTCCACGGGTGACCGCTGGCGATGATAGAGCGCCCCAAACAGCTCGTCCCGCGTCACGGCCCTCCCGGCGGCGCGCGCGAGGAGTTCCAGGATGTCGTATTCCATCTCGGTCAGGTCGAGCCGCTGGTCGCGCAACCAGGCCTCTCGTTGCATCGGAACGAGACGAAGCGGGCCGAGCGTGAGCGCCTCACTCGCTGACAACCGGCGCCCCGCCACACGGCGCAGCACGGCGCGCATCCGGGCGAGGAGTTCCGAGGGTTCGAATGGCTTGGGCAGGTAATCGTCGGCGCCAGCGTCGAACCCCCGCAGGCGGTCGTCGTGATCAACCCGCGCCGTCAACATCACCACCGGCACGTCCGTCCGTTGCCTCGCGCGTCGCAGCACCTCGAAGCCGTTCAGGCCCGGCAACATCACGTCGAGGATGACGAGGTCGACGGTGTTCTCGACCATGAGCCGGAGCCCGTCGTGACCTGAATGCGCCGCCTGCGCGTGCCACCCGTGCGGCGCGACGAAGGATTGCAGCAGACTACACAGCTCCCGGTCATCGTCGATGATGAGCACCGTCATGCCGGCAGCGCTCGCTGCATACATCGTGCCGCCAATCGTCGCGCGACCGCCCCGCCGGAACGTTACATGTGCTCGGGCTCGTAGAGGCCGCGCCGCAGCGCCTCGGTCACGCGGTCGATCTCGTCGTCGCTGCGCTCACTCTGCGTCAGCGCGCGCCGCACCATCTCGAGGCCGCCTTCGAACTCCGGCTGCACCACCGCGTCCACGCGCAGCGCCCGCAAGTCGTCCACGTGCGCGGCGGCCGTCGCCCGCGCCACGACGAAGAGCCGCGGGTTCAGCCGGCGCGCCCGTTCGATGCCGAGGCGGATGGCCTGCCATTCGGGCACCGCCATCACGAGCATGCGCGCCTGTGGGATACCGGCGGCGATGAGAATGTCTTCGCGCCCGATGTCGCCCCAGATGGCCGGCACGCCCTGCTCGAGTGGACGCATCAGCGTCTCGTGATGCATCTCGACGATGAGATAGGGCAGCCCCGTCGCCTGGAGCGCGTCAACGACGGCCCGGCCCGTGCGGCCGTAGCCGGCCACCACGACGTGGTTCTCGAGCGTCGTGCGAGGCGCCGGCATGTCGGCGCCGGACGCCGCCGGACGCAGGCGGTTGGCGAGCGCGCGCGCCGCCGGCAGCAGGCCGGGGAAGACGAGCGGAGAGAGCGCCATCGACAGCACCGTGCAGGTGAGCGCGAGGTCGTAGGTGTCGGCGCTGATGAACTGGCCGGCCCGGCCGGTGCGGGCCAGCACGAAGCTGAACTCGCCGATCTGCGACAGCCCGAGGCCGATGATCCACGGGGCCATGTTGCGGTAGCCGAAGGCGCGGGCGAGCACGCCGATGATGAGCGACTTGCCGGCGATGATGGCGACGACGAGCGCCGTCACGAGTCCGGCATGGGCGAGGACGTAGGCCGGATCGAAGAGCATGCCGACCGACACGAAGAAGAGCAGGCCGAAGATGTCGCGCAGCGGCGCGACATCGCTGAGCGCCTGATGGCTCAGCTCCGATTCGCTCAGGATGACGCCGGCGATGAAGGCGCCGATGGCGAAGGACAGACCGAAGCGATGGGCGATGGCGCCGACGCCGACGCCGGCCGCGACCACGGCCACGAGGAAGAGCTCCCGCGACCCCCAGCCGACGACCCGGCGCAGCATCATCGGCAGCAGCCGCGTGCCGGCGACCACCATCACGAGCAGGAACGCGCCGGCGATGAGCGAGGCCTGCAGGAGGCGCCCGCCCATGCCCTCGGTGGCGCCGAGTTGCGGCAGCACGATGAGGATGGGCACGACCGCCAGGTCCTGCACGACGAGCAGTCCGATCATCACGCGGCTCGCGAGCGTGGAGAGCGTGCCCGTGGCGGCGAGGGTCTTCAGCACGACCATCGTGCTCGAGAGCGAGATCATCGCGCCGAACCAGAGGGCGTCGGTGAGCGGCACCTCGGCCAGGCGCGCCATCCACGTGCCGAAGGCCGCCGTGACGAGGATCTGGAGCGGGCCGCCGATGAGCGCGATGCCGCGGACGGTGCGCAGGTCGCGGAACGACACTTCGAGGCCGAGCGCGAAGAGCAGCAGCGCGGCGCCCAGCTCGGCCAGCAGCTCGATGTCCTCGAGGTTGGACACGGTAGGGCCGGCCGTGTGCGGTCCCACGGCCACGCCGGCGGCCACGTAGCCGACGAGCAGCGGCAGCCCGAGCGCGCGCGCGGCGATGGCGCCGATGAGACCGGCGACGACGATGAGGACGAAATCCGCGGCGATGCCCATGCGCCCGCTTATCGTCTCACGCGGTCCGCACCGGCGCTGGGACGCGAGGCGCCCCTCGAGGCCCTACTCGGCGATGTAGCGCCAGGGCGCGGCCGCCGACGGGCGCGTCCAGATCGTGAAGAACGGCGCACCTTGCGGCGGCGCCGTCGCGCCGGCGGGCGGCGCATTCGGGCGGATGAAGCCGAACGAGATGCCGAGGTCGCCGCTCGAGGCGACGAGCGCCACGTCGCACGACCACTCGACCGGGCTCGGCGGACCCGGACGTTCGCCCCCGACCAGCCGGCCGATGGCCTCGGCGCCCACCACGTAACCCGCACTCGCGGCGCCGCCCATGTTGACGGCCGTCGCATGCCCGAACTGCGCGAACGCGGGACCGAGCCCGACCTTCTGCGCCTCATCGGAGAACGCGCGCTCCGCCGCCACGAGCGACTGCCGCAGCGGTTCGATGGCGGACGTGCCGGTGCGCGGCCCGACGAGCGCGGGCGGCAGGTGCGGCGTCATCGTCGTCACCACCGCGTCGCCCTCGGGGCGGCGCGCGCGTTTGTAGCCCGCCACGCGCCAGCCCTGCGGCGTCTTCACCCAGTAGGCCATGTATTTCAGCGGCACCGTGCGGCCATCCGCGTGGGTGAGGGTCATGAAGCCGAACGTGAAGCCGTGTTGCGCGTCAGCGGCGAGGCCGACGCGGATGGGTGTCCACGAGGCGCGCGCGGCGGCGTCGGGACTCGCGCGGAGGACCGCGAGGACGGCGTCACGTCCTCGGTGCAGCGTCGCGGGCGGCCCCGGCATGATGACGTCGTCCGCGAACATCGGCCCGAGCCCCTCGGCCAGCGGCACCTGTGCGGCGCGCGCCGAGAACGCCTGGTCTTCGAGGAAGAGCGCCTGCGCGGCTCGTTCGGGCGACACGGCGGGCGCCGCCGTCTGCACGAGGGCGGCGAGGGTCAGCAACTGCCAGGGCCAGGACATCACTGCATCCTACGTCGCTGACCGCGCGGCCAGAGACGTCCGCTCGTGTTTTGGTGGGACCACGGCCGTGACGGCGGCGGTCACGGGACGGACTCGTTGTAGACGACGTCGTCGAGCGTCAGCTCCAGATACGCGTACGGTCCAGCCGGCTCGTGCCAGAGCGCCTCGGCGTCGGCCATCAGCGTGACGGCGCCGAAGCGGCGGAAGGTGCGGACGGGCGTGGACCAGCGCAGGCCCTGCGCCGTGCCGGCGGCTTCCGCTTTGCCGCGGTCGTCCGACCAGAAGTCGGCCAGATGGCCCTCGGCATCGAAGACGAGCATCGCCGCGATCGTGTGCGCGCCCAGGGTGAAGACGGCGCGCGCCTGGCGGTCGTCCACCTCCTCCCAGCGGATGGCCGGCAGGAGGAGGGCGGATGGCGCCATCAGCGCCAGGTCGTTCAGGAACGTGACCGTCTCGGATTTCGTGAGCGCGACGCCGCTGTCGCGCGCGACCGGCAGCGCGCCGAGGAGCTTCACGAGCATCATGGCCTCGCCGCCCGCGAAGCGGTGGTAGCCGGGCACCGGCAGCCGCGCCATCGTGGCGTCGAAGTAGAAGAACCGCGCCGGCGGATCGAACGTGCTCACCTGGTGCACGTCGAGCGGCATCCAGCCGGCCGACGGCCCGCTGCGGATGCGGCCGTGAATCCGCAGACGCATCGTGCGCACGCGGGGCTGACCCACCACGCCAGCCACCCGCAGATACCGTTGCACCGGCGCCGGCAGCGGTGCGAGATCCGCCTCGGTGACCACGGCGACACTGCCGCGCGCGGCGCCGAGCGCCTCGCGGACGTCGCGGTCGTAGGCCGCCCGCAGACTCGAGGGCCCGCCGAGCAGCACCGCCACCGTGGCCGCCACGGCGATGAGCACATTGGCGAGCGCGCCGGCCCGCGCATCCGCCCACGACGGCACGATCGCGACCATCGACACGGCGATCGCGGCCGCCGCCAGCCACCACCACCCGCGCGGCCACAGGAACAGGGCGGCGGCGGTCGCCAGGAAGAGCAGCGCCGCCACCGTCCACACCGCCCCCATGGCCGGCGGGATGGGCATCTTCAGGGCCTCGAGGTCGGCCAGGCCGAACGCCTTGGCCGTGCCCATCAGGTGGATGAGGCCATGGAGCACCAGCACCGCTGCCAGCAGGACGCGCATGCCCGGGATATTGCACAAAGCGGACCGCGCGTGTTCGCTCTGCCAGCGGCGAAACTGGCGACGATCACGGCCGGCCGCCGCCGCGGGCGCGGACTTCTCCGGTGTCTAATGGAACAGGGCGCCGCTGGCCCCCGGGAACACGGCGGCCGATACCCTGCAGATGAGGCTGGTCATGACCCGAGCTGGATGGCTGAGCGGCGCGCTCGCCGCGCTGGTGCTGTGTGCAACTCCCCTGGCGGCGCAACCCGCCGCCCCCGCCCTCACGGTCGTGAGCAGCGGACCGTCGGGAGCGCTCGCCAGCCTCGACCAGGCCAACGAGATCCGCATCGTCTTCTCGGAGCCGATGGTCACGCTCGGCCGCATCCCCGCCGTGGTCACGGCGCCGTTCGTGCGCATCACGCCGGCGATTCCCGGATCGTTCCGGTGGTCGGGCACGACGATGCTCATCTACACGCCCGACCCGAAGCAGCCGCTCCCGTTCGCCACGACCTACACCGTCACCGTCGACACGACGGCCACCGCGGCGAGCGGCCGCGCGCCTGCCGCGCCCGTCACGTTCACCTTCACCACACCCACGGTGCGCCTGCTGAGCACGTCGTGGTACCGCCGGGGCGACGCGGTGAGCGGCGCGATGGTCTTCCTGCTGCGTTTCAACCAGCCGGTGCGCCGCGCCGACATCGCCGCGCATCTCTCGGCCACGCTCGCCCGTCACGAGTGGGACGTACCGGCCTTCACCGACGACGAGATCGCCCGCTACAAGTTGCTCGATCCGGCGGGCCTCGCCGCGTTCGAGGCCAGGGTGGCGGCCGTGTCGCGCATTGCCGGGGGCGGCGCCGCGGTGCGCCTGCGCCTGACCACGAACTGGGACAAGCAGCGGTATCCCGACGAACCGAACCTCGCGGTCTTCGAGTCGGTGTCGGTGGTCGAGCCCGAGAGCCACGTGCGCCTCGTCCTGAACGGCCGCGTGCCGTCGCCGGCCGGGTCTGCCACGCCGGGGCGCGCGCAGACTTACACGGTCGAAGCGGAACCGGCGTTCTTCGTGCGCGGCTTCCGCTGCAGCGCCGCCTGTTCGGGCGACAGCTACAACCCGCTGCAGTTCACAGCACCCGTGCGCGCGGCGGCCTTCGCCGCCGCCGCCAGCGCCCTCGACATCACGGCCGCGCCGCAGCCCGTGAAGAAAGCCGCGGCGCCGCGCCGCGCGCAGGAGGACGACGACACCAGCACGTGGCTCACGCTCGAGGACGCCGGCTTCGAGGCGCAGCCGCCTAACCGGAAGTACGTGGTGACGCTGCCAGCGGCGCTGCGGAGTGCTGACGGGCAGACGCTCGGTTATCCCTGGCTCGGCATCGTCGAGAACTGGCACAGCACGGCCTTCACGAGTTTCGGCGACGGCCACGGCGTGTGGGAGAAGGACGGCGGCGCGCAGTTGCCCTTCTACGCGCGCAACGTGCGCGACATCCTGCAGTGGGCGTTGCGCATCGAGCCGTCGGATCTGATGGCCACGATCCAGCGCCTGACGCCGCGCTTCCGCGAGACGCCCGCCACGGCCGGCGTGGCCCGCGCGCTGCGCCTCACGCCCGACCGCGTGCAGTCACACGGCCTGCCGCTCGGCTCCGCCCTCAACGCGAACGGCACCGGCCTCGTATGGGCGGCCGTGCGCGATGGCCGCATCCTCGACCGCACCCGCCGCGCCGTCGGTGACGACGGCGATCCTACGCGCGCCACGATCGTGCAGGTCACGAACCTCGGCATCACCGTGAAGGACAGCCCGCAGAACACCCTCGTGTTCGTGACGCGGCTCGACACGGGCGCGCCGGTGGCTGGCGCCGCGGTGTCGATCGTGAAGAAGGACAGCACCACGTTCTGGCGGGGCACGACCGGCGCCGACGGCGTGGCAATCGCGCCGGCTACGGCACTGCGCAACCCCGACGAGTGGTACGAACCGCTGGCGTTCCTCGTGATGGCCGAGAAGGACGGCGACGTCGCCTACACCGGCTCGGACTGGCACGAAGGCATCTCGCCGTGGGATTTCAACGTCGACTTCAATCTGCGCGAGCGCGATCCGATGCTGCGCGGCAGTGTCTTCACCGACCGCGGCGTCTACCGCCTCGGCGAGACGGCGCAGTTCAAGGCCATCCTGCGGAAGAACACGCCCACCGGCGTCGAACTCTTCGCCGCCGGCACGCCCGTGCTCGTCACCGTGCGCGACGGCCAGAACCGGCTCGTGGACGAACGCACCGTGCCGCTCACCGCGTGGAGCAGCGCGGAGTGGACGGTGCCGCTGCCGGCCGACGGCACGCTCGGGCCCTACGCGGTGCGCGCCATCCTCGAGGCCGACAAGCCGAAGCCGCAGGAGCCCGCCGACCGGCGTCCGGGCGAGACGCCGAGTCCCGAGATGGACGACTACGTGGCCTACGAAAAGGCCGTGCGCGGATCGTTCCTGGTGGCTGCCTACCGCCGGCCAGACTTCCGCGTGGACGTCACCCTCACCGGCACGCCGCGGATCGCCGGCGACGCGCTGAACGGCACCGTCACGGCGCGGTATCTCTTCGGATCGCCGATGGGCGGCAAGCCCGTGACGTGGCGCTATACGAAGAGCCCGCACTACCAGGCGCCCGACGCCGTGACCGAACGGTTCGGGCCGGATCGCTGGCTCTTCGTGGGCAGCGTGGACCGCGTCAGCGACCGCGAGGATCTGCGTCGCGAGGAGGGCGTGCTCGGCACGACCGGCGACCTCGCGCTCTCGCTCGACACGACGCGCGAGGCCGGCATTCCCTACGTCTACTCGCTCGAAGGCGACGTCGAAGACGTATCGCGTCAGCACATTGCCAACCGCGCGAGCGCGGTCGTACATCCGGCGCCGTGGTACGTGGGGCTGCGCCGCCCCGACTATTTCCTCGAGCAGAAGAACGGGCTCGCGACCGAAATCGTGGCCGCCGGCCTCGACGGCACGGCGGTGCCCGGTGTGCCCGTCGAGGTCACCCTCACCCAGGTGCAGTGGACGAGCGTGCGCCGCGCCGAAGGCAACGGCTTCTACACGTGGGACACCGAGCGGAAAGAGGTGCCGGCCGGCTCGTGGACGGTCACCACGGCCGCGGCGCCCGTGCCGCTCACGATTCCGTTCACGACCGGCGGCTACTTCACGCTCGAGGTTCGAGGACGCGGCGAGAACGGACGCGCGTCGGTCACGCGGACGTCTTTCTACGTGCTCGGCGACGGCTACACCGCCTGGGCGCGCTACGACCACAACCGCATCGACCTCGTGCCAGAGAAGCAGACGTACCGGCCGGGCGATACGGCGCGCCTCATGATCCAGTCGCCGTGGGAACAGGCGACCGCGCTCGTCACGACCGAACGCGAGGGCATCCGGTCGCACCGCCGCTTCGCGCTGACCTCGACGCAGCAGTCGATCGAGGTGCCGATCACCGAAGACGACGTGCCGAATGTCTTCGTGTCCGTGCTGCTCGTGAAGGGACGCACCAACCCCGCGCCGGCCGCCGCCACCGCCACGAGCGCCGCCGCCGACACGAGTGATCCCGGCAAGCCGTCGTTCCGCCTGGGCTACGTCGAACTGAAGGTGGAAGACCGCGCCAAGCGGCTCACCGTCACCGTGAACGCAGACCGCGAGGAGTACCGCCCCGCGTCGAAGGCCACCGTCGCGCTGAACGTGAAGGACATGAGCGGCGCCGGCACGGCCAGCGAAGTGACGCTCTGGGCCGTGGACTACGGCGTGCTCTCGCTCACCGGCTTTGAGCCGCCTGACGTCGCCGGCGACGTCTACGTGCGCAAGGCGCTGCAGGTCATGAACACCGACAACCGCCAGCGCATCGTGGCGCGGCGCGTGCTGACGCCCAAGGGAGAAACGGAAGGCGGCGGCGGCGGATCGGACGCCGGCGCCGGCGCTGTGCGCAAGGACTTCCGCGCCCTGGCCTTCTGGCTCGGCTCGGTCGTGACCGGCGCCGACGGCCAGGCGTCGGTGGACGTCACGCTGCCCGAGTCGCTCACCACCTACCGGATCATGGCAGTTGCCGGCGATCGGCGCTCGCGGTTCGGATCCGGCAGCGCCGAGGTGCGCACGAACAAGCCGATCACGCTGACCTCCGCGTTCCCGCGGTTCCTCGCTGTGGGCGACGAGGCGCTCTTCGGCGCGGTGGTGGGCAGCCAGTTGCCGGCGGCCGGCACGGCCATCGTCTCGATGCGGTCGCTCGATCCGGCGGTGCTCACGCTCAGTGGTGCTGCCGAGCAGCGCCTGGCGATTGGCGCCGGCGGCACCATCGAAGTGCGCTTCAACGGCATGGCGAGGTCCGTGGGACGGGCGCGCATCCAGATGACGGCGCGTGTCGGCACGGAAACGGACGCGTTCCAGGACGTGATTCCCGTCGAAGTTCTGGCGTCGCCCGAAACCGTCGCCGCCTACGGCACGGCGGCCGACGCCACGACGACGGCCCGGGAGACCGTCAGCATCCCGGCGGCGGTCGTGCCGGGCTTCGGCGGCCTCGACCTGCAGCTCTCGTCCACGGCCCTCGTCGGCCTCGGCGAAGGTGCGCGCTACCTGGTGGAGTATCCGTACGGCTGCGCGGAACAGAAGGCGTCCACGTCGCTGGCCCTCTTCCTGGCCGCGGATCTCGGCGATGCCTTCTCGCTGCCCGGTATGAACCCGGGCGAGATGAAGTCGGTATCGCAGGCCACGCTCCGCGAGCTCGAGCGCTTCCAGTGCGACAGCGGCGGCTTCGCCTACTGGCCGGGTGACTGCGCCACGGTCTCGCCGTATCTCACGGCCTACGTGCTGCACGTGATGAAGTCGGCGGCGGACCTCGGCTACACGGTGGATGCCGGCGTGCGGGCGCGCGCCTACGACTACCTCGCAAACGCGCTCGCGGCCGAGCCGCCGGCCGCCAACGAAGAATGGTGGCCATCGTATACGGCGTGGCAGGCCTTTGCCGTGAAGGTGCTGGCCGAAGGCCGCCGCAACATCGACTCGCACGCCACGCGGCTCTACGGCTATCGCGACCGCATGCCGGTCTTCGCGCTCGCCTACCTGCACGATGCGCTGCGCGCGAAGGGGGAGGTGAGCGGCGACCGCGTGAGCGACCTCGTGCGGCGGATGGTCAATGCGATCCTGCCGGAAGCCGGTGCCGCGCACGTGGGCGAGCTCGCGGATCCGTATCTGCTCTGGTTCTGGAACTCGAACGTCCGCTCGACCGCCATCGTGCTGCATTCGCTCGTGCAGGCCGACGCGAAGGAGGCGCCGCTGCCTGAGCTCGTGCGCTGGCTGATGACCGCGCGGAAGAACGGCCGCTGGGGCAACACGCAGGAGAACGCGCACGCGATGGCGGCGCTCGTGGCCTACTACCGCAAGTACGAGCCGATGGTGCCCGACTTCCGCGCCGTCGTGACCCTCGGCGCGCGGGAGCTGGCGCGCGACGAGTTCCGCGGCCGCTCGGCCGAGGCGGCCACGTCGAGCCTGCCGATGGCGCAGGTGCTCACGGCCGGCAAGCCCGGCACGGCCCTGCCGCTGACCTTCTCGCGCGAAGGCGCCGGCACGCTCTACTACACGGCGCGCCTGCGGTATGCCGCCGACGCGCTGCACCAGGACGGCCTCGACGCCGGCTTCCAGGTGGAGCGGCGCTACGAGCCATTCGTCGATCAGGGCACGCGCCCGGCGGCGACGAGCTACGCGGCCGGCGACCTCGTGCGTGTCACGCTGACCTTCCGCCTCACGAAGGAGCGGCGCTTCGTGGCGGTCACCGATCCGCTGCCGGCCGGCTTCGAGGCGGTGGAGTCGTGGTTTGCGACCACGGCGCGGGATCTGGCGGCGGCCCAGGACCGCCAGGTGAACGACGGCGGCGATGCGAATGACTGGCGCGCCTGGTGGCGGCACAGCGGCTTCGACCGCGTGGAGCGCCACGACGACCGCGTGCAGCTCTTCGCCACGCGCCTCGGCGAGGGCCAGCACGAGTTCAGCTACATCGTGCGCGCCACGACCGCCGGGACCTTCCGCACGGCCCCGGCGCGCGTCGAGGAGATGTACACGCCGGAAGTCTTCGGCCGCACGGCCACGACCGTCATCGACGTGAAGCGGTAACGCCGGTGTCTGCGACCACACCCGAGCGCCCGAGCCTGCGCGCGCGGTTCGCCGCGTGGGGGCCGCGTCTGCGCCGGCCGCTGCTCATCGCAGGCGCCGTGCTGGTCGCCTGTGTCCTGTGGGTGCGCTGCTGGCCGCTGCCCGAGTCGCTGCTGGCCGAGCCGTCCACACCCTCCACCGTGGTCGTGGACCGCCACGGCGCGCCGATCTACGAGGCGCTCTCGGGCGACGCCACGCGCGCGATTGCGCTCCGGGCCGACGTGCTGCCGCCGCGGCTCGTCGCGGCGACACTTGCCGCCGAGGACCGGCGGTTCTTCAGCCACGTGGGCATCGATCCGGTTGCGGTTGCGCGGGCGCTGCGCACGAACCTCGCCGAAGGCCGTATCGTCGAGGGGGCGTCCACGATCTCGCAGCAGGTGGCGAAGCTGCTGCTGAATCGCCGGCAGCCGGCGCGGCAGCGCGGCCTCGTGGCGAAGGCGCACGAGGCGCTCATCGCACTCCGGCTCGAACATCGGTTCTCGAAGGCGGAACTGCTGACGCGGTACCTGAACCTCGCGGCCTACGGGAATCAGTTCACCGGCGCGGAGCGCGCCAGTCAGGCATACTTCGGCGTGCCGGCGGCGATACTCACGCCGGCGCAGGCGGCCTTCCTCGCCGGCCTGCCGCAGCGGCCGAGCAGCTTCAACCCGTTCCGCAATCCCGAGTCAGCGCGCGCCCGGCAGCACACGGTGCTGCGCCGCATGGCGGCCGAAGGCGCGCTGGCGGCAGACGATCTGGCGCTCGCGCTCGACGAGCGCCTGACCTTCGCGCCCACGCCGGCGCCATTCGCCGCGCCGCATTTCGTCGAGATGGTGCTTGCGGCGGCGGGGGAGCCGCGGCCGGCGCGCATCGAGACCACGCTCGACAGCGCCCTCCAGGCCGACGTGGCCGGCATCATTACGCGTCACCGCGACGATCTCGCGACGCACGGCGCTCACAACGTGGCGGTTGTCGTGCTCGAGAACGCCACCGGCGAGTGGGTGGCGTGGGAAGGGTCGGGCGACTACTTCGATCGCGCGCACGGCGGCACGATCAACGGCCCCGTCACGTTGCGGCAGCCGGGCAGCGCCCTCAAGCCGTTCACCTACGCGCTGGCGTTCGAGGGCGGCACGTCACCGGCGACGATGCTGGCGGACATCCCGTCGAGTTTCCCGACGGCGGAAGAGGGCGTGGTCTACAGCCCGCGCAACTACGACAACCGCTACCGCGGCCCGCTCCTCGCGCGCCAGGCGCTCGCCGGGTCGGTGAACGTGCCGGCGGTGGCGCTGGCGGCCGAGATCGGCGTGCCGAACGTGCTGCGCTTCCTGCGCCGCGCCGGCCTGACGACCTTCGACAAGACGGCCGCACATTACGGCCTGGGCCTGACGCTCGGCAACGCCGAAGTGCGGCTCGACGAACTGACGGCCGCCTATTCGACCTTCGCCCGCGGTGGCGAATGGCTGCCGCCCACGTTCCTGCGCCGGCCCGATGGCGCGCTGACGGAGACGACCCGCATCATCTCGGACCGCACGGCGTTCTGGATCACCGACATCCTCTCGGATCCGGAAGCCCGCGAGTTCGTCTTCGGCCGCGGCGGCAGTCTCGAATTGCCGTTCCCCGTCGCGGTCAAGACGGGCACCTCGCAGGCGTATCACGACAACTGGACGATCGGTTACTCGCGGCATGCGACCGTGGGCGTCTGGGTCGGCAACTTCGACCGGCGTCCGCTGCGCAACTCGAGCGGCGTCACCGGGGCCGGGCCGATCTTCCACGCCGTGATGCTGGCGGCGGAGCAGCGCCTGGCCGGTGCCGTGGCGGTGATGGCCGACGGCGCGATCGTGCTGCCGCCGTCGACCGCCGTCGAGCGCGAGGTGTGCGCCGAGTCGGGCGGCACCGCGCATCCCTGGTGTCCGCTCAAGCGGCGCGAGTGGGTGGCGGCCGAACAGCCTGATGTGCCGTGTGCGTGGCATCACCTGGGCGATGACGGACTGCACACCTATCTGCCGGCGCAGTTCCACGTGTGGGCGCGGTCGGAAGGGCGCGCGGTGGCCGGCGTGCCAGCGGCGGCGCCGGATGTCGCGCTTGCGAGCCTGGGCGCTGCGCCGCCGTCGCGCGCAGCGCGCACCACCCGTGTCGCCCCGGCGCGCTTCACGATCGCGAGCCCGCCCGACGGCGCGACCTATCTCATCGACCCGACACTGCGTCGCGAGTTCCAGACCCTGCCGCTGCGGGCGGTCGCGCCCGGCGCGCGCCGCATCGAGTGGCGCGTGGATGGGCGCGTGGTGGCGTCCGCAGGCGCCGACGCCGCGGTGGCGTGGCCGCTCGCGCCGGGCGCCCACCTGGTGGAGGCCAGCGACGAGCGCGGCCGCACGGCGCGCGCCACGGTGACGGTCCGTTAGGGCCGGAAGAGGCGGTTGACCTTCACGACGAAGGCGCGGTTGCGCAGCGGCGTCACGTTCGGCCGCGCCTCGGTGTCGTAGTCGTCGGTATAGACGACGAACACCTCGCTGCCCGGGCGGTATTCCCAGCGGAAGCGCAGGTTGCTGCCAAACGACGTGCTCGTCGAGTTGTACTGCACGATGCCGCTCACGTACATCCGCGGCGTCATCGTATAGGTGCCGCGCAGGCGCGCCACCTTGGTCGTGAATGAGCCTTCCTCGAGGTCTACCCAGTTGACCGACACGCTCGGCTCGGCCGAGAACTGCGGTGTCACTTCCATGCGCGCGGCGTTCAAGGCAATCGAGTGGCGGTGGCCGCTGTAGAACGGCCCGCCTTCGTAGACGACGGCGCCGGAGTAGCGGCGCTGCTGCCCGCCGGTGTACGACACCTGCGTCGTGGCGAAGTTGTAACCGCCGACCGGAATGCGGATGCCGGGGGCAATCGCGAAGGGCCGCACCAGCCGGTCGAACGAGTCGGTGTGGGTCACGCTCACGATGTCGCTGTTCGTGAACTCGGTCTGGAACTGGCCCACCTGTTCCCGCGTGTCGAGGCGGTCGCCCGTGTTGGTCACGTAGTTGAGGCTGGCGAGCGCCGTGATCTTGCGGACGTGCGGAATGCCCTTCGGCCGCGGGCTGAAGCGGAGCTGGCCGAAGTTGCGGCGCATGTCGGTGCGGCGCAGGAAGCCGGCCTCCGGCAGGAAGTTCGGCTGCACCTCGAGGCGCTCCAGCTGCACGCCGTAGCGATCGGCGTTGTAGTCGACGAAGCCGCGGTAGGAGAGGTCGTCGCCCTCACGGCCCTCGCTGCGTGTTGCCGCCACGTAGCTGTCGATGCGCAGGTTCTGGTAGAAGGAGAACGTCGCGTCGAGGCCGAGCCCGGTGTTCGCGCCCACCTTGCCGGGGGTGGACGTGCGGTGCGTGAGCATGCCGCCGATGCTGCTCCGGCGCAGGATGTCGCGCTTGGCGCGGAGCACCGTGAAGTTGGTGGAGTCGGCGTTGGCCACGGCGTCTTCGCCGGTCTGCACGTTCAGCACGCCGACCGTGGTCGCGCCGACCTTGCCTGACATGCGGCCGCCCACGCGCAGTGGCACCTGACGGGCGCCGTCGAGGCCGATACGGCGGCTGAAGAAGAGATACGGCGTGTCGCCGCTGCCGGCGGCGAGGCCGGCGCTCGCCCGGCCGGCAAACGCGAAGGTGCCGGCGCCCTCCAGGAAGAAGTCGCGCTTCTCGGGGAAGAACAGGTTGAAGCGGGTCAGGTTCACCTGCTGTTCGTCCACCTCGACCTGCGCGAAGTCGGTGTTCACGGTGAGGTCGGCAGTCAGGTTCTGCGTCACGCCGTACTTCACGTCCACGCCGCCGCGCAGCGTGGTGTCGTTCTCGACGATCGGGGTGACGGTGCGATCGGTCGCGAGGTTGCCGAGCGTGAACGGCTTGATCTCGAGGTTGCGCGTGCGGCCGGGCGCTTCGAGGCCGGTGAGCGTGCCGGCCGATGACACCTTCAGGATGCCGCGGAAGGTCGTGAGCGCGCGCGGCACCTGCGCCAGGTACGACCACTCGTTCTTCCAGCGCACGACACGGCGCAGGTTGATGCCCCACGTCTGTTCGCGCCCCGGCAGGTAACGCAGCGATTTGAAGGGGATCGCCATCTCGATCACCCAGCCGCCGTCGAAGTTGCCCGTACGCACGCTCCAGAGCGTGTTCCAGTCGGCATTCGGCGGCCCTTCGTCGGTCACCTGGCTGTCGGCCATGCCGCCGATGGCGTTGGCGTAGAAGATGTAGCCGTTGCGGCGGTCGTGGAACGTGTCGAAGAGCACCGCGAAGGTGTCGTTCTGCCGCAGCTGGCTGGTGTCGCGGCGCATCTCGTTGGCGACGCGGCGCTCGGGATGTGATTCCCAGCAGCGCGCCGAGACGTAGATGTTGTTGTCGTCGAAGAACACCCACGCCTCGGTCTTTTCGGTGGCCGGCTTGAACTCGTCGGGCTCCTGCTGCACGAAGCCGGTCACCGGCACGGTCGCGGCGTAGACGGCGTCATCGAGCCGGCCGTCGATCTGGATCGGCGTGATGGCGCGGTGCGCGGGGATGCTCGGCGCCGGGGCGGCTGACGTCTGGGCGAAGACCGGGCTGGCAACGGCGAGCCACAGGAGGAGGGCATGTGGCGCGCGCGGACGAAACGGCATGGGCGGCCACTGTAGCCGAGTCACTTGCAATTAACAAGTGACTGGCGCCGGGCCGGCCGCTCTGGTAGGCTGCGCCCATGACCGGCGCCCGGCGATCCCGCTGTCCCGTCTCCTGCACGCTCGACGTGCTCGGCGACCGCTGGTCGCTGCTGGTCGTGCGCGACCTGATGCGCGGCAAGCGGCGCTTCGCGGAGTTCGCCGCGTCGCCCGAGGGCATCCCCACGAACATCCTCGCCGAGCGGCTGAAGCGGCTGCGCGCGAAGGGCATCGTCAGAACCGAGCGCTACAGCGACCGGCCGCCGCGGGTGGAGTACGTGCTCACCGCCAAAGGCGAAGACCTGCGGCCGATGATGCGGGCGATGGTGGAGTGGGGCGTGCGCCATGCCGGCGGCCGCATGCCGCCCGGCCTGCCGCCGGTGGCCGTGGCGCCTGCCGCCGGCTGACGTCACCCCGGGCGGGGCGCCGCGGATTCGTGGCATCATCGGAAGCGCCGTCCAGCCGGCCGTTCCGCCGGGTGGCCGCCGTCTTCGAGCCCATCATGTCCACCACCGCCGATGCCCGCTTCAACTGGAGCGATCCGCTGCTCCTCGACCAGCAACTGAACGCCGAAGAGCGCATGGTGCGCGACACCGCGCGCGCCTATTGCCAGGAGAAGCTGGCGCCGCGCGTGCTCGACATGTTCCGCCACGAGAAGCCGGCCCCGGAGATCTTCCGCGAGATGGGCGCCCTCGACCTGCTCGGCATCATCATCCCGGAGCAGTACGGCGGCGCCGGCATGGGCTACGTGAGCTACGGCCTCGTGGCCCGCGAGATCGAACGCGTGGATTCGGGCTTCCGGTCGATGATGAGCGTGCAGGGCTCGCTCGTGATGGTGCCGATCAACGCCTTCGGCACCGAGGCGCAGAAGCAGAAGTACCTGCC
>CADEFD010000058.1 GCA_902826515.1 uncultured Acidobacteriota bacterium
AACGTCCCCGTACGCAGAACGACCCGCACGCCAGTGGCGAGCGGGTCGCGGGTCGAGCCGGGGCGCGTGCCTTACGCGTCTTTCACGCAGGTCACGAGCGACCACATCGACAGCAGGTTCACCTTGTCGATGGAGATCGGCCGCAGTTCCGCCTGCTCGAGGAAACGCGGCAGATCCAGATCCGACTTGAAGCCGATGTGCACGCAGAGCGGCGAGATGGCGGTTTCGATCTTCGAGAGCACCGCGTTCTCGCTCTTGAAGTGGTTGAGGATGACGATGCGTCCGCCGGGCTTGCACACGCGGCGCATCTCGCGCACCACGGCGACCGGATCCGGCACGACGCTGATGAGATACGGCGCGTAGACGGTGTCGAAGCTGTTGTCTTCGAAGGTGAGCGCGGCGGCGTCCATCTCGAGGACGCGCACGTTGCGCAGGCCGTTCTTGGCGATGCGCTCGCGGGCCTTCTCGAGCATGCCGGCCGAGAGATCGATGCCGACCACCTGGCAGGAACGCGGGTAGTGGCGGAGGTTGATGCCGGTGCCGACACCCACTTCGAGGATCGACGAGCCCTCGGCGATGATCATGCGCTCGAACGCCTGGAGGCGGCCGGGATGCAGCGTGGGCCCGAACGTCAGGTCGTAGACACCCGAGATCTTCTCGTAGACGCGTTCCACGAACGCGTTCTCGACCACGGTGGACGACAGCGCCTGCGTGGCGGCTTCGCCTCCCATGTACTTCTCGTCCTGGCGCTCACTGAACATAGCCATTCGGGACCCTCCCGGGCGTCGTCGGCACTATACCAGAACCGATCCGTGCCGTGCCGGGGCACTCGGGCGCCGCTCAGACCGCGGCCGACACGACCTCGAGTGCCCGTTCCACACGCCCCGCCGGCGTGGATACGACCACACCGGCAGTCATCGGACGCAGCGCGTCCAGCAGTTCCTTTGCAATCTTCACGCCCTCACGGCGGGCCTCATCGGCTCCCGTGGCTGCACGCATCCGCTCAACGAGCGTCAAGGGCACGACAACATCCGGCACCTCGTTCGCCATGAACTCGGCGTTCAGGGCCGAATCGAAAGGCCAGAGCCCGGCCACGACCGGAATCCTCAGGTGTTCGATGCGGCGAAGGAACCGTTCGAAGGCGGACACATCGAACACCGGGCGGGTCACCACGAACTCGGCCCCGGCCTCCACCTTGTATTCGAACCGGCGCAGTTCCCGATCCAGATCCGCGGCCGCCGGGTTCACCATCACCCCGGCCAGCAGGCCGGTGGGCTCGCCGATCGGCTGCCCGGCGATGTCGAGCCCGTGATTCAGGCGGCTCAGGACGTGCGTCAGCCCCACCGAGTCCACGTCGAAGACCGCCGTGGCATCGGGGATGTCGCCGATCTTCCGGACGTCGCCGGTGATGCCGAGGATGTTTCGCACGCCCATGGCGTGGGCGCCGAGCAGATCGGACTGGATGCCGAGCAGGTTGCGGTCGCGGCAGGAGTACTGGAGCAGCGCCTCGATGCCGCCCTGCTGCCGGATGAGGGCGGCCAGCGCCAGCGCGCCCACGCGGGCGCCGCCGCGCGGCGCGTCGGACACGAGCACGAGGTCGATGCCGCGGCCGGCGGCCAGACGCGCCGCGGCCAGGGCCTCGGCGGCGGCATGGCCGCGGGGGGGCACGAGTTCCACGCCGGTGATGAAGGTGCCGGCCGAAAGCTTCGCGCCGATGACCGACTTGTCGGCGCGCGCCACCGGGGTCCGCGCCATCGGCGTCTCGACGGTCACAGCACGGTGGCGGGCATCCCCGGCCGTGCGCGTGGAGTCGGGCGCCAGCTGCTTCACGGCCAGGGCGATCTGGCGGATGTGCTCGGGCGTCGTGCCGCAGCAGCCGCCCACCAGGCGCACGCCGGCGGCGATGAAGCGGCGCGCGTACGACGCCATGTATTCCGGCGAGCACAGGTAGATGTTGCGGCCTTCGATGTCGCGCGGCTTGCCGGCGTTCGGCTGCGACGAGAGCGGCGCCGCGCCGCAGGCATCGGCGAGCCGTTCGATGGTCTCGAGCATCGGCGCCGGGCCCACGCTGCAGTTGACGCCGACGACGTTCGCGCCGCGGGCGAGCAGCGCCGGGCCGAACTGTTCCGGCGGCGTGCCGTCGAGGCTGTTGCCGTCTTCTTCGGTCGTGACCTGCGCCACGATCGGCAGGTCGCACACGGCGCGCACCGCGTCCACGGCCGCCGCCGCTTCGTTCCAGTCGCGGAACGTCTCGAGCATCAGCAGGTCCACGCCGCCTTCGACGAGCGCCGCCGCCTGCTCGCGGAAGAACTCGCGCGCTTCGTCGATGCCGGTCTTGCCCCACGGCTCGATGCGCACGCCGAGCGGCCCGATGGCGCCGGCCACGTAGGCGGTGTCGCCGGCCGCCGCCCGCGCCAGGCGCGCGCCGGCAAGGTTCAGGGCGTGCACCTGGTCGCCGAGGCCGAAGGCTCTCAGCTTGAGGCGCGAGGCCCCGAAGGTGTTGGTCTCGATCACATCGGCGCCGGCCGCGAGGTACTCGCGGTGCACGTCGGTCACGAGATCCGGCTGCGAGACGTTCAGTGACTCGAAGCAGCGGTTGATGAAGACACCCCGGCCGTACAGCTGGGTGCCCATCGCGCCGTCGCAGACGAGCACACGCGAGGCGAGCGCGTCGAGGAAACTGGGACGTGACATCAGGATGCGGCGCCCGGCGTCAGCCGGCGCGGCGCCGGCCTATCGGACCGACTGCGGCGCCGTGACGCCCGCGGGCGCCGGCACGAGAAGCTCCGTCTTGTCCCACACGAAGTCGTCCTTGCTGTAGACGGCCAGCTCGTAGTCCTTGCCCATGAAGATGGCCGACACCGGGCAGGCTTCCTCGCAGTAGCCGCAGAAGATGCAGCGGGTCTTGTGGATCTGGTAGACCGCGGCGTAGCGGGGACCGGCCATCACCGTGCCGTCGTTCTCGGCCGCTTCGAGGTAGATGGCATCGGCCGGGCAGGCCACGGAGCAGAGGCCGCAGGCCACGCACTTCTCCATGCCGTGCTCGTCGCGCATGAGCACCTGTTTGCCGCGATAGCGCGGGAACATCGGCACTTTCTGGTTCGGATAGTCCACCGTGATGGGCTTCCGGAACAGGTGCTTGAACGTCAGCGCGAAACCGTTGACCAACGGGCGAATCATGCCGCTCCCCTGACGGGGCAAATCGGCGCCCCGTACCTGCACGATTGTAGCATCGGCGCGCAGGGCCGGGCGGTTCCGGCCCCGACCGCGGCCTTCGGTTACCATGGGACGGCCGGACACGGGCGGAAACGCCGTGCCCGCCGCGACCGTATAGGTATTCGAGGAGCCCACCCCGTGGACCAGCCCGACCGAGCCGATGCCGACGCGCCCGTGACGCCCGAGCTCCCGATTCCCGGCCCCGAAGCCGCGGCGCCGGTCGAGCCCGCCGCGGCGCCGGCCGCCCCGACCACCGCGCGGCTGGACGCCCCGGCCGACGGCTACACCGCCGTGCCCCTCCCCGGCTTCGATGCCCCGCCGCCGGGCCAACACCATCCGGGCGCCTTCACGCCGGTGACCGCCGCGCCCTCCCGGGGCGATCGCCTCGCCGCGTGGCAGGAAGAATTCTGGGCGTGGATGAAGACGCTGGCCTCGGCCGCGCTCTACGCCATCGTCATCGTGACCTTCGTGTTCCAGGTGGCGCGTGTCGAAGGCCTCAGCATGGCGCCGACGCTCGACGATCAGGACCGCCTCATCGTCAACAAGCTCATCTACCGCATGTCGGATCCGCGCCGCGGCGACATCGTCATGCTGTATTACCCGCTCGACCCCGACAAGATGTTCGTGAAGCGTGTCATCGCCGAGGAAGGCGATCAGGTGCGCATCGTCGACGGCCGCGTCTACGTGAACGACGTGCCGATGCCGAGCGAATACGTGCCGGTCGAATACCAGAGCCACGACGACTGGGGGCCGCAGGTGATTCCGCAGGGCCACTACTTCGTGATGGGCGATCACCGGAACAACAGCCAGGACAGCCGCCACTTCGGCTTCGTGCCGAAGCGCTACATCGTCGGCAAGGTCCAGGTGCGCTGGTGGCCGGTGCCGCAGGCGCGCACGTTCTAGCCTGGGGTTCGGATTCGGTTCGGCGCTGACGGATCCGCCGCCGATCGCGCCCCCGCGTCATGGCCGCGCGCACGATGCGGCGCGGCGCTGCACGACCTCACGCACTGGCACCGTCCGTGCTCCTTCGCTGGTATCACCGCGGTTCACGCCGCAATCGGTACCACATCTGGAGGCACGGACAATGAACGCAGCACGGAACACCCGGCAGGCTTCTTCGGCATGGCGCGCGCGTCTCGGTACGGCGGGGATCATCGCGGCGGCGACGCTCGCCCTCTCGCCGCTCGCCGTCACGATGACCACGCCGGTGACCGTCGAGGCGCGGATGGGCGATCAGGTGCCCGAGCCGTGTGACTTCACGACGAGTGGCGGCTACGTCATGACCGACGCCGGCAGGAAGGCGAACTTCGGCGCGCACGGCGGCTGCAAGAACGGCGACTTCTGGGGCCACCTCAACTTCGTCGATCACTCGTCCGGTTATCACGTGAACAGCGTGGAAGTCACCGCCTACATCGCGCCGTTCGGCGTCGACCAGCCGGTGCGCGACGTCTGCGGCATTGCCAGCACGAACAACCCGAACGACCCAGAATACGTGTATTTCCGCGCCCGCCTGCTGGACAACGGCGAGCCCGGCGGGCTGGATCAGTTCGGGCTGAAGCTCGACAACGGCTACACCGTGACCACGCGCGATCTCGGCACCGCGAAGCCCGGCGCCGGCAACGTGCAGTTGCACCGTCCGAACAACTCGACCACGCTGCCCCTCGTGGACGCCGCGACGGCCTGCAACGGCCTCAGCTTCGACAGCGCACCCGAGTAGTCGCGCCCGATCGTGGGAATGCGGGCCGTGGGGGCTCGCATTCCCGCGTCGTCATTCGAACGTCAGCCCCGGCTGGCGGCGTCCCCGGACTTCGTGGCCGGCTTCGACAACGCCTCGCCGGGCTTGCCGAGAATCACCACGGAAATCACCGCCGGTTCGGTGTCGCTCGCATTCGCCGAGGTGCTGTGCACCGAGCCCATCGGCTCGAAGAACGACTGCCCCGCCTCCAGCACCTGCGCCGGTCCGCCGTTGATCGCCCAGCGGATCTTCCCCCGCACGACGTAGCCGAAGGTCGGGCCCGGGTGCTGATGGGCGGCCGACTCCGCGCCCGGCGGGTAGGTGACCTCGAGCATCGTGCCCTGAAAGCCCGCGAACGCCGCGCCGAGGGGATGGGCGCCGAGCGGGCGCGATGTGGTGCCCGGCCGCGCCTGCGCCGCCGTTACCCGCGGCGCCAGGGCCGCCCCCACGAATACCGCCATCCCCGCCTGCAATACGTCTCGTCGTTCCATCACGCGTCCTCCTGCCGGGCCGAACGCTATCACGGCCGAGGGGGCGCGGACGAACGCGGGGACGAACCGGAGGCGGCCGGCGCGCCGTCGAGCTCGTCCCGTCAGGCGTCGAGCGTGGCCGCGCGCGGGCGCGGCGAGTGCCCGGCGGCGAGCAGCGTCTCGTACCACGCCACCGTCTCGCGCAGACCGGCATCCACGCGGTGCCGGGGCGTCCAGCCGAGCACGCGGTCCGCCTTCGTGCAGTCGAGCGCCTGTTCCGGGATCTCGTGCACGGCCTGATTGAGCACCGTCGGCACGATCGCCGTCTTCCCCATCGCCTCGAGGATGCGCCGCACCATGTCGAGCACGGTCAGCGTCTCGCCGCTGCCGAAGTTGAAGGCCTGGCCGGCGAACTCCGGCACCCGCTCGGCGAGCGCCAGATACGCATCCACGGCATCGCGCACGTAGAAGTACTCGCGCACGTAGAGGCCATTGCTGCGGATGATCGGCGACTCGCCCTTGAGCGCCGACTTGATCGTGCCCGGCACCAGCCGGTTGAAGTTCAGATCGCCGCCGCCGAAGAGGTTGCCGCAGCGCGTGATGGCGACCGGCAGTTTGTAGGTGTGGAAATACGAGAGCGAGATGAGATCGGCGCACGACTTCGAGACGTCGTAGGGAAACCGTCCCTGGAGCGGCGTCTCTTCGGTGTACGGCAGCACCGGCTGCTCGCCGTAGGCCTTGTCACTCGAGGCCACGATCACCCGCTGGATGCGCGGGCCGCACATCCGGGCCGCCTCGAGCAGGTTCCACGTGCCGCGCACGTTGGCTTCGAAGGTCGAGAGCGGATGCCGCGAGGCGACGCCGACGATCGTCTGCGCGCCGAGGTGGAAGATGCTGTCGATCTCGTGTTCGTTGAGCGCGCGCACGAGCAGCGGATGGTCGTCGAGATCGCCGCGCACGATGGTGGTGCGCGCCATGAGATCGGTGCGCGCGAAGTGGCTGCCCGGCACCCAGTCGCGCACGAGGCACACCACCTCGGCGCCGCGCGCCAGCAGTTCCTCGCACAACCACGCGCCGAGCAGGCCGGTCGCGCCGGTCACGAAGACCCGGCGGTTCTCCCACGGCTTCACCACAACTTCCACGGCGCACCTCCGCTGTGCCACAGGGACTCGAGGAGCTGCCGCTCCCGCACGGTGTCCATGGGCTGCCAGAACCCTTCGTGTTTGTAGGCCATGAGCTGGCCCGCGGCGGCGATGCGCTCGAGCGGTTCCTGCTCGAGCGAGACGGCGTCGTCGTGGAGGTAGTCGAAGAGCGCCGGTTCGAACACGAAGAACCCGCCGTTGATCCAGCCTTCGCCGGCCTGCGGTTTCTCGGCGAACTCGCGCACGCGGTCCCCTTCGATGGCGAGGTTGCCGAAGCGGGCCGGCGGCCGCACCGCCGTGACCGTGGCGAGCCTGCCGTGGCTGCGGTGGAACGCCAGCAGCGCCTTCATGTCCACCGCGCCGAGCCCGTCGCCGTAGGTGACCATGAACGTGCCGCCGTCGAGCAGCCCCTTCAGGCGCCGCACGCGTCCGCCGGTCATCGTGTCGAGTCCGGTGTCGACGACGCTCACGCGCCAGTCAGGCGCGCCGGCGCTCAGCAGGTCGCGCGTGCCGTCCTTCAGGTTGATCGTGAAGTCGCTGTGATGCAGGAAGTAGCTGGCGAAGTATTCCTTGATGAGTTCGCCGCGATACCCGCAGGCGACGACGAAGTCGTTCAGCCCCTGCGCCGCGTAGATGCTCATGATGTGCCACAGGATCGGCCGGCCGCCGATCTCCACCATGGGCTTCGGCCGCGTCACCGTCTCCTCGGCGATGCGGGTGCCCTTGCCTCCGGCCAGAATGACGACCTTCACGACGGACTCCGTTCGGCCGCGTCCTCGAAGGGGCGCGGCATGGGCAGCGGCAGCAGGAAGCGGCCGCCGGCGGCGCGGTAGGCCGCCTGCTGACGGGCGATCTCGGCGGCGAGGTTCCACGGGAAGATGACCGCGTAGTCGGGCCGCCGCTCGGCCAGCGCCTCGACCGGCAGGATCGGCACGCCCACGCCCGGCACGAAGCCGCCGACCTTCAGCGGATTGCGATCGACGGTGAACGAGACGACGTCGGCGCCGAGGCCGCAGAAGTTCAGGATGGTCGTGGCCTTGGCCGGCGCGCCGTAGCCGGCCACGGTCTTCCCCGCCGCCACGAGTTCGCCGAGCATCCCGCGCAGGGCGTCACGATTGGCGTGCACAGCCGTCGCGAAGCGCTCGTAGGTCGCCGGATCGGCGAAGCCATGACCGCGCTCGCGCGCGATGGCGGCGATGACGTCGCCGCCGTGCGCCGGCCACGTGGCGCGGTGCCCGAAGTGCGCGCGCAGCGAGCCGCCGTGGATGGCCACGTGATCGACCCGCACGAGCGACAGGCCGGCTTCCTCGGCCAGCCGCGCCAGGGCGCCAATCGAGAAGTACGACAGATGCTCGTGATAGATAGTGTCGTATTCGAGCCGGTCGAGCATCTCGCCGACATACGGCGCCTCGACGATGACCATGCCTTCGGGGCCGATCATGCGGCCGGCGCCGCGCAGGAAGCCCACCGGATCGTCCACGTGCGCGAGCACGTTGTTGGCGAGCACGGCCCGCGCCGGACCGTGCGCGTCGCGCAGCGCCCCGCCGGCGGCGTCGTCGAAGAACCGCGTCACCGTCTCGACGCCGCGGCCGCGCGCGATCTCGGCCACGTTGGCGGCCGGCTCGACGCCGAGCGTGCGCACGCCGAGCGCCTGGAACTCGAGCAGCAGCGAGCCGTCGTTGCTCGCGATGTCGACGACCAGGTCCTGCGGGCCGGCCCCGAGCAGCTGCACGACATGCGCGGCGTAGCCGCGGTTGTGCGTGCGCATGGTGTCGGACATGCCGGTCAGGTAGACGTAGTGCGCGAAGAGCACTTGCGGGTCGATGACGTCGGGCGTCTGCACGAGCGAGCAGGTGCGGCACACGCAGACGTCGAGCGGATACGTCGCCTGCGCGGCGAGCTCGGCGGGCGTGCGCGGCAGGTTGTTGGCCAGCGGCATCGGCCCGAGCTGCAGGAACGGCGCGTCGAATGGCGTGCCGCAGGCGCGGCAGGCCGGACGGCGGGAGTGGGCGGTCGGTGTCGTGGACATGGGGTGACTATTGGGTTTCGGTCGAACGCCGGGCCGCGCCTAGGGGCCACCACAGAGCGGCCACGGCCGCGGCGGCGAGGGCCAGGGCGGCAAGCGGCGACGGCGCCCCTTCGAGGAACGGCACGTACTGGGGCGCGGTCTTGCCGATGACCGTGAGCCACGGGAGCTCCGGCCCGGCCACGAATACCCGCAGCAGCGACTCCGCCACACTTTCGCGCGCCATGGCGAGCGCCCACGACACGGTGATCGCCAGGGCGAGCATCCATCGCCGCGGCACGGCCGGGAGGCGCTCCAGCACCGGCACCGCATAGAGGAAGCAGAACGGCACCAGGGGCAGCAGGTAGCGGAGGCCGGTATTCCACTGCAGCCTGGCGAACTGGTTCGCGCTGCAGAACAGCAGGAAGCCCACGAAGTAGGCGGCGATGACCGCGGTCTGGCGCCGGGTGAGCCAGGTGCGCGGCATCAGCCAGAGCCCCGGCAGCGCCAGCAGCAGCAACGGACCGAAGGCGAAGAGCCCGAAGCGCACGTCGAAGAGGTTCTGCCCGATGAGGTCGAGCTGCGGCACGCTCATGCCGCTGAAGCCGTGGACGCTGTACTCCGTGGGCGGCATGAGGGACTGCGGCACCGTGAGCGGCGCGCCGAAGGCCCACCACTGATACCCGAGCAGCGCCAGCAGCGGCCCGGCCGATCCGGCGCCGAACCACGCCGTGCGACGGGCCAGAGCCGCGAGGCCGGCGGGCTCGCCCTCAGCCCGGCGCGTCTCGAAGATCGCCCACCAGCCCAGGAAGGCGGCCGGCACGACGCCGCTGTAGTCCATGGTCACGCCGAGCCCGGCCAGGGCGCCGGCGGCCACCAGCGTGGCGGTCGTGGCGGCGCGCTGCCAGAGCAGCACGAACGACGCGAACACGGCGATGCCGAGCAGGTGGTTGTGGTTGAGATAGGCGGCGCGGAAGAACACCGGCGTCGCCACGACGCTGAGCGCGCCGTACATCGCCGCCCGCCGCGGCGCGAGTCCGCGCGACCGCAGCACCCGGTACATCAGCCAGCCGAGCAGGGCCGTGAGCGGCGCCATCACGCCCACCGCCGACACCGCCGCCGCCACGCCGAACTTCAGATCGAGACCGCGCTCGCGGGCTTCGCGGAAGAAGCGCTGACGATTCGGCCGCGGATCGTCGTACACCGCGGCCGGCGGTCCCGGGTTCTCGGCCAGACGGCGTCGGGCGGCGCGTTCGGCGGCCGCAAGCAGCGGACGCGCGAGCACGAGGGGCACCGCCGCCACGACCGAGGCGCCGGGGTTGTTGTTGATGAAGGCGCGGCCCGACGGCGCGACGAAGATGTCGGGATGCAGGCCGGTGTATTCGTCCACGGCGAGCGTGCCGCGTTCGGCCAGCGTGATCGCCGGATACAGCTCGCGCGAGATGTTGGTCGCAAAGTGCAGCGACAGCACGATCCAGAGGCTGACGACGAGCCGCAGCCCGAGCCGCGAATCAGGGTGCGACATGCGGCTGACGCACCACGCTGAACGCGCCGGCATCCGGCACGACGACCACGGCCGCGCCGTCCTGACCGACCTCGACCGTGCCGTCGCACAGATCGGGATTGCGGTCCCAGCGTGCCCGATCGGTCCAGCACGAGGTCACGTAGGTACCGGGCGCCAGCCCCTCGATGGTCACCCGGCCGGCCCGCTCCGCCTTGATCACGACGGCCGTGCGATCGTCGGGGTGCTGCACGGCGACGGGCGCGAAGGCCCCGTCACTCGATGTGGCGCCGATGCGCACGCCGCCGGGCCGGAAGGCGCGGAAGTACTGCCGCAGGTACCACCCGGTGGACGACAGCAGCGCGCGCTCCCCCGCCGGTTTGGCCGGATCGATCATGAAGAAGTGCGCGCCGGTGTCGCCGCCCGGATCCGACAACGCGAACTGCTGCCACGCCGAGACGTTGCCGACCGTGAGGTCCTGATGCAGCGCCTCGATCGACGAGCCGATGTGCTCGAGCATCGCGGTCGGCACGCCGCGCTGACGCGACATGTCGCCGATAGCGCCAATCGCTTCGGGCGTGGCGCCCGCGTAGCGGTGATAGGACATCTCCGTGAGGTAGGGACGCAGGGCGGCGATCTCCCAGCTTGGCTCGAAATAACGCAGCGCACTCGAGGCGATGGTGGTCGAGGGTCCGACGATGGACGGGGTGAAGCCGGCGGCCTTGAGGCGCTCGGCGGCCGCGAGGGCCGCCCGCGCGATGTACTCACCCGTCCAGATGCGCGTGTTGTCGGGCTCGAGGATCATCTCCCAGCTGTCGGGCACGAGGCCGAAGCTGTCGCGCAGGTGTTCGTACACCGTGAGCACGAACTCGGCGTACTCCGCCGGGTTGTCGTGATGGTAGGTGTAGCCGGCGCAGATCTGGTCGGTGAAGGCCACGTAGTTGACGTTGATCCAGAGCTTCTCGCCGCGCGCCTCGAGCCGCCGCTTCAGCGGCAGCACGGTGTCGCGGACCTCGTCGTCGAACGAATCGAACCTGAAGCCCTCGGCCCGGCGGGTGTTCGGATCGTCGTTGTCGTTGACCGTGGCGTAGCGGCCGCAGCGCATCTCGTCGCGGCTCACCTTGCCGGCCAGGTATTCGCCGACGATGTCGCGCGTGTTCTCGGCCGACGACCGCACTTCGAGGCGCACGCGCGTCAGCCCGAGGTCCACCGCTTTGTCGAGGAGCTCGTCGAGCACGTCCTGCTTGTTGTCGTAGTCCTTGAGGTAGGCAAGCGACGCCTGCGCCACCGCCTCCCAGCCGTGGATGGTCTGGTGACGCTCGTCGGGCACCAGGCTGATCGTGGCGGCGCCAGGCTGGTTGCGATAGGCCGACGCCAGCAGGGCGCTGATCGGCAGGATCAGGAGGACCAGCAGCAGCGGGAACCGGAAGCGCGAGGCGGCGGAGTGGGTCATGTGTCGGGCTCGTGGGCGAAATGGGCACCAGGATCGTACAGCAGGAGAGGCGACGCTGGCGGCGTCCTTCCCTCGTCCGCGTTCCGCGTCCGCCCGGGTCCCGCCCCTGAATATCGTCCGAGACGCGGCCGACGGCCAGTCCACCCCGCCAACTGACACAAAGGGCCGTGACCCTGCAGCAGAAAGTCAGGAAGCGCACAGACTTTCACGGCCGATCGCCCACGGTTGCACGGGCCGCTGTGGTACGATTCTCGCTCGGCGTCTGCCGAGTCCATGGGCACACTCGACGCACGCACCGACCTCTCCGCCGCCACGATCGGCACCGCCGTGCAGCCACGCGAAGCCGGCAGTCTCGACCTGTCGCGGCCGCCGCAACTGAGCGTCATCATTCCGGCGTTCAACGAAGAGGGCGGCATCCGCACGACGGTCGAACGGGTGCAGGCCGTGCTCGACCAGATGGCCTGCCGGTCGGAACTCGTGGTGGTGGACGACGGCTCGGCCGACAAGACCGCCGCCGAAGCCCGCGCCGCCGGGGCCCGCGTGGTGGCGCACCCGAAGAACAAGGGTTACGGCGCGGCGCTCAAGACCGGCATCCTCGGCAGCAAGGCCGACTGCATCCTCATCATCGACGCCGACTGCACCTATCCGCCCGAGGCGATTCCCCGCCTGTGGGCGCATATGGATACAGCGGACATGGCCGTCGGCTCGCGCCCCATCACCTCGACCGGCATCACCTGGGCCCGGCGTCCGGCCAAGTGGTTCCTGAACAAGCTGGCGAGCTACCTCGTCGGCCAGCACATCCCGGACCTGAACTCCGGGCAGCGCATCATGCGGCGGACGGTGCTGATGCAGTACCTGCCGCTGCTGCCGATGGGCTTCTCGTTCACGAGCACCATCACGATGGCGATGCTCGCCAACGGCTACCAGGTCATCTACGAGCCCATCGAGTACGCCGTCCGCACCGGCCGCTCGAAGATCCGTCCGCAGGACTTCGGCAACTTCATCCTGCTCGTCGTGCGCGCCATCGTGCTCTTCAACCCGCTCAAGATCTTTCTGCCGGCGGGCGCCGTGCTGTTCTTCATCGGCCTCGGCAAGCTCCTCGAGGACATCTACCTGATGAACCTCTCGGAAACCGCGGTGATGGCGTTCCTTTCGGCCATCGTCGTCTGGTCGGTGGGCCTGCTCGCCGACATGATCGCCCGCCTCCAGCTCACGCTCCGCGGTCCGCAGGCCTGAGCTCCACGGCCATGCTGCGCTGGGTCATTCGCACCGTCGTGTCGGTGTCGGTGGTCGCCGTGCTGGTCACGGTGGCATCCACCGACGGCCTGCGGCAGGCCTTCGGCGAGGTGCGCGGGTCGGTCTGGATCGCGAGCCTCGCGGTGTTCCTTGCCGGCCACGCCCTGAACGCCGCCAAGTACCGCTGGCTGCTCCGGGACCCGCACGCGACGCTCGGAGTCTGCCTGCGCGCCCACTTCGCCGGGCTCGTCGCCAATCTCGGCCTGCCGGGCGTCGCCGGCGGTGACGTGGTGCGCGCCACCTACCTGCTGCCGCACGGCGTGGCGGCGCGTGCGGCCACGGTGGCGAGCGTGCTCGACCGGCTCGTGGACACGGCCACGCTCGGCCTGCTGATTGGCGCCGGCGCGCTCGTGGCGGGCGTGCCGCCGGCCCTCTCGAGCGCGAACATCGGCGTGCGCTGGCCGCTCATCGCCGCGGCAGCGGGCGCCGTCGTGATCGGCGGCGTGGCGTTCGTGGTGCTGAAGCGCAGGAAGGGCGGCGCCGGCCTGTCGCTTGCCGCCCTCGTCGACGACGTCCGCGGGCGCGCGGGCGCACTCGCCGCCGCGGTGGCCGTCACCGCCGTGGTGCAGTCGGCGTTTGTCATGACCAACGTCTGGATGGCGGCCGACCTCGGTCTCGACATCGGCCTCGCGCCGTGGTTCGTGGCCTGGCCGCTCTCGAAGATCATCGCCATCCTGCCCATCAGCCTCGGCGGCATCGGCGTGCGCGAAGCCGCGCTCGTGTCGCTGCTGGCCCCCTTCGGCGCGCCGAGCGCGCTCGTCTTCGCCTCGGGCCTGCTGTGGCAGGGTGTACTCATGGCGAGCGGCCTGCTCGGCCTCGCCGTGGGCAGTCTCTTCGGCGCGGCGCCCCTGCCGGCGCCGCCTTCTCCGGTACAGCGTTCATGAGTCAGACCGTGGATCATCCGATCGTCATCCTCGGCGGTGGTCCGGCCGGCCTCGCCGCCGCCCATCAGCTCGCCCGCCGCGGCTGGCGGCAGGTCACCGTGCTCGAACGCGGCCCGCGCGTCGGCGGCAACGCCGGCAGCTTCGTGCTCGACGGCGTCCCGGTGGACTTCGGCTCGCACCGCCTCCACCCAAGCACGTCGCCGGCGCTCATGGCCGACATCAAGGCGCTGCTCGGCGACGACCTCCTCGATCGGCCGCGCCACGGCCGCATCCGCCTGCAGGGGCGCTGGGTGCACTTTCCGCTCAAGCCGGTGGACCTGGCGCTGCGCCTGCCGCCGGCCTTCGCGCTCGGCGTGCTGGGGGATGCGATCACGAAGCGGTTCGCGCCCGAGGTCACCCCGCCCACCTTCGCGTCGCTGCTTGAGCAGGGCCTCGGCAAGACCATCTGCCGCGAGTTCTACTTCCCCTACGCGCAGAAGTTGTGGGGGCTGCCGCCCGAGGCGCTCGACGCCGAACAGGCGCGCCGCCGCGTGGCCAATTCGTCGCTCGGCAAGATGATTCGGCGCGTGCTCAACATGGTGCCGGGCCTCAAACCGCCGGGCGCCGGCCGCTTCTTCTATCCGAAACACGGCTTCGGCCAGATCGCCGATGCGTTCGCGCAGGCGGCGGCGAAGGCGGGCGCCACCGTGGCGCTGAACGCGCAGGTGCACGCCGTGGTCGCCGACGGCACGCGCGTGACCGGCGTCGACGTCACCCTCGACGGCGAACGCCGTCTGCTGCCCTCGCGGCAGGTGCTCTCGACGATTCCGCTCACGGTGCTCGCCCGCCTCGTCACCGGCGCGGCAGCCCCGCCGCCACTCGAGAAAGCGGCGGGCCTCGGCTACCGCGGCATGGTGCTCATCTACACGACGCTCGAGGCCGAGCAGTTCACCGAGTTCGACGCCCACTACTTCCCCGAGGCCCACCTGCGGATCAGCCGCATGTCGGAGCCGAAGAACTACAGCCTCACGTCGAGCCCCGGCAAGACCGTGCTCTGCGCGGAGCTCCCCTGCGCGGTGGGCGGCGAAGAGTGGTCGATGAGCGACCCGCAGCTCCTCGAGCTCTTCCGCGGCGACATCACCCGCGCCGGTCTCGGTCCGCTGCCGCCGGTGGCCAGTGTGCACGTGGCGCGTATTCCGCAGGCCTATCCGCTCTACACGGAAGGCTACCGGCAGGCCTTCGACGCGCTCGATGCGTGGGCCGGCGGCGTCGAGGGGCTCGTCACGTTCGGCCGCCAGGGGCTCTTCGTGCACGACAACACCCATCACACGATGGCCATGGCGTACGCGCTCGTCGAGTGCCTGCAGCCAACCGGCGCGCTCGACCGCGCGGCGTGGGGCGCGGCCCGGCGGAGCTTCGAGTCGAATGTCGTCGAAGACTGACGAGCCGTACGCCCCCTGGGGCCTGGCCGTCGCCGTCGTGCTCGCGGTCGCGGCCGCGGTGCGTCTGCCCGGACTTCAGACGGAACTCTGGTACGACGAGATCGCGACACTCGTCATCTCGATCCGCCAGCCGCTCTGGACCATCCTCACGGATTTTCCCGGCGTCAACCAGCACCCGCTCTACAGCGTGCTCGCGCACGGCACGGTCTCGCTGTTTGGCGAAGCGCCGTGGAGCATCCGCTTCCCCGCCGTGGTCTTCGGCGTGGTCGCCGTATGGACGGTGTGGGATGCGGGCCGGCTGTTCCTGACGCGCGCCGAGGCGCTGGCGGCGGCGGTGCTCGTCGCCACCTCGAGCCACCACGTGTGGTTCTCGCAGAACGCGCGCGGCTACACCATGCTCGCGGCCTTCACGCTCGCCTCGACCGTGGCGCTGCTGCGGATTGCGGCGACCAACGAGCGGCGCCACTACGTGGCGTACGTCGTCTGCGCGGTGGCCGGCGTGTTCACGCACCTGACGATGGCCTTCGTGCTCGTGGCCCACGTGCTCACCGTGGGCGTGGCCTGGCTTGCCGGCGGCGCGACAGCGCGCCGCTTCGTGCCGTCGCGGCTTCTCGTGATGTGGGCGGTGACCATCGCGCTTATCGCCGCCACCTACGGCGCCTACGTGCCCGACCTGCTCGCGACCTTCGCCGAGAAGGCGCCGCCGCAGGCCGCGAAGGTGGCCACCGCGGGCCGCGCGGCATCCGATCTGCTGCGCGGCGTCACCGAAGGGTTCGGCGTGCTCGGCCTGCTCGTCGCGGTGGTCGCCGCCATCACCGGCGGCCTGCATCTGCTGCGCGCGCAGCCGTTCATCGTGTGGCTGCTGGTCTCGCCGGCCATCGCCACGGTGGGGCTCACCGCGCTCATGGGCCAGCCGATCCGCCCGCGGTTCCTGTTCAATCTCTCAGGCGCCGCGGCACTGTTCGTGGCTGCCGGCGCGTCGCTGCTTGCCCGCGCGATCGCCACGCGCGTCGGCGGCCCGAGTACGGCCGCATACGGCGCGTGTCTCGTGGCGCTGCTCTTGACGCTCGCCCCCGGCGCCGCCGCCGCGCTCGCCCGCAACGCCACGGTGCCGAAGCAGAACTTCACGGCGCCGATGGCCCTGCTCGATGCGGCCGCCGCGTCCGGTCAGACCGTCATCGGCGCCGGCGCCATCTGCCTGCCGCTGCAGCGATTCTTCGAACGGCCGTGGCCGTGCGTCGAAACCCACGAGGCGTGGGTGGCGGAGCTTGCGACACACGACCGCGTGCTCGCCGTGCATACGCTCATCGAGTTCTGGCACGACCCGGCGCTCATCGAGTCGCTGGCCCGCGACTGCCGCGACGTGCGCCGCTTCCCCGGCACGCTCGGCGGCGGCGATGTCGTGGTCTGCGACGCGCGCGGCACCCGCTAGTCTGCCGCGGCGGCCGCGCCGTTCACGCGAGGCGCGCCTTCAGGCGATGCCACGGCGCTTCGACGACGTGCCAGAGCAGCGTCGCGAGGCCGACCGAGACGCCCCACGCGGCCAAAGCCCGCAGCGGGAGTCCGAACGCCATCGACGACGGCAGGCCGGCGGCGCCGAGCGCCGCGTCGAGCACGATCGGCGCGAAGGGATGCACGAGATAGATGCCGTAGCTGATGCGTCCCACGGCCACGACGGCCGGGTGCCCCAGGACGCGGCCCACGCTGCCGGGCCAGCCCTCCACCCCGCGCCACACGATCCATGCGAAGACGAGCGCCTGCGCCACCTGTCGCCACACGGTGAGGCCCGAGGGCAGCGTGTCGCCGAGCCATTCGGGAATCGCCAGCGCCAGCCAGACGGCCAGCCCGATGGCGCCGGCGCGCGGCCACACGCCGGACCCTGAATCGCCCGGGCGTCGCACCCACGCCAGCCACGCGATGAATGCGCCGACGCCCAGCGAGTCGGCGCTGCCGCCCGGCACGAGCGCCCAGAACGGCTCGCCGAGCCCGCGCGCGTCGGCCGCAAGGCGTGTGACCGGTCCGAGCAGCACCGTCGCCGCGAGGAGCCACGGCAGCCGCCGTGGCGGCAGCCAGACCACCGCCCACGGCCACAGCAGATAGAACTGCTCTTCCACCGCGAGCGACCAGAAGTGGCTGAAATGCCCCTGCCACACGCCCTGCCACGCGATGTAGGCGTTCGAGAGGTACGCCGCATGCCACGACCACGTCGTGGCGGCCAGTGGCACGTCGGCGGCCCACGCGGCGGCGAGCACCACGTAGAAGGCCGGGAAGAGCCGCAGCGCGCGGCGCAGGTAGAAGCGGCCCACGGCGGCGGGACGATCGGGCGCGGCGCGCAGCCCGAGCAGGATCCGCGTGATGAGGAAGCCGCTCAGGACGAAGAACAGGTGCACGCCGGCGCCGAACGGCAGACCGAATTGCCACCCGGGCAGCCAGTGCGACCAGGCGACGGCCGCCACCGAGACGGCGCGCAGGCCATCGAGGTGCGGGGCGTAAGCCGGCCGCGCCTCAGTACCCACGCGCGAGATCGACCTGCCACTGCACGGGCAGGCCCGCCTCCCGGCGGCGGATGTTCTCGGCGAAGAGATCGACGACGTCGAACCAGTGCTCGGGACGGAACCCCGAGGTGTGCGGTGTGAGCACGGCGTTCGGCGCGCGCCAGATCGGGTGCGACGCCGGCAGCGGTTCTTCGTGGAAGACGTCGAGGGCGACGCCGGCGAGATGGCCGCTCGTGAGCGCGTCCACGAGCGCCGTCGTGTCGACGAGCTGGCCGCGAGCCACGTTCACGAGCCGCGCGCCTGGGCGCATCCGGGCGATCCGCGACCGATCGAAGAGGGCGTCGGTCGCGACGGTGAGCGGCGCGGCGACGACCACGACATCCGCCACCGCGAGCATCTCGTCGAGCCCCTCGGGACCCCACACGCGTGACACCCCGGGCGGCATGCCGCGCGAGGGATCGCGCCTGACGCCCACGACATCCATGCCGAAGGCGGCGGCGAGCCGCGCCACTTCGGCGCCGATCGACCCGAGCCCCACGACGCCCAGCCGCTGACCGCGCAGCACCGTCGGCAGCTGCGCGCCCGTGAATTCGTTCTGCGCCCACGCCGCCTGCTGCTGCCGCTCGAAGGCGAGCGGCAGCCGGCGCGTGAGGGCCAGGAGGGACGCCAGCACGTGTTCGGCGATCGGCGTGGACTGGATCTGCCGCGAGTTCGAGACGACGATGCCGCGCGCGGCGAGCTCCGGCAGACACAACGTGCCGACCGCGACGGCAGACGAATGCAGCCACGTCAGGTGCCCGGCGGAGGCCAGTTCGGGCGGCGTCAGCACCCACGTGAAGGCCACGTCGCACACGCGCAGTCCGTCGGCGCGCGCCTCGGGGGTCGTGGCGTGGAGCACCGTGTGCTGCGGACAGCGCGCGCGCAGTCGCGCGACGGCCGCGGCGGGAATCTGCCAGGCGGCCACCGGCTGCTGAATCGAGACGAGAATCGTCACCGGGCGCGGCTCCGCGCCGGCCGCGCCGGGCGCCGGTAGTGCCCGGAGCGTCCGCCGCGTTTTTCCTCGAGGCGCACGTCTTCGATCACCATCGCCTTGTCGATCGCCTTGAGCATGTCGTAGACGGTGAGCGCCGCGACCGACACGGCGGTGAGCGCTTCCATCTCGACGCCGGTCTGCCCCGTAGTGCGCACGGCGGCGCGGATGCCGATCCCGCGCGGCGTGTGCGAGAGCTCCACGTCGATGCCGGTCAGCACGAGCGGATGGCACAGCGGGATGAGGTCGGACGTGCGCTTGGCCGCCATCACGCCGGCGAGACGTGCCGCCTGCAGCGGGTCGCCCTTCTTCAACCGGCCGCTGCGCACCGCGCGACGGGTGGCGGCCGCGAGGGCCACATGGCCCGACGCCACGGCCTCACGTACGGTGACCGCCTTGGCGCCCACGTCCACCATGCGCAGGCGGCCATCGGCATCGGCGTGAGTCAGTCGCGCGGGTTTCGGCATGCGCCCTCCTCGGGGCGGCGGCTAGGACGTGGGGTCGCCCTGCGCCAGGAAGAACGAGAGGCTCTCGAGCGACACCGTGAGGTCCACACTCTTGAGCTTGATGCCTTCGGGCACGAGCAGCGTGCCGGGCGAGAAGTTGAGCACGGCCCGGACGCCGCTGCCCGCCACCTGGTCGAGCACGTGCTGGGCGGCCTCGGCCGGCACCGCCAGCACGACGATGTCCACGCGCTCCTTCTTCAGCACCTTGCGGATGTCGCGGATGTCGTGAATCGGCACGCCGCCCCGCGACTCTTCGCCGATCTTGCCATCGGCGGTGTCGAACATGGCGACGATCTCGAAGCCTTCGCGGCGGAACCCCGGATAGTCGGCGAGCGCCATGCCGAGGTTGCCGGCGCCCATCACCGCCACCTTGAGCTTCTTGTCGAGGCCGAGAATCTGGCGCAGGTGCAGCTTCAGGTCCTTGACGTAGTAGCCGACGCCGCGCACGCCGAATTCGCCGAAATACGCCAGGTCCTTGCGGATCTGGGCGGCATTCAGGTGGAAGCGCTCGGCCAGCGTCTGGGACGAGATGGTCTCGACCCCATCGGCCTCGAGCTGGTTGAGGCAGCGGAGATAGACGGAAAGGCGGCCTGTCGTGAGTTCCGACACCTGCTCGGTAGCGGCCTTCCGCTTGTTCTTCGAATTCACAAGCCTCGTCAGGATACGGCAAAGGGTCGAGACCGGTAAAGCCTCGCGGCGGCCTGCCGGTCCTGCGTTACCATCCCGGCCATGGCTCATACCCCCACGCCGCCCGGACCGGGCGCCGCCGCCCCGAAGGTGTTCACGCCCTACGTGCCCGCCAGCCAGTCGATGGCCGAGTTCACCGCCAAGGCCGTGATCCTCGGGGTGCTCTTCGGCCTGCTCTTCGGCGCGTCCACGGTCTACCTGGGCCTGCGCGCCGGACTGACGGTGTCGGCGTCGATTCCCATCGCGGTGCTCGCCATCTCGGTGCTGAAGCGCTTCGGCGGCTCGACCATCCTCGAGAACAACATCGTGCAGACCATCGGGTCGGCCGGCGAATCGGTGGCCGGCGGCGTCGTCTTCACGATCCCCGCCCTCATCTTCCTCGTGCCCGAGGGGCCGAAATACTTCACCTACACGCAGATCACGATGCTGGCGTTCGCCGGCGGCATCCTCGGCGTGCTGATGATGGTGCCGCTGCGCCGCGCCCTCATCGTCAAGGAACACGGCGTGCTGCCCTACCCCGAAGGCACCGCCTGCGCCGAAGTGCTCGTGGCCGGGGAACGCGGCGGCAAACTCGCCGGCCTCGTCTTCGGCGGACTTGGCATCGGCGCGCTCTGGAAGTCGCTCTCGGGCATCTTCAACCTCTTCCTCGCGGAAGTCGGCTACTCGATGCCGCGCGCCAGCCAGTTCCCGAATGCCACGCTCAACGTGGATATCTCGCCGGAATACATGGGCGTCGGCTACGTGATCGGCCCGCGCATCGCCGGCACGATGTTCGCCGGCGGCGTGCTCTCGTGGCTGGTGCTGCTGCCGCTGCTGTCGCTGCTCGGGGCGGCGATTCCGGTGCCCTTTCCGCCGATTCATCCGAACTTCGCGAACAACCCGGCCACCGGTCAGCCGTTCCTCATCGCGGAAATGGGCCCGGGGCAGATCTGGAGCGCCTACATCCGCTACATCGGCGCCGGCGCCGTGCTCGCTGCCGGGCTGATCACCCTGGCCCGCACGCTGCCGACCATCATCGCCTCGGCCCGCGACGGCCTGAAGGGCTTCGGCGCCGCCGCCGGCGCCGCGCCGCTGCGCACCGAACGCGACATGCCGATCATGGTCGTGCTCGTCGGCTCGCTGCTGCTCGCCGTGTTCCTGGTCGTCATGCCCGGCCTGCCCACCCAGGGCAACGTGCTCGTGTCGATCCTCATCGTGCTCTTCGGCTTCTTCTTCGCCACCGTGGCCTCGCGCATCACCGGCCTCATCGGCAGCTCGTCGAATCCGATCTCCGGCATGACCATCGCCACGCTCATCATCACGTGCCTCATCTTCGTGGCCCTCGGCTGGACCGGTGATGTCTATGCGCCGGTGGCGCTCGCGGTGGGCGCCATCGTCTGCATCGCGGCCGCCAATGCCGGCAACACCTCGCAGGATCTCAAAACCGGCTTTCTCGTCGGCGCCACGCCCTACTACCAGCAGCTCGGCCTGGCGATCGGCGTCGTGACCTCGGCCTTCATCATCGGCATCACCGTGCTCTACATGCACCAGGTGTTCGGCATCGGCTCGAAGGACGTGGCGGCGCCGCAGGCCACGCTCATGGCCACGCTCATCCAGGGCCTGCTGTCACAGAACCTGCCGTGGGGCCTCGTGCTCGTCGGCGTCTTCATCGCCGTCACCCTCGAGCTGTGCGGCATCCACTCGCTGTCGTTCGCCGTCGGCGCGTATCTGCCGATCGCGACGACCGCACCGATCTTCATCGGCGGCCTGGTGCGCTGGTTCGTCGAACGCAAGACCGGCGTGACGCAGGACTCCGACATCAGCGCCGGCACGCTCTTCAGCTCGGGCCTCATCGCCGGCGGGTCGCTCGCCGGCATCCTGTTCGCGGTGCTGGTCGGCCTCGAACAACAGGGGTACCCGATCCTGTCGTCACTGCAGTCGATTGGAAACGCGCTGCCGTTCCTGCACGCGGAGGGCGCCTCTGGTCAGCTCTTCGGCGCCGGCCTGTTCCTGGCGCTCGCGGTGATTCTGGCGCGCGCCGGCCAGCGCACCGTGGACTAAGGCACCATACGGATCGGGTAGGTGCGCGACTCACTGCGGTCGCCGCTCGTGGCGATGAGTTCGAGCACGTACTCGCCAGCGGCGAGCGGCGCGAGGGCGATCTCGGCAACGACGGCGGCGGGCAGCGTGTCAGCCGCCGGCCGCTCGCTGATGGCGACCGGCACCTGCATCACCTGCCCGGCGCGGTTCAGCAGCCGGCCGGTCACGACGGCTGCCGCGTCGATCCGCGCGACCTCGGCCTGCAGGCGCTCGGTGCGCCGGAAGCGGGGATCCGCGGTGGGCTCGAAGACGCGCCCGGTGCCCGGGCCGCGACGCGTTGCCAGCAACGCCGAGCCGAGGAGGGCCGTGCCGGCCGGGACGTCCACGATCGTCGAGACGACGACCGGCGTGCGCGCCCCTTCGGCCAGGGCTTCGACGCGCACCTGGTAGCGGCCGGGCGTGAGCGGACCGCCGTCGCCCTCAGGCAGCCGCACCGTGCCGACGCGGCTGCCGGCGGCCAGCATGGACGTCACATGCGCACGCGCACCGGTGCCGCGATCGGCCGGCTCCACCGCCACGGCAAGGCGTCCGCCGTTCGCCCAGTCGGGAAGCGCCGCCGTGACGCGGTCGAGTTCCACGGTCACGGCCACACGTCCGGGCGCGCCGGATGCCGCCAGATGAATCGCCAACGGCCGCCGGCTGACCGGCAGCCGCGACAACGCGTCGGTGACCGACGCGGACGGCAATGACGCGCGTCCGGCGCCGGTCGTCGACGGGGCCTGCGCCGCGGCCATGTCCGACGCCGAGGGCGCCAGGTAGCCGGGCCGCGCCCGCACGGTGACGCCGGGACGTTTCACACGCACCGTCAGGCGTCGATACCGGCCGTCGAGTTTCGTGTTGGTCGAGACGTAGCCGAGCAGGTAGTACGAGCCGATGTCGGTCATGATCCGCGGCAGCGCCTTGTCGATCGCGGTGTTGAGCACGACCACACCGTCGGTTTCGTCAGCCACGCGGCGCAGCGCGTTCTGGCGGGCCGTGAGCCGATCGCGATCGAGCGCCATCGGCGCCGGACGGGCCGGACCGATCGGATCGTCGAACACGACGAGGCCGCGCGGATCGATCGGATAGAAGCTGACGTTGGCGCGGTTGGCGCGCTGCATCAGCTGCTGGAACTCCATGTCGAGGTCCGACAGCGCGATGAGCGACCGCTCGCGCTCGCACGACTGCACGAGCGAGCCGCCGGCCGCCGCCGTGCCGAGCCGCCCGGCCGAGGTGACACCGACCGGATCCGGACCACCCGGCACCTGCCCGGTCGGCTGACCGCTGCGGTCGGTCACGGGCGCCGCGAGCCGCTCGTCGGCCCGCGGCAACGTCCAGCCTTCGCTCAGGAGCATCACGAAGGTGCGCTCGTCTCGAAGCCCTTCGAGATGGCTGACGAGATCTTCGAGCGCGCGCAGCACCTTCTGCTCCCGCCGCCGTTCGATGATGGCCTTGGCGAGACCCGCCGAGCCGGATGCGTCCGGATAACAGAGCCGCAGGTCGTTCTCGCGCGGGTCGGTCGGGTTGACGGCGCCGCGTTCGCCCCACGTCCAGTTGGCGCGCAGCAAATCGCCCACCGGGCCGGTGCGCGGCGAGAACGTCATGTTGCGCGCTGCCATCTCCGGCGTCATCACGCCGATGAGGTCATCGGCACCGATGACCCGATCGAGCAGCGTCGACACGGGGTTCACCGCCTGGTAGGACCCTTCCACCTGCACGTGCAGCGTGTCGAGGAACAGCACGAAGGCGCGCGCGTCCGGCTGGGCCGCGCGCGAGCGCATCTCGGCCACGGCATTCGACTCGACGCGCGCTGCCGCCGGCGCCGGGCCGCGCGCCTGCACGAACTCGAACGACGACACCGTCTGCGGGGCGTTGTCCTCGAAGACCTCGAAGTCGTCCGCCGTGAGATCCGTGAGCGCGACACCGTCCACTGACGCGTAGACGTCGAGCCGGACCAGGTTGGCGCCGCCGCGGAAACGGGGTTCCTGCGCCTGCGGGCGCGTGGCTCCGGCCAGCAGCACGGCGCTGACAAGAAGCACGAGGGCACGAACGGGGACGTGACGGGGGTGATGCACGGAGGGCGACCTCGCCCCCATGGTAGCGCCGCGGCGCGCCGGCTAGCGCAGGTACTTCCGGGCCGCCAGGTCAGCCACGGCCACGTCGATCTGCTGCGACACGAGCGGCAGCCGGATGTCGAGCCGGGCGTCGGTGGCGGCCGGCTGCGCGTTCGCGACCTCGTAGACGACGAGGCTGCGGCCGCGCAGGCGCACGTCGGTCGAGTTCGACGGCAGCCGCATCCGCTCGATGTAGCCCGGCATCGTCACTTCCTGCAGCAGCCAGTTCTGCACCTTCGACTCGCTGGGCCGGTCTTCGACCACGATGTAGCCGACGCCGAAGCGTTCGATCACGGCGCGCACTTCTTCGGGCCGTTTGATGCGGTCTTCGGCCGCCACCGACCCCATGAACGAGGTGGTGAGCATCTTGTCGGCGCGCAGCACGATCGCCTGGCGCGCCACGTCGTGTTTGCGCACGAAGAAGGTGAAGTAGCCGGTGTCGACGTCGCCGGCGAACATGACCGTGGAGCCGCGCGGCTCGGCCACGACATGGCGGGCCGCCGCTTCGTACCCGTCGAGCCCTGGCAGGCGCACCCGGCTGGCCCACGCCACTTGTGTCGCAAGCGCAAGCGCCACGGCAACCGACGCCACGGCGCGGCCACGGCCGGCGAGCGGCGAACAGGCCGCCCCCACGCCGAGCGCCCAGGCCGGCACCCAGTAGATCGCATAGCGGCTCGGCTCGCCCGCCACCACGACCGAGATGAAGGCGGCGGTGGAGGCGATCCAGATCGCCGCCAGCCAGCCGGCGGCCCGGCCCCGCCACAGCATCAGGCCCACCCCGAGCAGGCCCACGACGATCACGGCCGGCGTCATGTGATCGAGCGCGGCGCGGCGCACCAGACGGACGGCCAGTTCGACGCGGCCAGTCTCGGTCAGTTCTCCGGCGAAGCCGGCTGCGAGCGCCACGTTGAACGGCGAGAGCACGAGTGTGATGGGCACGAGCGGCGCGACCACGAACGTGGCGAGGGCCACGGCGGCGAGCACGTCGCGCCGCACCAGGCGGCGCCAGCCGAGTCGCCACCACACGTAGATGATGAGGGCCGGCGTGATGACGACGGCGAGCTGTTTCGCCCAGGCGGCGAAGGCCGCAAGCAGGGTGGCCAGAAGGATGTCGCGCGAGCGCTGCCGCTCGGCGAAGCGGTGGCAATAAAGGGCGGCGGCCACCGAGAGCGACAACGCCGGCAGCTCCGTCATCACACTCTGCGTCAGCTCGACCACATAGGCACTCGACGCGAACGTCAGGCCGGCGGCCGCGGCCGCCCAGGCATCGTCGAGGCACTCGAGCGCCAGGCGGAACGTCCAGTAGACGCCGAGCAGCATGAAGAGCAGCGGCACGAGCCGCGCCGTCGTCACCGACACGCCGAAGACGGCGAAGAACGGCGCCTCGACCAGGGCGATGAGAAAGGGGTGGTGGCCGAGCGAAAGCGCCGGATACCGCGCGTAGTAGTGCCGCGCGTACTCGAAGGCGTCGGCCGGCGCCGGGAGATCGCGCACGAGGTCGAGGAAGAAGACGCCGTTCATCAGGTGGCGCGGCATGTCGCCCTGGAGCGACACGTAGCGCTCGTCGCCGAGGCCGCGCGCCGAGAGCGCCAGCCCGGCCAGCAGGCACGCCGCCAGGAGCGGCCGGGTCCACCGCCGCGAGGTCGCGGCGGCGTCGTGCGCGGGCGGCGTCATGAGGCCGTGGATCCGTCGGCGCGCCAGCGGCGCAGTGGCTGGTCGGCGGCGGCGTCGGGCGGCAGCGTCCAGCGCGTGGTGATGCCGAAGCGCTGCTGCAGGACGAGGATTGCGTTCCCGGCGACGAACGACACCCCGTTCGACAGGTGATGGATGAAGTGGGCGGCGACGACGCGCGCCGCGAACCACGGGCCGCGGATGCGGAGGAAATACTGGTAGTACGGCAGGTTCAGCCCGACGAGCGCGGCCACCGGCAGTGGCAGCGCCCACCAGGCCCGCGGGTCGACGACGCCGGCCGCGGCCAGGCCGAGGAACAGATAGGCCGAGACGACCGACAGGCGCAGGCCCCACGCCAGATTGAGGTCGGTCGTGAGGCCGCCGTATCTATGGATGAGCTGGGTCCACGGCACCCCGCGGTCGCGCACGTCGGAGACGATACTCGAAGTGAACGTCCAACGCTTGAGGTGCTTGCCGTTCAGATCGGGGTCGATGGCGATGCGTCCGCCGGCGCGGGTGATCCGGTAACCGAGGTCGATGTCCTCGACCGACGGCCGTCGGAAGCGCTGGTCGTAGCCGCCGACCTTGCCGAACATCTCCGCCGTGATGGCGCCGAGGCCGGCCCAGAACGTGCGGGCGTCGCCCTGGTTGACGCGGTGCACGTAGCGGTGCTGGAGGTTGCGGTACTGCGACATGAAGCCCGGCGCTTCGGGCGTCTCGTCGTAGGCGCCGAAGACGGCGCAGAATTCGGGATGCGCGGCGAAGAACTGCTCGACGCGGGCGACCACGCCGGGCTCGGCGATGACGTCGCCGTCCACGAAGATGAGATACCGGCCGCGCGCCACGCTGGCGGCGCGGTTGCGCGCCACGGCGGGCCCCTGGGCCGCGGGCCAGGTGATGCGTGTCGCGCCGAACTCGTCGGCCACCGGCTCCCACGCCTCGATCGGGCCGTCGCCGGCGACCAGCAGTTCGGTCGTGGCGGCGCGGTCGCGGAACGGCTCGAGCACGCGGCGCAGCATGGCGACGTTGCGGTGGAACGGCACGATCACGGTGGTGACGACTGACACGATGTGGCTCTCGACCTGCCGTTCCTATCGGCCGATGCGCGCGCCTGCGTCATGCAGGCACCGCGCGCGTCACGCGGCCGGCGCGACATTGCGTGAAACCCCGTAAGGCCCGCGCCCGCGCGAGCGGACCCGCCGACACCCGGCGCCCGCGCGAATTCCGGAATCAGGGAATCTCAGGGAAGTCCGGGGTACTGCCGGAGAGGCACAAATGTCTCTCTTCAGATAGACTTTGAGGCTCGCTCGGCCACTCCATTGTGGCACACGATCTGCACGCGCCTCGGTCGTCTACGGGAATTCGGCCCCGGTGACGCTGGAGCGAAGAGGGGCATCGCGCAGGGCGCGGCCCGCGTCTGAGGAAAGGTAGAGGAGCACGAATGGCAGCGCGCGCCGTCGCACAGTACGCGCCAGGAGATCGCGTGGTCGTCATCGGCGGAGGCCCGGCCGGACTTACGGCGGCTTACCAGATGGCGAAGATGGGCTGGCCCGTCACCGTGCTCGAAGCCGACGACATCCTCGGCGGCATCTCGCGTACTGCCCAATACAAGGGCTACCGGTTCGACATCGGCGGCCACCGCTTCTTCACCAAGATCGCGCCGGTCGAGGCGCTGTGGCACGAGATCCTCGAGAAGGAATTCATCTCGGTGCCGCGCCTCTCGCGCATCCACTACCAGGGGAAGTTCTTCGACTATCCCCTCAAGGCCGGCAACGCCCTGGCCGGGCTCGGCCCGATCAACGCCGTCCGCATCTTCCTCAGCTACCTGTGGTGGCACTACCGTCCCTACCCGGTCGAAGAGAACTTCGAGCAGTGGGTCACCAACCGCTTCGGCAAGCGCCTCTTCGAGATCTTCTTCAAGACCTACACCGAGAAGGTGTGGGGCATCCCGTGCACCG
>CADEFD010000059.1 GCA_902826515.1 uncultured Acidobacteriota bacterium
CGAGCACCGCGAAGCTGCCGTCGGGCAGGCGCACCAGGTCGGTGCCGGCGACCGAGACGTAGATGTCGTGGCGCACGGCCACGCCCTGCATCTCGCGGCGGAAGTGTCTGCAGCTGTAGACGAGCTCGCGCGGCACGATGCCGTCGTCGAGCACCTTCGCCTCGCCGTAGAGGTCCTTGAGGAAGAGGTTGAGGGCGGTGATGCGCTGGGTGAGGCCGCGTTCGATCGTGTCCCACTCGCCGGCGGTCAGGATGCGCGGGATGAGGTCGTAAGGAAAGATCCGCTCGGTGCCCTCGTTCTGCCCGTAGACGGTGAAGGTGATGCCCTGGTGCAGGAAGGCCAGGTCGGCCGCCGTCTGGCGCTGGCGGAGCTCCTGCGGATCGACGGCGCCGAGCCGCTCGTAGAGGGCGGCGTAGTGGTCGCGGGTGACGCCGCGCCCGTCGAACATCTCGTCGTAGCCGCGCCCGAGGGCGTAGCTCTGGAACTGCGGCAGATGCTGAAGGCGCGCGAGGCTGCCGGTCTCGCCGGGAGATTCCTGACGCATGGGGAGTGGACAGACTTTCCGGCGGCGGATGAGGTGCTGTCAAGGCAAACCGGGCGCTGATGCGCCGGCCGCATGGGCCCGCAGCCGCCGGCGCATGCCGCGGGGGTAAGCGCCGGGGCGCGCCGGTCGTAATGCGAGTGGGATACCCTGTGCGGGCAGGCCTCCCCTCACCTCCATGACCGAACCATCGAACGCCGCTCCGTTCGCTCGTCTCCTGAAGACGCTCGCCAGGGTCGAACCCGCGGAGGTCAAGGCGGTCACGGTCTCGTTCGTCTACTTCGCCCTGCTGATGTTCAGCTACTTCGTCGTGCGGCCGGTGCGCGACGCCATGGGCACGGTCTACGGCGTCGGCAGCCTCGAAGAGCTCTATACGGGCACCTTCATCGCCAGCTTCTTCCTGGCGCCGGCCTACGCGTTCCTGGCCTCCCGCCTCAAGCTCTCGACCTTCCTGCCGTGGGTCTACGGCTTCATCGCCGTGACGATGCTGGGCTTCTACGTCCTGTTCGAGTCGCGGGGCGGGCAGCAGGATCGCTGGGTGGCGGCGGGCTTCTTCGTGTGGGTCAGCACGTTCAACGTGCTCATCATCTCGGTGTTCTGGAGCCTGATGGCCGACACCTTCTCCCGCACCCAGGCCAAACGCCTGTTCGGGTTCATCGCGGCGGGAGGCACGGTGGGCACAATCGGCGGCCCGGCGCTGGCGGCGCTGCTCGTGACGGCCGTCGGCACCAACACCCTGATGCTCATCTCGGCCGCCGGGTTCGTCGTGACGGCGTGGCTCGTGCGGGTGCTCGACCGCGAGAAGAACCGGTTGCGGGCGCTCGGGCACGACGCGCAGGCGACCACGCTCGACCGCCGGCTCGGGGGCAACCCGCTCGAGGGGTTCGCCCTGCTCTTCCGCTCGCCGTACCTGCTGATGATCGCGCTCTTCATCCTGCTGATGACGACGATCTCCACGATCATCTACTTCCAGCTCGGCGACCTCATCACCAGGGCGTTCGAAAGCCGCGAGGCGCGTACGCGCGCCTACGCGATGATCGATCTGGCGGTGAACGGCACCACGGTCTTCCTGCAGCTCTTCGGCACCGGACGCCTCATCGAACGTTTCGGCGTCACCGCCGGCCTCATCCTGAATCCGCTCATCATGGTGTTCGCGTTCCTGGCCGTGGCGTTCTCGCCGGTGCTGCTGGTGCTCGGAACCATCCAGGTGGTGCGGCGGTTCGCGGAATACGCCGTCGCCAAGCCCAGCCGTGAAATGCTCTTCACGGTGGTCGATCAGGAAAGCAAGTACAAGGCGAAGAACGTCATCGACACCGTGGTCTACCGCTTCGGCGACGTCACGTCGGCGTGGCTCAGCGCAGCGGTGTTGCCGTACGGCGTGGCCGGCCTGGCCGTGGCCGGAATCGTGATGTCGGCCGTGTGGTTCCCGATCGCCTACCGGCTGGGCCGTCGCTACGAGGGCGTTCGGAGCGGTGAAGTGGTGGGCGGCGTGCCGGCCGCCACCGTACCGGCCAGGTAGTTCCGAATGAACGTGGGAGAATTGCCGTGATGAAGCTCACCCGCCGTGACTGGCTCGCGCTCTCCCTGGGCGCGAGCGCGACCCTTTCCTTCGATCCGCGCGTGCTGCTGGCGCAGGGGAAGATGAACACCAAGGCCATTCCGTCGAGCGGCGAACGCCTGCCGGTCATCGGCCTCGGCAGCTCGGCCACATTCGCGTCGGTCGCCCGCTCGGAAGACCTGACGGCGCTCCGCGAGGTGTTCAAGGCGCTCGTCGACGGCGGCGCCACCGTGTTCGATACGGCGCCCGGCTACGGCGCCTCGGAAGAGGCGTCCGGGAAGATCGTCAATGAGCTGAAGATCGCTGACAAGCTGTTCTGGGCCACCAAGCTGAACGTGGCCGGACGCGGTGGCGGCGGGGCCGACCCCGCGGCGGCCCGCCAGCAGGTCGAGACGTCGTTCGCGCGCGTGAAGAAGGCGAAGATCGACCTCATCCAGGTGCACAACATGGGCGATGTCGGCGTGCAGATTCCGATCCTGCGCGAATTCAAGCAGCAGGGGCGCGTTCGTTACATCGGGTTGACGACGACGTTCGAGAATCAGTACGCGGATCTCGTCGCCACCATGCGCAAGGAAACCCTCGACTTCATCGGCGTCGACTACGCCATCGACAACCGGCACGCCGAGGCCACCATCCTGCCGCTGGCGCAGGAGCGGAAGATGGGTGTCTTCGCCTACGCGCCGTTCGGCCGCACGCGGCTCTTCAAGCGCGTGGGTGATCGGCCGGTGCCCGACTTCGCGAAGGAGTTCGACGCCACCACCTGGGCGCAGTTCTTCCTGAAGTTCGTGGTGAGCCACCCGGCCATCACGGCCACGACCCCTGCCACGAGCCAGGCGAAGAACATGGCCGACAACATCGGTGGCGGCCTCGGCCGGCTCCCGGATGCGGCGATGCGCAAGCGCATGGCCGACTACGTGGACGCGCTGCCCGGCGCGTAAACGGTCCTCCGCGCGATGACCACCGGCGACCCTTCTCCGCGAGCCTCGTGGCTCCAGCGGCTCGTGGACGTACGTCCGAACGAGCTGGCCGCGGTGGCATGGTCGTGGCTGTTCTTCTTCGCGGTGCTCTCGGCCTACTACGTCATCCGGCCAATCCGCGACGACATGGGCGTGGCCGGCGGCGTCGACAACCTGCCGTGGTTGTTCGCCGGGTCGCTCACCGGGATGCTGCTGGCGAATCCGCCGTTTGCCTACCTGGTCGCGCGGATGCCGCGGGCGCGGTTCGTCTCGTGGGGCTACCGCTTCTTCGCGCTGAACCTGGTGATGTTCTTCGCGCTGCTCACGTGGGGACCGCCCACGCAGCAGGTGTGGATCGGCCGCGCGTTCTTCGTCTGGACGTCGATCTTCAACATGTTCGTCGTCTCGATCTTCTGGTCGGTGATGGCGGACGTGTTCGCGCCTGGCCAGAGCAAGCGCCTCTTCGGCTTCATCGGCGCCGGCGGCACGATCGGCGGCATCGCGGGAGCGGGGCTCACGAGCTGGCTCGTGGGGTCGCTCGGCGCGGCGAACCTGCTGCTGGTGTCGGCGCTGCTGCTCGAAGTGGCGGCGCTGTCTGCCCGCGCGCTCTTCGTGCAGCCGCGCACGGCCGCCCCCGGGGAGGACGGCCCGCTTTCGGCGCGGGCCGGCGCGGACCTGGCCATCGGCGGCAACATGTGGGAGGGCATGCGGCGCGCCTTCGCCGATCCGTACCTGCTGAACGTCACGCTGAACATGCTCTTCTTCACCGTGCTCACGACCTTCCTGTACTTCCAGCAGGCGGCGATCGTGGACTCGGCGCTCACCGACCGCGCGGAACGCACGCGCTTCTTCGCCAACATCGATCTCGCGGTGAACGTGCTCACGCTCGCCACGCAGACCTTCGCCACGGGCCGGGCCGTGAGGCGCTGGGGCGTGGCCGCGGCGCTCGCCTTCCTGCCCGTGCTGAGCATCGCCGGCTTCAGCGTGCTCGGCCTCGCGCCCACGATCGGCGTGCTCATGGCCTTCCAGGTGCTGCGCCGCGCCGGCAACTTCGCGGTGGCGCGTCCGGCGCGCGAAGTGCTCTTCACGGTGGTACCGCGGTCGGATCGCTACAAGGCCAAGACTTTCATCGACACCGTGATCTACCGCGTGGGTGACCAGATCGGGGCCTGGGTGTATGCGCCGCTCGCGGCGATCGGCGCCGGGGTGGCCGGCATCTCGTCGGTGGCGGTGGTGCTGGCGGCGCTCTCGGCCGTGAACGCCGTGTGGCTGGGCCGCAAGATGCAGCGGCTGGCGGGCACGTCCGCGCCCGACGAGGGCGAGATGCGCGCGCCGTCGACGCCGGTGTTGAGCGACTCCGAGCCGGTGTGACCGCCGCTAGCGGCGCCAGCCGGCCGCGGCGAGCGCGGCACTGGCGGCGTCGGTCACCGTGCCGCTCACCACGACGCGGAGCGTCGAGGCGCCGAGTTCCGCCTTCGCGCGCCGCGCCAGTTCCGTGAATTCCGCGCCGGTCGTCTCGGCCGCGCGCAGCCAGTCGAAGGGCAGCACGACGATCGCCTCGCCGCCGGCGCGCAGCCCCACGATCGCGCGCGAGTCGGTGAGCACGCGTGTCACGGCCGACGTCTCGTGTTCGCGCTGCAGCAGCTCGGCACTCTCCACGAAGAAGAGCGCCTCGCGTTCGTCGCCCGCTTCCGCCGCCGACGCCAGGTAGTCACCGGCGCCCGGCACACCCACGGTCGCCAGCGCGCCGACGAGCCGCGTCTGCATCGTGAGCGTGAAGGCGCGGTTGCGGAAGAACGTATTGGCGTCATCCGTCGTGGCGCCGATGTCGCGGGCCCGCGATTCATTCAGCTTGCGGAGCTCTTCGGGGTCGGTGCCCCACACGAGGTCGCCGACCTTGGCCGTGGTGCCGACGACGGGCGGGATCGGCACGGCGATCGACGTGGCGATGCCGCCGGCCGCATCCACCGCGGCGATGCGCTCGAGAGCGTCCTTCAGCACGGGATTGGTCGTGTACGGATCGGCGCCCACGCGCCGGGCCCAGCGCCGGCGGGCGCCGTTGATGCCGATGAGGCTCTTGGCCGCACTAGCCGCCGCGCCGCCTACACGCGCGCCGGCGCCCGGGTCGGTGTCGCCGCCGCCGGGACTGTCGTCGGTCATGCGTTGTACGGCGCGCTTCGTGCGCCGGCCGAGGTTCACGCCGAACCGTTTTACGCCGCCGCCGATGCCCTTCGCCGTCTCGACGGGATCGGTCACCGCGTTCACGACGCCTGTGCCCACCTTCACGAGCGACTCCCCGGCCGACCGCGCGAACACGCCGGCCTTCGAGAGTTCCTCGAGGCGCCGCATGGCCGCGATCTCCTGCAGGCGCACCTCGACCTGCGCCAGACCTTCCGCCTCGTACGTGCCGAAGGGCGAGGTGATCGAGAACACATGCCACGTGCCGGGCGTGCGCACCGCCGGATCGATCGTGTAGTCGGGGCCGACGAGCGGCGTGGCGGCGAGCAGGGCGGCAGCGGTGAGCGCCGGATCGGGCTCGGGCGCCGGCGGCCTGGCAGACTGCGCGCCCGCGGTCACTCCGGCGGCGGCGAGGATCAGCAGGGCGGGAACAACGGTAGAGATCGAGGGACGGCGCATGACGATCGTCAATCTACTCCGGCTGGCGCGCCGCGTTCACGCGCCGCCGCTCAGTGCCGTGAGGGACGGACGAAGAGCAGCGGATGTTCGGCCGGGCGGCCCACGGATCCGGCCGAGGGCGAGACCGGCGCGCAGGCGGCCGACGCGCAGTTCGAACACTTCGGCGCGCGCTCGGCGGTGGCGAAGCCGATGACGCGGCGCGCCACCACCCACGCGGCGGCGAGCGCCGTGAGGGCCACGATCACGTCCTGGAGCAGGGCGGCAGACATCGTCGTGCCTTTATGCCACACCTGCGGCGCGCAGGCCCTGGTAGAGCAGGAACGACGCGACATACGCGAGGCCCGACATATAGCCGAGCTGCAACGCCGCGTACTTGAGGCCGCCGGTTTCCTTCCGGGTCACGGTGAGCGTCGGCAGGCACTGCATCGCCAGCACGAAGAACACGAGCGCGGACGCGGCCGTGGCCGGCGTGAACACCGGCCGCCCGTCGTCACGCGTCATGCCGCGGATCTTCGCGACGACGCCCTCGTCCACGTCGGTCGCCGCCTGGCCGGCGGCCAGCACCGACATCGTCGAGACGAAGACCTCGCGCGCCAGGAAACTCGTGAGCACCCCCACGGTGAGCTGCCAGTCGAAGCCGAGCGGCTCGAAGGCGGGCGCGAGCGTGTGGCCGATGCGTCCGGCGAAGCTGCCGGCCTGCGCCGTCTTCACTTCGAGCGCGGCCGCTTCGGCCAGCAGCGCCGCGGCCTGGGCATTCGGCAGCGCGGGCGCCTCGGCAGCGGCCCGCAGGCGCGCGGCCTCGGGCGGCGCGTCCACCTTCGGATACGCGCTCAGCCACCACATCACGATGCAGATCGCGACGATGACCGTGCCGGCCGTGGACAGGAACGACAGCCCCTGATCGCGCGCCGTCAGCAGCGCATTGCGCAGCGACGGCGTCTTGTAGGACGGCAGCTCGAGGATCATCGGCTTCGCGCGTCCCTTGAGGATCGTGCTGCCGAACAGCTTCGCCGTGAAGAGCGCGGCGAGCGCGCCGAGCAGATAACAGCCCGCGAACGCGAGACCCGCAAGGCCCGGCCGATCCGCGAAGAGCAGCGTGGTCAGCAGCACGTAGACCGGCAGGCGCGCCGAGCAGCTCATGAACGGCGCGACGAGGATCGTCGTGAGCCGATCGCGCAGGTCGGGGATGAGCCGCGTACTCATGATGCCGGGCAGCGCGCAGGCGTGCGCGGTGAGGAGCGGCACGAAGGCGTGGCCCGGCAGGCCGAAGCGCGACAGCCAGCGGTCCATCACGAAGGCCGCGCGCGCGAGGTACCCCGTGTCTTCGAGCAGCGTGATGAGGAAGAAGAGCAGGCAGATCTGCGGCAGGAACACGACCGTGCCGGCGATGCCGCCGACGATACCCTGCGCGACGAGATCGCGCACCGGGCCCTCGGGCAGCAGCCGCTCGACGAGCGTGCCCACCTCGGCGAAGGTCGCTTCGATGAGATCCATCGGCACCGTCGCCAGCGCGAAGAGAATCCAGAAGAGCGTGCCCATGATGGCGATGAACGCCGCGAGCCCGAACACCGGGTGCGTGAGGACGCCGTCGAGCCGTTCGGTGAACCGATCGTGCGCCCGGGTGGATGCCGTCTCCGACGACACGGCGGCGGCGATGGCATCGGCCCACTGATTCACGCCGGCCGCCGTCCCGGGGCCGTCGGGCCCGGGGCCGGGCGTCGTGAGATGCACACGATCGAGCGCCTCGCGCAGCGCCGCCATGCCGCGCCCCGTGCGCGCCACCATCGACACGACGGGCACGCCGAGGCGCGCTTCGAGGTGCACGGCGTTGACGGCGAGGCCGCGCCGCTCGGCCAGATCCACCATGTTGAGCGCCAGCACGAGCCGCACGCGGCGCGCGAGGAGCTGGCCCACGAGCACGAGATTGCGCGCCAGGTTGCACGCATCCACGATGACCACGACGGCATCGGGCACCGGGCCGCGCGCGCCTTCGAGCAGCGTGGCGGCGATGCGCGATTCCGGAGCGTCGATCTCGAGGTCGTAGACACCCGGCAGATCGAGCACGTCGAGGGCGCCGTGCCCGGGCGCCTCGGCATGGCCGGTGCGCATCGAGGTGGTGGTGCCGGGGAAGTTCGAGGTCTTCGCGCGTACGCCGCAGAGCGCGTTGAAGAGAGTGGTCTTGCCGGTGTTCGGATTGCCGATGAGGGCGATGCGCCGGACGGGCGCGGCCGTGGACGCGGGCGCGCGATCGGGCGTCTCGACAGCCGGGACCATCGTCGTGCTAGCGGCTGCCGGCCTCGGGCACGACGTAGAGGCAGCGGGCCACCGCGCTCGAGAGGCCGATCCGCGTGGCCCGCACCTGCACGATGCAGGGATCACCCGCCTGGCAGAGACGGAGCACGCAGTCGTCGGTGAGGCCGAGCGACCGCAGCACCGGCCGCGAGGCGACATCGGTGACCTCGTGCAGCGTGGCGACGGCGCCCACGGGCATCGTGGTGAGCGGCACCGCGGCAGCGGCGGGACGAGGCAGGGCGTCGATCGTGACCGGGGGCGTCATCGGTGTAACACGCCCATTGTATCAATCCTGAGACCGAATCTCAGAATCAGTATTTGACGCGGCCGGCGCCAGCGGCTCTACGGCCGGGCTGGATGTGCGCGATCTTTCACCGTTTCTTGCCGGCGCCGGCGAGCAGGGCGGCCACGCGGGTTCGGGCGCGGGCACGAACGTCGGCCGGCAGCTTCCGGCAGCCGGCGGCGCGGCAGGTCTCGAGCATCGCGCGCAGGCGGCGAGCCCGGGCAGCGCAGGTCGCGCAGGCCGTCATGTGGCGGACCACGGCCCGGGCCCGCGCGGCGGGCAGTTCCCCGTCCAGATACGCCCAGAGCTGGTCTGCCTGGGCGCACGGCTTCGGCGGGCCGCCCGGCCGGCGGCTTGCGGGGGGTGAGCCGGACGCCCGGCGTCGAGGCGCGGTCACCGGGCCGGTCCTTCGAGCGCCGTCTGCAGCGACTTGCGGGCCCGGCTGAGGCGTGTCTTCACGTTGTCTTCCGAGATGCCCATCACGTGGGCCACCTCGCGCGTCGAGAGCCCCTGCATTTCGCGCAGGAAGACGATGGCGCGCTGCGAGGGCGGCAGACCGCGCATCGCCTGCTGCAGGCGGCCCTTGAGCCGGGAGTTGGCGGCGAGTTGTTCGGGATTCTTCCCCGGATCTGGCGGGTCGTACGCCGCCCGATCGCCGTCGGCGTGCGGCTGGTCGAGCGACTCGATCCGCGGCGGCTCGTGCACACGCTTGCGGCGGTTCATCAGGCAGGCGTTCTTGACCGTGCGATGCAGCCACGGACGAAAGGCCTCGGGCTCCCGGATGCTCGAGGTGTAGCGGTAGGTCTTGAGGAGCGCTTCCTGCATCGCGTCCTCGGCGTCGTCGGCGTGCCCGCAGACGGCCACGCTGAAGCGCCAGGCCACTTCCTGCACCCGCGTGAGCAGCCGTTCCATGGCCGCCGGATCGCCGCCCGAGGCCTCGCGCACGAGGTCGGCATAGACGTCCACGGGCGGGGGGACGGGCCCTGTCACCTTTTTCACGCGCCTGAATCTCTCAGGGCAGGATGACACGACGGCTCGCATTTCTCGCCCTGTTTCTCGGCCTTCCCGGCGTGACGTGGGCGCAGGCCCCGCTTCCGCTGGCCGAGGCCATCACCCGCGCGCAGGCCGCCAACCCCGACGCCAGAGCGGCCGAGGTGGCCGAGCGGTCGGCGGCGGCCCGCCTCACGCAGGCCCGTGCCGGGTACCTGCCGAGCGTGGACGTCACCGAAAGCTGGCAACGCGGCAACCAGCCGGTCTTCGTCTTCAGCTCGCTGCTGTCGCAGCGGCAGTTCGCCGCCTCGAACTTCGCCATCGACGCCTTGAACCATCCCGAGGCGGTGAACAACCTGCGGGTCGGCGTCACGATCGACCAGGCGGTCTTCGATCCCTCGACCCGTGCCGGCGTACGCGCGGCCACGCTCGGGCGCGACCTGGCCACGACGTCCCGTGCCGTGGTCGCCCAGGATCTGGCGCTGGCCGTGACGACGGCCTACGGCGCGGTGCTGGCGGCCGACGCTGCCGGCCGCGCCGCCGCGGCCACCCTCGACACGGCGGCCGCGGACCTCGAGCTCGCGCGCAACCGGCGGGACGCCGGGCGCGTGACCGACGCCGACGTGCTGCGCATCGAGGTGTTCCTGGCCCGCGCCCGTGAACAGCAGATCCGCAGCACGGCCGATGCCACCATCGCGCGCGCCCGCCTCAATCAGCTCATGGGCGCGCCGCTCGACGCCGCGTTCGTGCTCGATGAGGCGCCGGCAGCGGACGCGATGGCGGCCGCGGACCTCCCCGCGCTCGAAGCCGAAGCCGTGACCACCCGCGCCGATCTGAAGCTGTCGGCCCTCCAGGAACAACTCGCCGCCGCCGCGGTAGACGCGGCGCGGGCGACCTTCCTGCCGCGGGTCTACGCGCAGGGCGGCTACGAAGCGAACGGCGGCACCTGGGGCTCGCGCGCCTCGAGCTGGATGGCCGGCGCCGTGGCCCGCGTGAACGTGTTCCGCGGCTTCGCCGACCAGGCGCGCCTCGCCGAGGCGCGCCACACGCAGAGCCTGCGCGCGATCGAGCGCGAAAAGGCGGAGACGGCCGCACGTCTCGACGTGCGGATTGCCGTCGCCCGGCTCGACGCGGCCCGCGCGGCGGAAGGCGTGGGCCGTGCCGCCGTGACACAAGCCCGCGAGAGCCACCGCATCGTGCGCGATCGCTACGACGGCGGGCTCGCCGACGTGGCGGCGCTCCTCGCCGCCGCCGAGGCCGTGCAGCAGGCCGACGCCCGCCATGCCGCGGCCCGCGTGGACGTCACCGTTGCCGCCGCCACCCTTTCACGCGCCCTTGGAAAGCGATGACCGACACCATGACCCGCACCCGTGCCCTCACCGGCGTCGCCCTGCTGACGCTGGCCGCCGCCACCGCCGCCTGCTCGTCCTCGCACGAGGCCGCGCCCGCGGCTGACACCGCCGCGCCGCTCGCCGTGCGCACCGCGACCGTGACGGACGCGGCCATCACCGATGCCGCCGAGGCCGGCGGCATCGTGCAGGCGCGCACCACCGCCACCGTGGCCGCCCGCGTCATGGCGCCCGTGCGCGCCGTGCGCGTCGTGCCGGGCGACCGCGTCCGCGCCGGGCAGGTGCTCGTGGAACTCGACGGCCGCGACCTGATGGCCGCGGCGGCGAGCGCCGCCGCCGGCGTGAGCGAGGCGCGTGAAGGCGCCGCGGCAGCCGCCGCCGAGGAACGCGCCGCCCAGGCCGCCCTGGTGCTCGCCCGCGCCACGCACGGCCGCATCGCCGCGCTGCAGGCGAAGAAGTCGGCCACGGCCCAGGAGCTCGACGAAGCCACCGCGGCGCTTGCCGCCGCCGACGCCCGTGCCGCCGGCGCCGCCGCCCGTGTGCAGGCGGCCTCGAGCGGCATCGCGCGCACCGGGGCGGCCAGCGACGCCGCCGGCGCCACCGCGTCGTTCCTTCAGGTCACGGCGCCGTTCGACGGCGTGGTCACGGAGAAGCTGGTCGAGCCCGGCAACATGGCCACGCCGGGCCTGCCGCTCGTGCGCGTGGAAGACACCCGCGGCTTCCGCCTCGAAGCGCGCGTCGATGAAGCGCGCGCGGACCGCGTGCGCGTCGGCGCCACCGTGGAGGTCGTGCTCGATGCCACGGACGGCCGCGCCGTGACCGTCACCGGCACGGTGGCCGAGATGAGCCGCGCCGTGGATGCCGGCGCCCGCACCGTCCTGCTGAAGGTGGATCTGCCGCCCGGCGCGGGCGTGCGTTCGGGCACGTTCGGGCGTCTGCGCCTGCCGGGCGCGTCGCGGACCGCGCTGACGGTGCCGGCCGACGCGATTGTGACGACCGGGCAAGTGACGTCGGTCTTCGTCGTGGAGGGCGGCGTGGCGCGGCTGCGGCTCGTGCGCGTCGCCGGCACGGAAGTGCAGGCCGGGCTCGCCGCTGGCGACACGGTGATCGTCGCCCCGCCGCCCGGGCTCGTGGATGGCCGCCGCGTCACGGCGGGAGGCGCGCGATGACAGCTCCGCTCGGCATGGCCGGCCGCATGGCGGCGGCCTTCATCAACTCGAAACTCACGCCGCTCGTCATCGTCGCCTCAATGGCCCTTGGCGGCCTCGCCATCATCGGGCTGCCGCGTGAAGAAGAGCCGCAGATCATCGTGCCGATGGTCGATGTGTTCGTCGGCATGCCCGGCGCCAGCCCGGCGGATGTCGAGGAGCGCGTCACCCGTCCGCTCGAACGCCTGCTGTGGGAAGTGCCCGGCGTGGAATACGTCTACTCGACGTCGAGTCCGGGCCAGGCGATGGTCGTCGTGCGCTTCCGCGTCGGCGAGCCGGAAGAAGCCGCCTACGTGCGCCTCAACCAGAAGCTCGCCGCGAACATGGACCGCATCCCGCCGGGGGCCACGCCGCCGCTCGTGAAGCCGCGGTCGATCGACGACGTGCCCATTCTCGCCGTCACGCTCTCGTCGGCGGCCTACGGCGACGACCAGCTCCGCGCGCTGGCCGGCCAGCTCCGCGACGCCGTGGCACAGGTGCCGGACGTCTCGGAAGTCACGCTCATCGGCGGACGGCCACGGCAGCTCGGCGTCACGATCGATCCCGCGAAGCTGGCGGCGTACGGACTCGATCCGCTGGCCGTGCAGCAGGCGCTCGTGCGCGCCAACACCCGCGCGACCGCGGGTGGTCCGGTGGGAGGCGGCCAGGCCACCAACGTCGAGGTCGGCGACCGCTTGACGAACGCGGCGGACATCGCCCGCGTCGTCGTCGCCACGCGCGGCGGGCGGCCGGTGCTCGTGGGTGACGTCTCCACCATCGTGGACGGCGCGGCGGAGCCCGCCAGCTACGTCGTGTTCCAGTCGAAGGCGGAGGGCGCCACGCCCGCGGTGACCCTCGCCGTGGCGAAGCGCAAGGGCACGAACGCCATCGACGTCGGCCACCGTGTCACCCAGGTCGTGCGCGGGCTCGAAGGCACGCTCATCCCGCGCGACGTGCGCGTGACCCTCACGCGTGACTACGGCGAGACGGCGGCCGAGAAGAGCAACGAACTGCTCTGGCACATGTTCCTTGCCGTGCTCTCGGTCTCGGCGCTCATCTGGGTGGTGCTCGGACGGCGCGAAGCCGCGGTGGTGCTCACGGCGATTCCCGTGACGCTGGCACTGACGCTCTTCATGTTCTTCCTCTACGGCTACACCCTCAACCGCATCACGCTCTTCGCGCTCATCTTCTCGATCGGCATCCTCGTGGACGACGCGATCGTGGTCGTCGAGAACATCGTGCGGCACGCGCGCATGCGCGGCGCCTCGGGGCGCGGACTCGCCGAGACCGCGCTGGCGGCGGTGGACGAGGTAGGCAACCCGACGATTCTCGCCACGCTCGCGGTGGTGGCCGCCATCCTGCCGATGGCGTTCGTCGGCGGCCTCATGGGCCCCTACATGCGGCCGATTCCGGTGGGTGCGTCCGCGGCGATGGTCTTCTCGCTCGTCGTCGCGTTCATCGTCACGCCGTGGGCGTCGGTGCGGCTGCTGAAGCCCTCCGCGCATCACCACGACGAAGGCGAGGAAGACCTCTTCACGCGCCTCTACCGCCGTGTGATGGATCCGCTCATCGCGAGCGGCCGCGTGCGGCTGCTCTTTCTCGGCGGCGTCATGCTGCTGCTCGTCGCGAGCGCCGCGCTCGTGCCGCTGCAGTTCGTCACGGTGAAGATGCTGCCGTTCGACAACAAGAGCGAGTTCCAGGTGGTCATCGACATGCCGGAAGGCACGGCGCTCGAAGACACCGCGCGCGTCACGTCGCAGATTGCGACGGCGGTGCTCGATGATCCGCAGGTGACGCACGTGCAGCAGTACGTGGGCACGGCCGCCCCCTACAACTTCAACGGGCTCGTGCGGCACTACTTCATGCGCCAGGCGCCGCATCTGGCCGACGTGCAGGTGAACCTCGTGCCGAAGGACGCGCGCGCCGAGCAGAGCCACGACGTGGCCCGCCGCGTGCGCGACCGGCTCCTGCCCATCGCGACGGCTGCCGGCGCCACGATCCAGGTGGCGGAAGTGCCGCCCGGACCGCCGGTGCTGCAGACGATGGTGGCCGAGATCTACGGTCCCGATGCCACGCGCCGCCAGGCGATCGCCGCCGACGTGAAAGCGCTGTTCGAGAAGACACCCGGCGTCGTCGACACCGACTGGTACGTGGAGGCGGCGCAGCCGAAGACGCGCCTCGTCGTGGACGGCGAGAAGGCGATGGCGGCCGGGCTGAGCGCCGCTGACGTGGCCGCCGTCGTGCGCATGGCCGGCGACGGCGCCGTGGCCGGGCTGCTGCACGTGCCCGCCGCGCGCGAGGACGTGCCCATCGTGCTGCGCCTGCCGCGCGACGCGCGCAGCCTCGAGGCGATCCAGAGCGTGCGCCTCGGCGGCGCGGCCCCCGTTGCGGTAGGCGCCCTCACCCGCGTGGTCACCACGCGCGAAGACACGAGCCGGTACCACAAGAACCTGCAGCCGGTCACCTACGTGACGGCGGATCTCGCCGGCGAGAACGAAAGCCCGGTCTACGCCATCCTCGCGATGAACGAGACGCTCGACCGGATGACCCTGCCCGAGGGCTACGGCCTCGAGGTGCTGAATGCCGTGCAGCCGTCCGACACGTCGAAATACGCGATGAAGTGGGACGGCGAATGGCACATCACGATCGAGGTCTTCCGCGATCTGGGCCTCGCTTTTGCCGCCGTGCTGCTCCTCATCTACGTGCTCGTCGTGGGCTGGTTCCAGTCGTTCACGACACCGCTCCTCATCATGGCGGCGATTCCCTTCTCGCTCGTCGGCATCCTGCCGGCCCACGCGGCGATGGGCGCGTTCTTCACCGCCACGTCGATGATCGGCTTCATCGCCGGGGCCGGTATCGTCGTGCGCAACTCGATCATCCTCGTGGACTTCATCGAGCTGCGCCTCAAGGACGGGCTGCCGCTCGAGCAGGCGGTCGTGGACGCGGGCGCCGTGCGCTTCCGCCCGATGGCGCTGACCGCCGCCGCCGTCATCGTCGGCGCCGGGGTCATCCTGTTCGACCCGATCTTCCAGGGCCTGGCCATTTCGCTCATGGCGGGTGAAGTGGCCTCACTCCTGCTCTCGCGCATGGCCGTGCCCGTGCTCTACTACATGGCCCGCCGGCACGATCGCCAGGCCGAGGCACAGGCGGCGGTGCCCGCCGAGGTGGTGTCATGACCGACGGAACTCCGCGCACGTTCACCTGGCCGCCGAAGACGATCGTGGCGGCCGTGGACTTCGGTGACGCCTCGGCGCGCGCCATCGCCCTGGCCGGCGTGGTCGCGGCCGCCGGCGCCGCCACGCTGCGTGTGCTGCACGCCGAACGCTTCGAAGTGCCGCCCTATTTCACGCCGGCGCAGATCGAACGGCTCGAGGACGAGCGCCATGAAGCCACCGCCGAGATCACGACCGAGCTCACGCGGTTCACGAAGGGGGCCACCACCTGGCCCACGACGATCGTCGTCGCCGACGGCCGGCCGCTCGACATGATTCTCGAACACGCGGCTGACGCCGATCTGCTGGTGCTCGGCACCCACGGCCGGCGCGGCCCGTCGCGCTGGTGGCTCGGCTCGGTGGCGGAACGGGTGGTGCGGGCGGCCGAGATCCCCGTGCTCGTGACGCGCGTCGACACGGCGCCGCCGAATGACCTGTTCGCGCGGGTCGTGGTGATCGGCGACGACGCGGCGCCCGACGCCGCGACCCGGGCCCGGGTGGAGGCACTCGTCGCGGCCAGCGGCGGTCAGATTGCCGCAAGCGACGCCCTCGCCGCCTGCGGCGCCGATGTCATCGCCAACGCCACGCTCGTGGCCGTGGCCACGCCACGCGGACGAACGCACTGGGGCCTCTCGGACGTCGTGACCGACGCGCTCGGGCACTGCGCCCATCCGGTGCTCTTCATCCCCGCACCCTGACCCACGGAGGACTCGTCATGAACGTAGACCAGATGATTCGGATGATTGGTGGCGGCTTCGTGGCCGCGAGCGTGCTTGCGGGCATGTACGTGGACCCGCGCTTCTACTGGTTCACGCTCTTCGTTGGGCTGAACCTGTTCCAGTCGGCGTTCAGCAACTGGTGCCCGATGATGGCGATCCTGCGCAAGGCCGGCGTCAAGGGCTGACGCCGCGGACGGTCAGGCGCGCAGCATGAAGTAGATGGCGACGCCCGTCACCGAGACGTAGAGCCAGATCGGCAGGAACACGCGGTTCAGGCGGCGGTGCCGCTCGAACTGCTGCGTGAAGGCGAAGTAGAACGACGTCAGCGCGCCGGGCACGACCGTGATCGAGAGGATCACGTGCGAGGCGAGCACCGTGAGATAGATCACCCGGCCGATGCCGTCGCCCGCGTACTTCGTGTCGCCGTGCACGTAGTGGTAGGCGAGGTAACCCACGAGGAAGATTGCCGACATCGCGAGCGCCGTGACCATGCACAGGCGATGGAACTGCACGGCCTTCCGCCGGATCGCGACCCAGCCGGTGATGAGGCAGATGGAGGCGAGCGCGTTGCAGGTGGCGTTCAGCGCCGGCACGAAGCTGAGGTCGAGTGAGCCGCCGGGGGCCGCATCCCGCCCGAGGATGTAGCCGATGATGGCGACGGCCACCGTCGAGACGGCGGCATTCCAGACGAAGAAAGTACGGTCGGCGCGCTCCATGCGTCTATTCTGACGCAGGCGGGACATACTTCGCCTCCAGAGGGCCGCCGTGACCGACGACGATTTCCGCGACATCGCGCTGGCGCTCGACGGCACCGTCGAGGGCGCGCACATGGGCCACCCGGATTTCCGCGCCAACAACCGGATCTTCGCCAGCCTGCGGGCCGACGCCACGACCGGCATGGTGAAGATCACGCCGGAACAGCAGCAGGTGTTCCTCGACGAACATGCGCAGATGTTCCGGCCGTCGCCGGGCGCCTGGGGCCGCGGCGGCTGCACCGATGTGGTGCTCGCGAAGGCGCGCATGGCCCCGGTCCGCGCCGCCATGCAGCTGGCGTGGGAGGCGGCGATGGCGAAGCCGCGTCCACGGACCCTGGCCCGCTCGAAACCGCGCAAGTGATAGGGTGTCGGGTTTCGTCCTCCATCCGCGCTCTCCAGGACAGGGAGTGATCGACTGGTGCCACCGATCTCCGACACGCGCGAAAGCTGGCGTCTGGCCAGCCCGTATCTCGACACGCTGCTCGACCTGACGCCGGCCGAGCGGCAGGTCTGGCTCGACGACCTGCGGACGCGCTCGCCGGAGCTGGCCGGCCACATCGCGGAATGGCTCGCCGGCTGCGAGGCTCTCGACCGCGACGCCTTCCTCGACGAGCCGGCCCTGCGTCCCACGTCGGTGCCGGGGCTCGCCGGCCTCGAGCTGGGCCCTTACCGGCTGGTCTCGCCGATCGGCCAGGGCGGGATGGGGAGCGTGTGGCTCGCCGAACGCGTGGACGGCCGTTTCGAAGGCCGCGTGGCGGTCAAGCTGCTGAACGTCTCGCTCGTCGGCCGCTCCGGCGAAGCGCGGTTCACGCAGGAGGGCCGGATCCTCGCGCGGCTGCAGCATCCGCGCATCGCCCGCCTCATCGATGCCGGCACGACCGGCATCGGCCAGCCGTATCTGGTCCTCGACTACGTGGAAGGCCTGCCGATCGATCGCTACTGCGACGGGCAGCAGCTCGACGTGCGGGCCCGCCTGCGCCTGTTCCTCGACGTGCTCGCAGCCGTGGCGCACGCACACGCCAACCTCGTCGTGCACCGCGACCTCAAGCCCTCGAACGTGCTCGTGACGGCGGCCGGCCAGGTGACGCTGCTCGACTTCGGCATCGCGCGGCTGGTGCAGGGCGGGCACGACGCGCTCGGGGACGCCCACCTGACGCGCGAGGGCGATGCGCTGATGACGCCGGCCTACGCGGCGCCCGAGCAGGTGCAGCGCGGCGCCATCACCACGGCCACCGACATCCACGCGCTCGGCGTGCTGCTGCACGTGCTGCTCAGCGGCATGCACCCGAGCGAACCACATCTCGACCAGCCGGCGGAACTGCTGCGCGCGATTGCCGACATCGACCCGCCGCGGATGTCGTCGCGGGTCACGGGCCGGCTGCGCCAGACGCTCAGAGGCGACCTCGACGCCGTCGTGGCGATGGCGCTGCGCAAGCGGCCGGAGGATCGCTACGCGTCGGTCGACGCCTTCGCCTCCGACCTGCGCCGGTATCTCGCCGACGAACCGGTGGTGGCCCGCGCGCCCTCGGCCTTCTACCGCACGGCGAAGTTCGTGCGGCGCCACCGCTGGCCGATGCTGGCTGCCGCCGTGGCACTCGGCCTGCTCGTTGCGAGCCAGGTCACCACGGAGCTCGCCCGGCGCGCCGCCGATCGCCGCTTCTCGCAACTGCGGGATCTGTCGTCGGAAGTCCTGGTCCTGGACAGCCGTCTCGTCAACGTGGAAGGCACGGTCGCCGCGCGTGAGGCGCTGGCCGCGATGTCGCTCAAGTACCTGTCGGGGCTTGCCGCTGACGCCAGGTCGGACCGCGCGCTGCTCTTCGAGGTCATCGATCACTACATCCGCGTGGCGGAGATCCAGGGCGTGCCCACGTCGCCCTCCCTCGGAAAGCTCGATGAGGCCGAGGTGACCCTCGCCACCGCCGACGGGCTGGTCGAGGGGTTGCTGGCCGCCCGTGCCAACGATGTGCGCGGCCTGGAGCTGTCGGCGATGATTCGCACGTACCGCACGATCCTGGCCGACTCGCAGAGTCGCGACGCGGATGCGAACCGCCATCTGGACGGGGCGATCGCTCGCGTGGACGCGCTGCTGGCCCATCCCGATGTCACGCCCCGGCAACGCTTCCGCGGCGCCTTCATCTACGCCAATCTGCCGCTCGCGGCCAACAACCTTCGTCGCTATGACGACGGCATCCGGCTGGCGCGGCGCTTCATCGCGCTGGTGCCCAGTACGACGCTCGAGCCGTCGTCCATCGCCAACGGACAGAGCATCCTGGCGAATGCGCTGCGAATGCGAGGGGACCTCGAGGAGGCGCAGGTCGCCATTCGAGAGGCGCAGGCCACGATTGGCCGCGGCACGGACATGAGCAGTCAGCTGAACCGCTACGGCCTGCTGCTGCGCGAAGGCCTCATCCTCGGCGAAGACGGCGGCGTGAGTCTCGATCGGCCAGACGACGCCGTCGTGCCCCTGCGCGAGGCGTTCACGCTGATGAATGCCAGGGCGCAGGCCGACCCGAACGACGCGACGAGCGGCACCCGCACGGCTACGGCGGCTCGGGAGCTCGGCGACATCCTTCGCTGGCAACGCCCTGCCGACGCTCTCGCGGTCTACGACGTGGGCCTGCAACGACTGGCCGAGCGGACCGACACGGCCTCGGCGAAGCGATCCTCGGCCGAACTGCTGGCGGGCTCCGCGTATGCACTGCGTCGTCTCGGACGCACAGGAGAGGCCACTGAACGTCTGAATCGGGCGCTGGCGCTGCTCACCGCCACGAAGGACCACCCGGCCAGTCCCATCCCGCTCGACGGTCCGCTCTACGCCGTGCTGCTGGCGCGCGCGGATCACGAAGCGGAGATCGGACTCGCCCCGGAAGCCCTCGGTCAATATCGCGACCTGCTGGACGGCGTCATGCGTGGCGCGCCCGACGTGGAGCTGGACCTGACCCACGCGAATCGACTGTCGAGGCTCTACGACGCGCTGGCCGCCGCGGAGCATCAGACCGGCGCCGACGACGACGCCGCCGCCACCACCGGGCGGCGCCGGGCGCTCTGGGAACACTGGGCCCGCCACCTGCCGGGCAACACGTTCGTGGCGCGCCAGCTGCAGGCCTCGGCGCCGCCGGCGCGGTGACCCCGAGGGCGGCCCGCAGCTGAGGTGGTACCATCAGGCGCGCTCTGGCCGCCTATGAGCCCCGCCGCGTCTCCGTTTGCCACCCTCATCGCGCGCGCCGACGCTGGCGACTCCAGCGCCAAGGACGCGCTCTTCACGGCGCTGTACGGCGAACTGCACCGGCTCGCTGAATCACATCTGCGTCGCAGCGGCGGCGACCTGACGCTTGGCGCGACCACGCTGCTGCACGAGGCGTACGTGGACATCGCCGGCCGCGACGCCCTCGCGTTTCCCGACCGCAACCGCTTCTTCGGCTACGCGTCGCGGGCCATGCGCGGCATCGTCATCGATTACGTGCGCACGCGGCATGCCAGGAAACGTGGCGGCGACCTCACGTTCACGACGCTTGACGAGGAGCACCACGGGCTGGCGCCCGAGCTGCGTGACCTCGAGGGCGTGAGCGCGGCGCTCGACCAGCTGGCCGACCTCGAGCCCGCTCTCGCGCAGCTCGTGGACCTCAAGTTTTTCTGCGGCTTCACCTTCGCGGAGATCGCCGCGGCCCGCGGGGTCACCGAGCGCACCGTGCAGCGCGACTGGGCCAAGGCCCGCGTGCTGCTGCGCCGGTTCATCGACGACGCCCTCATGCGGGGCTGACGGCGCGACCGCGCCGCACGGCGTGTCGGGATTTTCCTCGCAACTGCGCTCTCTCCTGCGAGGGAGTTGCGCATGCGCACACGACATGTCGGTCTGGCGGTAGGCATTCTGTTCGCGGGCCTGTGGGGCACGGCGGCCGCTCAGCCTGTGGGCACGTTCCGCTGGCAGTTGCAGCCGTTCTGCAACGTGGTCACCGTGGCTATCACGCAGAACGGCGCGGTCTATCGGCTCGAAGGCTCCGACGACCAGTGCGGCGGTGGCGCCGATGCCGCGTCGGTCACCGGCACGGCGTTTCCGAACGCCGATGGCACGATCGGCTTCGGTCTGAACGTCGTCACGGCGCCGGGCGGCCGGCCCGTGCACGTGGACGCCGAGATCAGTCTCGGCACCTTCGGGGGCACCTGGCGCGACAGCGCCGGCGCCAGCGGCGCCTTCGTGCTCACCCCAGGCACCGGCAACGGTGGCAGCGCGCGGCCGCTGCCGCCGCCCACTGCGGCCGCGCTGCCGTCCACGCTGGTGCTGCGGCAGGACGGCGGCTTCGTGGCCGGCGGCACTGAGGGCACGGGCGCGATTCCCGCCAGCGGCCCTGGGTCCCGGATGATGTGGTACCCCGGAAAATCGGCCTTCCGAGCTGGTGTGGTTACGACATCGGCCTGGGATGACGCGTCGGTGGGGCAGCAAAGCACGGCGATGGGCTTCGACACAACTGCCAGCGGCGAGCGCAGCACGTCGTTGGGATTCCGCACGTTGGCCAGCGGCATCGCCAGCACGGCGATGGGGTTGAACACTACGGCGCGAGGCGGCGGCAGCACTGCCATGGGCAACCGCACGTTGGCCTCGGGTCCCAACAGCACCGCGATGGGAATCGGGAGTGCGGCCGGAGGAGAGTTCAGCACGGCGATGGGAGAAGCCACGGTATCAAGCGGCTCGGCCAGTACGGCGATGGGTAGGTTCAGCACGGCCGCTGGGTCCGCAGCCGTCGCGGCGGGAAATAGCGTCACAGCCAGTGGCTCTGGCAGCATCGTGCTTGGCACGAATGCGACCGCCACCGGCACGGCGGACGGCACGTTTCTCTTCGGCGACAAATCGACAACGACACAGCTGGCGGTCTTCTCGCCCAACATATTCGGCGTCCGCGCTGCCGGCGGCGCCTTCTTCTACAGCAACGCGGCGATGACGCTCGGCGTGCAGCTGGCGGCGAACGGCACGCAGTGGTCGAGCCTCTCAGACGTCCGCACCAAGCACCACTTTCGCACGATCGACGGCAACGACGTGCTGACGCGCATCGCCGCGATGCCCGTCACCGAGTGGAGCTACAAGGCGCAGGATGCCGCCATCCGCCACATCGGCCCCACCGCGCAGGACTTCCACGCCGCCTTCGGCCTCGGCGAAGACCCGCTGCGCATCGGCACGCTCGATGCGGACGGCGTGGCGCTCGCCGGCGTGAAGGCGCTCGAAGCGCGCTCGCGTCAGCAGGCGGACGAGGTGGCGGCGCTCAGGCAGGAGATCGCGCGCCTGCGCGAGCTGGTGGCGACGCTCACCGCCGCGGCGCGCTGACGGCTCGGGTCGCCACGCCGTGCTCATGATGCCCGGGGTGGCCCGCCGTCCATGTCGGGTTTTCCCTCGCAACTGCGCTCTCTTCTGCGGGGGAGTTGCGTATGCACACGCGAGATGGCGTTCTGGCAGTGGTCGTCCTGCTGGCGGGGATCGCCGGCACGGCCGCCGGCCAGCCGGTGGGCACGTTCCGCTGGCAATTGCAGCCGTTCTGCAACGTGGTCACCGTGGCCATCACACAGAACGGCGCGATCTATCGACTCGAAGGCTCCGACGACCAGTGCGGCGGTGGCGCCGATGCTGCGTCGGTCACGGGCACCGCGTTTCCGAACGCCGATGGCACGATCGGGTTCGGCCTGAACATCGTCACAGCGCCTGGCGGACGACCGGTGCATGTGGACGCGGAGATCTCGCTCGGCACGTTCAGCGGCACCTGGCGCGACAGCACCGGCGCCACAGGGGCATTCGTGCTCACGCCCGGGGCCCGCAGCGGTGGCTCCGCACGTCCGCTGCCCTCGTCGTTGCCTTCGACGTTCGTCCTGAGGCCCGATGGCGGCGTCCTCGCCACGGGCACCGTGGGCCAGGGTGCGATTCCCGCAAGCGGGGCCGGCACTCGCATGATGTGGTTCCCGGGCAAGGCGGCGTTTCGCGCGGGAAAAGCCGAGGGCGCGGAATGGGACGACATCAAGGTCGGCGCCTACAGCGTGGCCCTGGGCTGGGGCACGGTCGCGAGTGCCGACGCCGACACCGCGCTTGGTTACTTCACGACGGCCACCGGCGGCGCCAGCATCGCCACGGGTGCCAACACGCGCGCGAGCGGAAACGCCACCACCGCGATGGGGTCCGGCTCCGTGGCCAGCGGAGACACCAGCACGGCCATGGGCATCGACACGGCCTCCAGCGGTCTTGCCAGCACCACGCTCGGCGACACCACAACGGCGTCGGGAAGGGGTGCGCTGGCCGGGGGCGTCCGTTCGGGGGCGGCGGGGATTGCGGCGCTTGCCTTCGGCAGTGAGATCCAGGCCGGCGGCACGGCCTCCGTGGCCCTGGGCACGCGCGCGTCGGCTGACCGCGGTGCCTTCGTGTTCGCCGACAACACCACCGGCATGAGCATCTTCAGCGCCGGGGTGAATCAATTCAGGGTCCGCGCCTCTGGCGGCGTGGAGTTCAACACCAACCCCCAGGGCAACATCGGCGTGCGGCTCGTGGCGGGCGGCGTGCAGTGGACCTCGGTGTCCGACGTCAATGCCAAGCGGCTCTTCCGCGACCTCGACGGCGAGGACGTACTCACGCGGTTCGCGGCCATGCCCGTCACCGAATGGAGCTACAAGGCGCAGGATGCCGCCATCCGCCACATGGGCCCCACCGCGCAGGACTTTCACGCCGCGTTCGGCCTCGGCGAAGACCCGCTGCGCATCGGCACGCTCGATGCCGACGGCGTAGCACTGGCCGGAGTAAAGGCCGTCGAGGCGCGCACGCGCCATCTGCGAGCTGAACTCGAGCGTGCACATGCCCAGGTGGCCGCGCTCATGGACGACAACGCCGCGATCAGGGACCGCCTGGCGCGCCTCGAGCAGCTGCTCGGGAAACAGTGATTGCAGGAGCACCGTCATGGCATCCATTCGTCTCGTCACGCTCACGATTTTCGGTCTGCTGCTCCTGACGCCGGCGCCGGCGGCCGCGCAGGTGTTCGGCACGTTCTCCTGGCAGATGCTGCCCTACTGCAACGTCGTCTCGCTCACGCTGGTCAACACGCCGGTGGGCTTCACGCTGCAGGGCACCGATGACCAGTGCGGCGCCGTCAACAAGGCCGGCGCCTTCGGCATCGCGTCGTTCAACACGTCCGGGAACGTGACGGCGAACTTCAGCATCGTCACCGCACCGGGCGGCAAGCCCGTGCACGTCTCGGCGATCATCAGCCCGGCGACCGGTAGCGGCACCTGGACCGACAGCGCCGGCAACACCGGCACGTTCGCGTTGTCGGGCGCCACGCCCGGCCTGCCGGCGCGGCCGGTGTCGGCGGGCGGCCTCGCGGTGGCCAGCGTGACGGCCCGGGAGATCGCGCCGGACGCGGTCACGGGCCTGAGCGTGCAGAACGGCAGCCTCACCTCGGTGGACCTCGCCGATGCGCCGCGTGCGACGTCTGTCGAGGGCACACAGACCCTCGCGCTCGTCGTCGGCACGCAGACCAACGTGCGCCAGATCGTGCTGACCGCCCCGGCGGCGGGTCGGGTGATCGTCAATGCAAGCGCCACGGTGACCGGGAACGCCACCGGGAACGATCTGGCGGAGTGTTCGCTGACCACCGGAACCATTGTGGAGGCCGGGTTCAAGACCACCATCGGCGAAAGCGCCGCCCTGCCGCCCGGCTTGAACTTCCCGTTGGGCATGACCCGAGGTTTCGTGGTCAACCCCGGGCCCTTCACCGCCCGGCTGGTCTGCCGGAGCATCGGGGGTGTCGTCGGCGTGCTGAACACAGCGATGACCGCGGCGTACTTTCCGCAGTAGAGCGTGTCGGGTTTCGCGCCGCCACTTCGCTCTCTGAAGGGAGGGAGTTGCGTATGCACACGCGAAACGTCGTATTGGCGGTCGTCGGCCTGCTGGCAGGGATGGGCGGCACGGCGCTGGCCCAGCCCGTCGGCACGTTCCGCTGGCAGCTGCAGCCGTTCTGCAATGTGGTCACGGTCGCCATCACACAGAACGGGGCCGTGTATCGGCTCGAAGGCACCGACGACCAGTGTGGCGGCGGCGCCGACGCCGCGTCGGTCACCGGCACGGCGTTCCCCAACGCCGACGGCACGATTGGCTTCGGCCTGAACATCGTGACCGCGCCCGGTGGACGGCCCCTGCACGTCGATGCCGACATCACCCTCGGCGCGTTCAGCGGCACCTGGCGCGACAGCGCGGGCTCGTCCGGCCCGTTCGTCCTCACGCCGGGTGCCGGTAACGGCGGCACCGCGCGGCCACTTCCCTCGACGACCTCATCGCTGCCGGCGGCGATTCTTCTGCGGCAGGACGGCGGACTCGTGGCCGGCGGCGCGTCGAACGTCGGCGCCATTCCCGCCACCGGCAGCGGGGTCCGCATGATGTGGTATCCGGGCAAGATGGCGTTCAGGGCCGGAGAGGTCACGACGGCGGCATGGGACGACGGGAACATCGGGCTCGCCAGCACGGCCTTCGGCCGGAACGCCCTGGCCAGTGGACTCGGCAGTCTCGCCGTTGGCCTCAGCACCGCGGCCAGTGCCAGCGGCAGTGTGGCCATGGGCACCACGACCACGGCCAGCGGGCCCAATAGCCTGGCCATCGGCAGCAGCACCCTCGCCAGTGGGAGCAGCAGCGTCACCATGGGTTCGACCACCTCGGCAAGCGGCCCCAACAGTCTGGCCCTTGGCAGCAGCACGAGTGCAAGTGCCAGCGCCAGCGTCGCGATGGGCAGCAGCACCATCGCCAGCGGGCCGAACGGTGTCGCAGTTGGGAGTCGCACCACGGCGAGCGGCAGCGCGAGCGTGGCCCTGGGCAGCACGACGACGGCGAGCGGAGGCGACAGCGTGGCGATGGGCAGCTTCACGACGGCCAGTGGCGGCCGCAGCCTGGCCATGGGCTCGAGCACGATCGCCAGTGGCAGTCGTGCCCTGGCGGGGGGCATCGCGTCTCAAGCGATTGGAGAAACCTCCCTGGCCTTTGGCGACAACGTGCGCGCGGACGGCACGGGGAGCGTCGCGCTCGGCAGCTTCGCGGCCGCCATCGCGGACGGGTCGTTCGTCTTCTCGGACCGGTCGCAGCCCGGCGTGCTGCATGGCGCGGTGAACGCGAACGAGTTCACCGTACGCGCCACCGGCGGCGTGACGTTTCAGACGGGCCTTGCCGCAAACGTCGGCGTCCGGCTCGCTTCGAACGGCACGCAGTGGCTGTCGCTCTCCGACGCGCGCACGAAACATCAGTTCCGCGAGCTCGACACCGACGACGTGCTGGCGCGCATCGCCGCGATGCCCGTCACCGAGTGGAGCTACGACGCGCAGGGCGCCGGCATCCGCCACATCGGCCCCACCGCGCAGGACTTCCACGCCGCCTTCGGCCTCGGCGAAGACCCGCTGCGCATCGGCACACTCGATGCCGACGGCGTGGCGCTGGCCGGCGTGCGGGCGCTCGAGGCACGGTCGCGTATTCAGGCGAGTCGCATCGACGCGCTGGAACGTGCGCTGGAGAAAGCCATGGCCGCGCTATGCGCGATGAGCGGAGACTGCCGATGAGTGCGAATGCCCCGTTCACGACGGCGCACCTCTGGATGGTCGTGGCCCTGGTCATGGGCGCCACGCTCGCGTCCGAGGCTCAGACCGTGGGCACGTTCCGCTGGCAGTTGCGGCCGTTCTGCAATGTGGTCACGGTGGCGATCACGCAGAACGGCGCGGTGTATCGGCTGGAAGGCACCGACGACCAATGTGGCGGTGGCGCCGACGCCGCGTCGGTCACCGGCACGGCGTTTCCGAACGCCGACGGCACCATCGGCTTCGGCCTGAACATCGTCACGGCACCGGGCGGCCGCCCTGTGCACGTGGACGCGGACATCTCGCTCGGCACCTTCAGCGGCTCCTGGCGTGATAGCGCCGGCCAGGCTGGCACGTTCGCCCTCACGCCTGGTGCCGCGAGTGGGGGCAGTCCGCGCCCGCTGCCGTCGGCCGCCTCCTCGACGAACGCGCTGCGCCCTGACGGCGGCTTCGTGACGACCGGGGTCCTTGGCCAGGGACAGGTTCCGGTGAGCGGGTCCGGCGCGCGCATGATGTGGCACCCGGGCAAGGCGGCGTTCCGGGCCGGGGAGGTCGTCGATGCTCAATGGGACGATGCGAATGTCGGCGTCAGAAGCACGGCGTTCGGTCAAAGCACGACCGCCAGCGGACAGGTCGGAACGGCCATGGGCTTCTTCACGACCGCCAGTGGCGGCATCAGCACCGCCATCGGGAGCGGCACGACGGCCAGCGGGGACTTCAGCACCGCGATGGGCCAGGGCACTACGGCCAGTGGACCATCGAGTACGGCGGCGGGCATCAGCACGCGGGCCAGCGGGCAGGCCAGTACCGCGATGGGCGACCGAACCACGGCCAGCGGGCGAGCCAGTACCGCGATCGGTGAGCTCACGACGGCCAGCGGCGTCCGAAGCACGGCGATGGGCAGCAGCACCATCGCCAGCGGCGCCAATGCGCTGGCGGGGGGAAGCGCGGCCCAGGCGGGCGGCGCCACGGCCCTGGCCTTTGGCGACAACGTGCGCGCGGACGGCACGGGCAGCGTCGCGCTCGGCAGCTTCGCGGCCGCCATCGCGGACGGGTCGTTCGTCTTCTCGGACCGGTCGCAGCCCGGCGTGCTGCATGGCGCGGTGAACGCGAACGAGTTCACCGTACGCGCCACCGGCGGCGTGACGTTTCAGACGGGCCTTGCCGCAAACGTCGGCGTCCGGCTCGCTTCGAACGGCACGCAGTGGCTGTCGCTCTCCGACGCGCGCACGAAACATCAGTTCCGCGAGCTCGACACCGACGACGTGCTGGCGCGCATCGCCGCGATGCCCGTCACCGAGTGGAGCTACGACGCGCAGGGCGCCGGCATCCGCCACATCGGCCCCACCGCGCAGGACTTCCACGCCGCCTTCGGCCTCGGCGAAGACCCGCTGCGCATCGGCACACTCGATGCCGACGGCGTGGCGCTGGCCGGCGTGCGGGCGCTCGAGGCACGGTCGCGCGACATGCGCTCGCAGCACGACGCCCTGCTGGCGC
>CADEFD010000060.1 GCA_902826515.1 uncultured Acidobacteriota bacterium
AGGAAGGCTGGGACAACATCGATCTGGTGGGCTGGCTCGGCTACCCGATGCAGCTGAAGATCAACTTCCTGTGCCGCGACTCGATTCTGGCGGCGCCGATCGTGCTGGATGCGGCGTTGTTCCTCGACCTGGCGAAGCGGTCGGGGATGTCGGGCATCCAGGAGTGGCTGTCGTTCTACTTCAAGGCGCCGATGCACGCCCCCGAGGTGTATCCGGAGCACGACCTGTTCATCCAGCTGATGAAGCTGAAGAACACGCTGCGGTATCTCAAGGGCGAAGAACTCATCACGCACCTCGGCCGCGAATACTACGACTGAGCGTCCGTCGTCGCGGCTGCCTGACGGAAGAGCGCCTCGGTGGCCGCGTCGGCGGCGAAGAAACTCTCGATCCGCAGTTCGTCGGCGGTGACGTCCTGCGGCGTGCCGAACGTGGCGATGACGGTGAACATCGAGATCTGCAGCGGCCCGAGGGCGACGACGAGCGGCAGCACGGGCACGAGCGCCGCGTCCTCGGGCGCCCATAGCGTGGCGGCGTCCTGAAACGGCTGCAGTTCGGCGAGCAGCGCCTGGATCTCGTCGCCGCCGAGCGCCTCCGCTTCGCGCCGCGCGCGCTGCCACAGCAGCGGCGCAATCTGCGTCCAGTTCACGACCACCGGACGGATGCCCGACGGGTGGAAGAGCAGCCGCAGCAGGTTGCGCCGCTCGCCGCCGACGCGTGCCCACAGATCCGTGCCGAGCCGCGCGGCCAGCATCTCGAACGGGCCGTTGGCGAGGCGGATGTTCCAGGCACGATCGATGGCCACCGCCGGGAACGGCTCGTGATTGGCCAGCATCAGGCGCACCGCCGCCATCACCTGCGCCATCTGCGGATCGTCGAGCGGCCGCGCCCGGAAGATCGGCGCGAAGCCCGCGGCCACGAGCCAGTCGTTGCGTTCGCGCAGCGGCACGTCGAGGGTCTCGCTGAGCTGCAGGATCATCGCGCGGCTCGGCTGCGCGCGGCCCGACTCGAGAAAGCTCACGTGACGCTGCGAGACGCCCGAGTCGAGCGCCAGGTCGAGCTGCGAGAGCCGGCGCCTGCGGCGCCAGGTCCGCAGGAGCGATGGAAACGCGAGAGGCTCGGCACCGCGCGGCGAGGCGAGGGGAGTCAACGGCACGAGCGCATTGTCGCGGAGTGCGCGCCGGCGTTCAACGACCTGGCAGGTAATTGAATGGCCGCCGGCGGCGGGCGCAGTCTGGACGGAACACGTCACCCGTCCAGACAGGAGACCCACCATGTCGATGCGTCTGCTTCTCCTCGTGCTCGTCCTCGCGCTCTTCGGCGCGCTCACCGCAGCGGCTCTCGCCGATGTCGGTTACCTCGGCATCCTCGCCCCGCACTTCCAGAGCTGGGGCGCCGGACAGGTGCTGGCCGATCTGGTGATCCTGGCGCTGCTCGGCTGCATCTGGATGGTGCAGGATGCCCGCGCCCGCGGCGTGGCGGCGTGGCCTTTCGTGCTGCTCACGCTGGTGGGCGGGTCGTTCGGCGTGCTGGTATATCTGGTGATGCGTGAACGCGCCACCGACGCGGCCACTACGGCCGCGACGCGCGGCGGCGCCGTGTCGGCCGTCAGCTAGTCCGGCGACTCACTTCGTCTTCGCGGCGGCTTGTCGCGCTTCCCAGCGCTCGCGTGTGGCCTGCTCCCAGGCCACTGGATCGATCCCTCAACAGCCGGGCGGCGTCTTCTTGTAGCCTTCCCAGATCTGACCGAAGGCGACGCAGAAGTCGCGCCACATCTGCAGCGGGCCGGCCGAGTAGGCGAGAGGCTCTGGTGGAGTGGGCACGGGATCATCGTAACGCAGGCGGCGCCCGCCGGTGCGACCGAACTGGCGGTGCGTCGTGCGTTATCCTGACCCGTGCCTTCGCGCCCCGCCTCCACCCGTGCCGCGACCCGCACCGGCACCGCGCGCGTGCCGGCGCGGGAGCGGGCACTGCTGGCGCTGGGGCAGCGCGTGACCAGCATCGAGTCGGGCCTGACGTACCGTGTCGGCCAGTTGCTCGGGCAGGGAGGCTTCGGCCAGGTGTTCCTGGCCGAACGCGTCGGGCCGTCCGACGACGTGCCGGAAACGGTCTGCATCAAAGTCTCCACGCGGCAGGACGGCTGGCTGCGCGAGGCCTACTTCGGCCAGCTCCTGCACGATCAGGCGCGCGCCGTGCGGCTCTACGACGCGTTTCCGTTCTTCGGCGGCGAGGGCCGGCTGCTCTACGGGCTGGCGCTCGAATACGCCTGTCACGGCGACCTGAGCGCCTTCCTCGCCCGTGGCACGAGGCGCTTCTCCGAAGCGGCGGTGCGCCGCGAGATCGCCGGCATCCTGCACGTGTTGCGCAAGCTCCACCGCGGGCAGCTGCTGCATCGCGACCTCACGCCGCTCAACGTGTTCGTATGCGAGGGGCACCGCCTGAAGCTCGGCGACTTCGGCATCGTGCGGCAGCAGAGCGACCACCGCGGCGTCACCGCGCGCACGCTCAACCCGCACATGGCGCCGAGCGACATCTTCGACGGCGCGGCGCCGAAATGGCAGGCCCGCGACGACGTCTACCAGGTGGGGCAGCTCATCGGCATGCTCGTGAAGGGGGATGCCGACCGGCGCGTCCGCACCCCGGAGGTGCGGTCGCTCGACTGCAGCGACCACCTGAAGGAAATCATCTACCGCTGCATTGGCGAGCGGCGGAAACGTTACGAGAGCGCCGACGAACTCATCCGCGCGCTCGACGAGCCGCCGCCGTCGATGAAGGCCGGCGCGGTGAAGTCGTTGCAGGGGGCTCGCGTGGCCTTCACGGGCACGCTCAGCGTGCCGCGTGTCGAGGCGGCGCGGGCCGCGCGCACGGCCGGCGCCACCGTGCTCGCCGGTGCGTCGTCGAAGGTCACCGTGATCGTGCGCGGACGGCCGAATCCGCTGCAGGCGGCGGGACGCGACGGCGGCCGCAAGCTGCTCGAGATCAAGCGCCTGCGCGAGAAGGGCCTGCGCATCGCCGTGCTGAGCGAGGCGCAGTTCTGGCGGCTCGCCGGCGGCACGCGCCGCTGACCGTCACACCTGGGCGCGGGGCCGGCCGCAGGAACAGTCGAGGCAGCCGTGGTCGGCGCAGGTGCCGCACGAGGCGACGACCTGCGCGCGCAGCGCCTGCCGCGCCCGGAACACCCGCACGCCGGCGTTGCTTGCCGTGAGGCCCTGCTGCGCGGCGTAGTCCTTCACTGCCACGCCGCCGACGTCGATCTGCCGGAGGGCGTCCGCGTACTCCGGCTTCAGCGTGTCGGCGAGGCGGGTGACACAGCCGCAGATCTCGTGCGCGACCTCCGGCGGCGGCACGGCCTCGTCCATTTCTGCGGCGAGCGACGCCAGCGCCGCGGTGCGGGTGGCGTGGCGCCGGTAGTGGTCGATGACCGCGTTGCGCAGCAGCCGGTAGAACCAGGCCACCACGGACTCGCCGTCGCGCAGGGTGTCGAGCTTCGTGAGGGCGCGGCCGAAGGCATCCTGCAGCAGATCCTCGGCCGCCTCGCGCGATCCGACGCGCCGTTCGAGGAAGCGCAGGAAGGCCCGATGGTTCTCGACGAGTGTCGCCAGCGACGCCGTCGGACCTCGAAGGTCGGCCTCGTGCTCTGGAGCTGTGTCGTTCGTCACGCGCGCACCTCGCAACAGCCGCAGCACCCGGGCGCCTGCTGCTTGGACGCCGGCGTGGCGACGGGGATGTCATCCGCGTCACGGCCGAGCCGGATCGTGCGCAGCCGCAGGCTGTTGGCCACGACGCTCACCGAACTGAACGCCATGGCCGCGCTCGCGAGCACCGGGCTCAGCAGCACGCCGGCCACCGGGTAGAGCAGGCCGGCGGCCACCGGGATGCCGACCACGTTGTAAACGAAGGCCCAGAACAGGTTCTGCTTCATCGTCGTCATCGTGCGCCGCGAGAGCGCGATGGCGGTGGCCACGCCGCCGAGGTCGCCGCGCATCAGCGTCACGTCCGCCGCCTCGATGGCGATGTCGGTGCCGCTGCCAATCGCGAGACCGACGTCCGCCCTGGCGAGCGCCGGCGCGTCGTTCACGCCGTCGCCCACCATCGCCACGACGCGTCCCTCGGCCTGGAGCCGCGCGATTTCGGCGACCTTGCCCTCGGGCAGCACGCCGGCGACCACCCGGTCGATACCGGCGTCGCGGGCGATGACGGCCGCGGTGCGCGCGTTGTCGCCGGTGAGCATCACGACGTCCAGTCCGAGCGCGCGCAGTCGTGCCACCGCGTCGCGGCTCGTCGCCTTGATCGGGTCGGCGACCGCGATGAGGCCGAACACGCGCGGCCGGCCGGTCGTCGTGCCGACGAACATCGGCGTGCGGCCGCGGTCGGCCAGCGCGCTGGCGGCGCCGGCAAGGGCGCTGGCGTCGAGCCCTTCACCGACGAGCAGCGCCTGGTTGCCGATGACGAGGCGTTCGCCGCCGACCATGGCCACGGCGCCCTGGCCCGTGACCGACGAGAACTCGCTGACCGGGGCAAGGGCGAGACCGCGCTCGCGGGCAGCGCGCACGACAGCGTCGGCGAGCGGGTGCTCGGAGGCGGCCTCCACCGCAGCCGCGCGCGCGAGCAGCGCGTCGTCGTCGAGGTCGGCGTCCGGAGCCACGACGACGTCCGTCACCGTGGGCCGTCCTTCCGTGACCGTCCCCGTCTTGTCGAGCACGACGGTGGTGATCGCCCCGGCGCGCTGCAGCGCCTCGCCGCCCTTGATGAGAATGCCGGCCGCGGCGCCGCGCCCGGTGGCGACCATGAGCGCCGTGGGCACGGCGAGTCCCATGGCGCACGGGCAGGCGATGATGAGTACGGCCACTGCGGCCGCGAAGGCCTGCAGCAGTGAACCCTCGCCGGCCAGCACCACCCAGCCGGCGAACGTGGCGACGGCGAGCGACAGCACCACCGGCACGAAGACGGCGCTCACCGCGTCGGCGAGCTGCTGGATCGGGGCGCGCGAGCCCTGCGCGTCGCGCATCATCCGGGCGATGCGCTGCACCGCGCTGTCGGCGCCCACGCGGTCGGCGCGGAACCGGAAGGCCCCCGTGCGGTTGATGGTGCCGCCGAACACCGCGTCGCCCGCGCGCTTTGCCACTGGCAGGCTTTCGCCGGTGAGCATCGACTCGTCGAGGGCGCTCGCGCCATCCAGGATCTCGCCATCGACCGGCACGCGTTCGCCGGGGCGCACCAGCACGACGTCGCCGACGACCACGTCGTCGAGCGGCAGGTCGCGTTCCTGCCCGCCGCGCAGCACGCGCGCCGTCTTCGGCTGGAGGCCGGCGAGGGCGCGCAGCGCCGCGGAGGTCTGCCGCTTCGCGCGCGACTCGAAGGTGTTGCCGACGAGCACGAGCGCGATGATGAACAGCACCGCTTCGTAGTAGACGTCGGCGGCGACGCCTCGCGACGTCAGCACGGTCGGTGCGGCGGTCGCCAGCACCGAGTACGCGAAGGCCGCGCCGGTGCCGACGGCAACGAGGGTGTTCATGTCGGCGGCGTGGTGGCGGAAGGCCTTCCAGGCCCGCACGTAGAAGTGGCGCCCCGCCCAGCCCATCACGGCGGCCGTCACGACGAACAGGGCCCACGCCAGCCCCGCGCGATCGATCGCATAGAGCCAGGGCAGCGCCGCTGACAGCCACGGATCGATCACCCGATGCGTCCAGGCGAGGAACGGGTCGGCGGGCGCCGCGCCGTGGTCATGGCCGGCCGCCGCGCCGCTGCCCATGAGCGGCATCGAGGCGAGCATGCCGAACGCCGCCGCCGCGAGGCTCACGCCGGCCTTCCGCCGCAGGTCCTGGTACTCGGCCGCCTGCGCCTGGTCCTGAGCGTCCTGCTCGTCGAGTGCCGTGCGGTCCGGCTGCGGCAGCGTCGACGTGTATCCCGTCTGCTCGATGACCGACACGAGGTCGGTGGGCGTGAGCGTGGTGTTGTCGAACGTGACCACGGCGTTGTGCAGCATGAGGTTGACCGAGGCCGCCGCCACGCCCGGCGTTGCCTCGAGGGCGCGCTGCACGTGGGTGGAGCACGACGCGCAGGTCATGCCGGTGACGGGCAGTGTGACTTTCTCCATGTCAGGCCTCCGTGGCGCGGGTGACGACGAGGCGGCCGCGCAGCATGCCCATGCCGCACGTGAAGACGTAGGTGCCAGGCGTATCGGGCGTGAAGTCGACCGTGGTGCGGGCGCCGGTGGGCAGGAAGCGGCGGATGCCGAAGTCGGGCAGCGTCACCTCCTCGGAGCAGCCGGACGTGTCGACCCGGTCGAAGCTCAGCCGCACTGGACGGCCGGCCACCACCTGAATCGCCGACGGCTCGTAGCCGCCGTCCACGCGGACGACGACGTCCTGCCGGCCGCCGGCACCGGCGGCGACGCGCGTCGTCTGCCGCCCGGCCACGAAGAAATACCAGTTGATCCAGCCGATCGCTGCGACCGCGGCCGCAAGTGTCGAGCTTTCGATGAGTGTCATTGCGTCCTCCGTCGACGGCCCCACACGGGGCCACATGAACAGAGACGCGCGACCGCCGATGCCATTACAGCGACGCGGACGAGCGGGCTATACTCGGATCGTGGCCCGCCTGATGCGCCCGCTCGCCAGCCTGCTCGCCGCCGTCACGACCGTGGCGACGCCGGCCGTGCTGGCGGCGTGTCTGGCGCTCTGCATGCCGGGCATGTCCGGGCACCAGATGGCCGTGGCCGCCGACGCCGCGGTGGCATCACCCGACGCGGGGTGTCCCGATCACGCCGTGGCGGCGCCTGCCGCGCCAGCCACGGCCGTGGCGGCCTCCGCCGCTGCCTGCTGCATCGACGGACTGACCGAGACTGCGCCGTCGGTGACCGCTGAACGCACCGGCACGCGGCATACGCTCACCGCCGCGCTCGTGCCGTTCGTCGTGTGGACGCCGGCGCCGGTGTCGCGCGTGGCCCCGCGCGTGGCGCACGATCGCGGATCTCCGCCGCCGTCCGTCCGCCGCCCCTCCGTTCTCCGCATCTGATTCCGTCGCGATAGCGGCCGCGGCACGTCTGTGCCCGGCCTTCGGCCGCGCGTGTAAGACAAGCGCGCGCGCCGCGTCTCTATCGGCAGACGGAGTTCATGCAGATGTACGGTCACGACACCCTCTCCCGCCCGTCCCGGCGCACGTTCGTGAAGGGCCTCGCCCTTGGCGGCGCCGCCGCCAGCCTCGGCTGGCTGCGCGAACCGGCGTGGGCGCAGCCGCCCGCGCGTCCCGATCAGGCCGTGCTCACCGGCACCTCCTTCGATCTGCGCATCGGCGCGTCGCCCATCGACATCACCGGGCGATCGCGCACGGCGCTCACGATCAACGGGACGATGCCGGGGCCGCTGCTGCGCTGGAAGGAAGGCGACACGGTCACGATGCGCGTCTCGAACGCGCTCGACGACGACACGTCGATCCACTGGCACGGCCTCATTCTGCCGGCGAACATGGACGGCGTGCCCGGGCTGAGCTTTGCCGGCATCCATCCCGGCACCACCTACGAGTACCGGTTCCCCGTGCGCCAGCACGGCACCTACTGGTACCACAGCCATTCCGGCTTCCAGGAGCAGCAGGGCGTCTATGCGCCGCTCGTCATCGAGGCGCGCGAGCCCGAGCCGTTTGCGTACGATCGTGAACACGTCGTGATGCTCACCGACTGGACCGACGAAGATCCGTCGCGCGTCTACCGCAAGCTCAAGAAGCAGTCGGACTACTACAACTTCCGGCAGCGCACGCTCACGACGTTCCTCAAGGACGTGAAGGACCGCGGGCTCGGCGCGACGCTTGCCGAGCGGAAGCAGTGGGGCGACATGCGGATGAGCGCCGCCGACCTCGCCGACGTGACCGGCTCCACCTACACCTATCTGATGAACGGCCGCGCGCCGGCCGCCAACTGGACGGGCCTCTTCACGCCCGGAGAGAAGGTGCGGCTGCGTTTCATCAACGGCTCCGGCATGACCTACTTCGACGTGCGGATTCCCGGCGTGAAGATGACGGTGGTGGCTGCCGACGGCCAGTACGTGCGCCCGGTGCCGGTGGACGAGTTCCGCATTGCGATCGCCGAGACCTACGACGTCATCGTCGAGCCCACCGGCCAGGAGGCCTTCACGATCTTCGCCCAGGCGATGGACCGCACGGGCTTTGCCGCCGGCACGCTGGCGACACGCGCGGGCCTCTCGGCGCCGGTGCCGGCCGTGGACCCGCGGCCCGTGCTGACGATGGAGGACATGGGGCACGGCGGCATGGACCACGCCGCGATGGAACACGCCGCGATGGGCCACGTGATGCCGGGGATGGTCACCCATCCCGAGAGCGAACGCGGCAATCCGCTCGTGGACATGCAGACGATGAGCCCGACGGCGAAGCTCGACGACCCCGGCATCGGCCTGCGCGACAACGGCCGGCGCGTGCTGACCTACGCCGATCTCGACAGTCCGTTCCCCGATCCTGACGGCCGCGAGCCGTCACGCACGATCGAACTGCACCTGACCGGCCACATGGAGCGCTTCGCCTGGTCGTTCAACGGCATCAAGTTCTCGGACGCCGAGCCGTTGCGGCTCACCTACGGCGAACGCGTGCGCATCGTGCTCGTCAACGACACGATGATGACGCACCCCATCCACCTGCACGGCATGTGGAGCGACCTCGAAGACGAGGAGGGCCGCTTCAAGGTGCGCAAGCACACGATCGACATGCCGCCGGGCAGCCGGCGCAGCTACCGCGTGACGGCCGACGCGCTGGGCCGCTGGGCCTACCACTGTCACCTGCTCTACCACATGGAAGCGGGCATGTTCCGCGAGGTGCGCGTGGACGAAGGGAGCACGCGATGATCCGCCGCGTGCTGCCTCTCGCGTTTGCTCTCGCGTGGCCGGCGCTGGCCGCCGCGCAGGTCCCCCAGGTTCCGCCGGCACCGCCGGCCGAGGACCACTCGCGCCACCAGATGCCGGCGCCGCCGGTGGAGGATCACTCGGCGCATCAGGCGCCGCCACCCGCTGTTGTGCTGCCGCCGTTCATTCCACCGCTGACCGCCGCCGATCGCGCCGCCGCGTTTCCCGACGTGCACGACACGATGGCGCACGACGACAACGCCCTCAACTACTTCGTGCTCTTCGATCAGCTCGAGTGGCAGAGCGGCCGCGGCGGCACCGTGCTGGGCTGGGACACCAAGGGCTGGGTGGGCCGCGATCGCGACCGGCTGTGGTTTCGCACGGAAGGCGAGCGCGACGGCGGCCGGCTCGCGCATGCGGAAGTGCAGGCGTTCTACGGCCGCGCCATCGCGCGCTGGTGGGACGCGCTCGCCGGGGTGCGCCAGGACGCCCGGCCCGGCGCCGCGCAGACGTGGGTGGGGGTGGGCCTGCAGGGGCTCGCGCCGTACTGGTTCGAGGTCGAAGCGACGGCCTATGTGAGCACGACCGGCCGCACGCACCTCCGCCTCGAGAGCGAGTACGAACTGCTCGTCACGAACCGCCTCGTCCTGCAGCCACTGGTCGAAGCGAATCTCTACGGACGGGCCGATCCCTCGCGCGGCCGCGGCGCCGGACTGTCGGCCATCGAAGGCGGGCTGCGCCTGCGCTACGAGTTCCGCCGCGAGTTCGCGCCGTATGTGGGCGTGACGTGGCAGCGGCGTCTGTTCGGCGCGGCCGACGAGGCGCGGGAGAACGGGCAGCGCGCCGGCAGCGTCAGGCTCGCGCTGGGACTGCGGCTCTGGCTGTGACGACCTGTCGCATCGTTCTCGTCGTCCTGTTCACCGTGTGCGTCGGCTCGGCGGCGTCGGCGCGGCAGGATGTCGTGCGCGTCGAGGTGCGGGCCGATGACGAACCCGTCGAAGGTGCGCTCGTGTCCGTCGGGCCGATCACCGCCACGACGGACGGCGCCGGCCGCGCGTCGCTGCGCCTGCCGCCTGGCGCGCACACCGTCGTCGTCACGAAGGACGGGTTCGTGGACGTCTCGACCACCCTCACCGTGGCGGCCGGCCAGGACGCGGCGCTCGTCGTGACGCTGTCCGAAGTGCCCACCGTGGAAGACGAGGTGATCGTCGTCGCCACCACGCGCACCGGCCGCCGCCTCGAGGATCAGCCGACCCGTGTCGAGGTGCTCGGCCGCGAGGAGATCGAAGAGAAGATGCTCATGACACCCGGCGACATCGTCATGATGCTGAACGAAATGGGCGGCCTGCGCGTGCAGGCCACGTCGCCTTCGATCGGCGCGGCCAGCGTGCGTGTGCAGGGCATGCAGGGGCGCTACACGCGCTTCCTGAGCGACGGGCTGCCGCTCTTCGGCCAGCAGGTGGGCGGCCTCGGCCTGCTGCAGATTCCGCCGATGGATCTCGGGCAGGTCGAAGTCATCAAGGGCACCGCCTCGGCGCTCTATGGCGCGGGCGCCATGGGCGGCGTGGTCAATCTGTTGTCGAGGCGACCCGGGCCTGAGCCCGTGCGCGAGTTCCTGCTGAATCGCTCGACGCTCGGGGCGACCGACGGCGTGATGTTCCTGTCCTCGCCGCTCGGCGGCGGCTGGAGCGCGTCGCTCCTCGGGGGCGGCCACGGCCAGACGCGTCAGGATGTGGACGACGACGGCTGGGCGGACGTTGCGAACTACGCGCGCGGCATCCTGCGTCCGCGCCTGTTCTGGGACGACGGCACTGGCCGCTCGGCATTCCTCACGGCCGGTGTGACGCTCGAGAATCGCGAGGGCGGCACCATGGACGGGGCGGCCGTCCCTGGTACGACCGAGGGGTATCGCGAAGCGCTCGACACGCGGCGCGTCGATGTCGGCGCCACGGCGCAGACGCTCTGGAAGGGGCGCTACGTCGTGACCGCCCGCGGCGCGCTCGCGTGGCAGCGCCATACTCACGTGTTCGGCGCGACGCGTGAACGTGATGCCCACGACACCACCTTCGCCGAACTCGCCGTGCGCGGCGCCTCCGGCCGGCACACGTGGGTGGCCGGGGCGGCCTACGAACGCGACCACTACACCCCGCGCGACGTGCCCCGCTTCGCCTACACGTACGACGTGCCCGGCCTCTTCCTGCAGGACGATGTCGACCTGGCGCCGTGGCTGTCGGTCTCGGCCAGCGGCCGTGTGGACCGCCACAGCAGGTACGGCACGTTCGTGAGTCCGCGTCTCGCGGCCCTTGTGCGCGCGGCAGGCTGGACCAGCCGCCTCGCCGTGGGGCAGGGGTTCTTCGCCGCCACGCCGCTCACCGAAGAAACGGAAGCCGCCGGGCTCACGCGCCTCACGATCGCGCGCCCGCTCCGCGCCGAGCGCGGGCGGAGCGCGTCGCTGGACCTCACGCGCGCGGTCGGCCCGGGCACGTGGACGCTCACAGCCTTCGCCTCACGGGTCGCCGATCCGATCGCGGTCGAGCGCGACGGCCGGTATGTGCTGTTCAATCGCGACGAGGCGTCCACCAACGTCGGGATAGAAGCGCTCGCCACGGTGCGCGGCGGCCCGTTCGTCGCGACCTCCACCTACACCTACGTGCAGTCGCGCGAGACGGGCGACGGCGGCACGCGCGACGCGGAACTCACGCCACGGCACAGCGCGGGGCTGGTGGGGATGTGGGAGCCGGAAGGTGTGGGCCGCGTGGGCATCGAGGTCTACTACACGGGCCGTCAGCGCCTCGAGGTGAATCCCTATCGAGAGCGCTCCGCGCCGTATGTGATCGTCGGCCTGCTCGCGGAACGCCGCGTCGGCGCGGTGCGCGTGTTCCTCAATGCCGAGAACCTGACGGACGTGCGGCAGACCCGCTACGACCGGCTGCTCCGCACGCGTCCGGGCGCCGATGGCCGCTGGACGGTGGACGCGTGGGCGCCCCTCGACGGGCGCGTGCTGAACGGCGGCGTGCGCGTGGACTTCTGACGCGGATCGCCAGTGCCCTAGGGAGCACCCGCCGCGGCGGTGCCCGGCGTGCCGAGCGTGCGCGCGAGGGCGGCAGTGGCGGCGTTGACCGCGTAGGCGCTGGCGATCTCGTTGTCGGTGGCGGCCGCCACGGCGTTCTGCGCCTGGATCACTTCGATGTTGCTCGTGACCCCGGCGGCAAACCTCGTGCGCGCGAGCGCCAGTTCCTGCCGCGTGAGGCTCGTGCGGTTTCGGGCCACGGCCAGCTCCTGCTCGGCCGCCTGCACGTCGAGCCAGGCGCTGCGCACGTCGGCCTCGATGCGCTCGGCCAGATCGGCGACCGCCGCCTGCCGATCGCGGACATCGGCGCCCGACTCGGCCAGCCGCGCCCGGCGTCCGGCGTCGAAGAGCGGCACGTGCACGGCGCCGGCCAGCGTGTAGGTGCGGCGGGCGTCGCCGGCGCTCGACCCCAGCGCCCCGACATCGGCCCGCACGCCCACCGTCGGCAGCTGCGCGGTCTTCGCGGCCTGCCGCGTGGCCTCGGCGGCCTGCAGGCGGGCCACGGCCGCCCGGTAGTCGGCGCGCGCGGACGCCGCCGCCCGCAGGGCATCGTCGAGGGTGCCGGCCGGCTTCGGAAGCGTGAGCGCGGCATCGGTCAGCCGGATCGGCTGCGCCGCGCGCAGGCCGATGGCACGGGCGAGCTGGATCTGCTGCTTGGCGAAGTCGTGCTCGGCGGCGATGAGGCGCTGGCGCCGCGCCTGGAGCTGCACCTCGGCGCGCACGACGTCGATGCCCGTCGTGGTGCCGGCATCGCGGAGCGTCGTTGCCAGCGCGAAGAGGGCCTGCGCCGTGGCCACCTCGTCGCGCACCGCGTCGATGCGGCGGGCGGCGGTGTCGGCCCGCAAATACAGGTCGGTCACGACGAGCGTGACGACCTCGCGGGTGTCGAGGGCGTCGAGCCGGGCCGCGTCGAGCGCGAGGCGGTCGTGGCGCACGTCGTTGAGCGCACTCAGGTCGAAGACCGTCTGCGAGGCGCCGAGGCGGGCGTCGAAGACGTTGAAGGGGCCGACGATCGACGGCACGCCGGGGAAGAGGGTGGTGTCGAAGCCGAAGGCGGCAAGGTTCGTCGTCTGGCGCGTGAGCGAGGTGCGCGCCTCGACGTGCGGCAGCAGATCGCGGAGGCTGCGCAGCCGGTCGGCATCCGAGCGCGTCACCCGTTCGCGGGCGTTCAGGATCGCGAGGTTGTGGGTGAGCGCGCGGTCCACCGCTTCGCGCAGGCTGAGCGGGAGCGGTTCGGCCGTGACCGGCGCCGCCGGCACGCTGCCCATGAGCGGACTTGCGGCCGGCAGCCCGGCCAGCTGCGCCTGCGCCGGCGTCGCGGCCAGCCCCAGTGCGAATGCGACAGCGACAAGGCGCCGGCTCATCGCGCGCTCCGCGTCACCGTCACCACGGCCGACAGCCCGGCGCGCAGCGCCACGTCGGGCGGTGCGGCCCAGGTGAGGCGCACCGGCACACGCTGCACCACTTTGACGAAGTTCCCCGACGCGTTGTCGGACGGGATGAGCGAGAACCGCGATCCCGTGCCGCCGGCGAGGCTCTGCACCACAGCCGCGAAGGTGCGGCCCGGATAGGCGTCGATGCGCACGACCGCGCGATCGCCGGCCTGCATCGCCGCGATCTGCGTCTCCTTGAAGTTGGCGACGACGTAGGTCTCGGTCGGCACGAGCTGCGCGAGCGGCTGGCCCGCCTGCACGAGCGCGCCTTCGCGGGCGCCGAGCTGGGTGACGACGCCGTCGCGCGCCGCCAGCACCCGCGTATACGACAGGTGCAGGTCGGCCAGGGCCAGGCCGGCCTCCGCCGAGGCGATGCGGGCGTCGGCCAGGGCGGCGGTGGCCCGCGCCGCCGCGATCTGCTCGGCGACGGGCGTCGACTGCGACACCTTCGCGCGCGCTTCGTCCACGCGGCCTGCCGCGGCGCCGCGCGCTTCGCGCGCCGCCGTCAGCGTGGCCCGGGCCTGCTGCACGGCCGCCTGCGCGGAGTCGTGCGCCAGCTGGGTCATCTCGAACTGCGTGCGGGGGATGGCGTCGGCGGCGACGAGCGCCTTCTCGCGGGCCAGATCGCGTTCGGCCTTCGCGGCCTCCGCGGTGGCGCGGGCCAGCGCCGCGTCGGCGGCGGCGATCTGCGCGTCGGAGGCCTGCGCCGACGACGCGGACGACGACATCTGCGCCTGCGCGCTCTGCAGGCCGCCGCGGGCACTGGCCTCCACGACGCGCGCCTGGGCGTGGGCGCCCTCGGCCTGGGCCTTCGCGGTCTGCAGGTCTGCGCGGGCCTGGGCCACGCGGGTCGTGAAGTCGGCGCTGTCGAGTTCGGCGACGAGGTCGCCCTTCTTCACGACCTGGTTGTCGCTCACGTGCAGCCGGGCGACGAGGCCGTTCACGCGCGAAGTCACGGCCACCACGTCGGCTTCGACGAGCGCGTCGTCGGTGGCCTCCTGGCCGGCTGTGTACCAGGCATACGCGCCGAGGCCGCCGAGGACGACGAGCGTGAGCGCGGTCAGGACCACGAACGCCTGGCGCGGGCGCCGGCGGGGAGCAGGGGGCATCGAATCACTCGTCGCGGTCATCGGTCAGATCTCCACGTGCACGTCAGGGGGCGCCGCCGGGCCAATCCGGGGCGCGCGCAGGAAATAGAGCAGGGGCAGCACCAGCAGGAACAGCGCGCCGGCGAGCAGGAAGATGTGCTCGAACGACAGGACGGTGGATTGCATGATCACCCGGCCGGTCATCGACTGCAGCGCCGCGGTCTTTGCCGAGGCCGCGTCCATGCCACGTGCCACGAGGCCGGCCTGGGTGGCCTGGAGCTGCTGCCACACCTCGGGGCGCGTGGCCGTGATGTGCGCGTCGATGCCGGCGCGGGCCACGGTGCCCTGGGTGCCGAGCATCGTCGCGAACGCGGCCAGGCCGATGGCGCCGCCCATCTGGCGCACCAGCGAATTGAGTCCGGTGGCGTCGGCCATGCGGTGGCGCGGCACGTTGGTCAGGGCCACGGTGGTGAGCGGCACGAACAGGCAGGCGAACGCCACGCCCTGCACGAGGAGCGGCACGATGATGTGCGAGGTGCCGGAGTCGAGCGTGAGGTGGCTCAGCATCCACGAGCTGAACGAGAAGAGCAGCACGCCGAAGGCGATGAAGGCGCGCGGCGACACGAGATTGTAGATGCGGCCCACGATCGGCACGGCCAGCATCATCACCAGGGCGCGCGGCATGAGCGCGGTGCCCGACTGTACGGCCGTGAAGCCGAGGATTTCCTGCATGAAGACCGGCAGCAGGAAGAGGTTGGCCATGAGCATGGCGAACATCAGGCCGCCCACCGCCGTGCCCGAGAGGAACACCGGGTCCTTGAAGAGGCGCAGATCGACGGCGGGCGACGGCGCGGTGAGCTCGCGGATGACGAAGGCGGCGAGCGCGACGAGGGCCAGCACGAAGGTGAGCGTGATGACGCGCGAGTCGAACCAGTCGTCCTTGGCCCCTTCCTCGATGAAGTACTGCAGCGCGCCCAGCCCGATCCACATGAAGCCGATGCCGAGCCAGTCGACGTTCTTCCGCTGCGTCTCGGCGGCAAGACGGTTGTGCTCGAGCAGCTCCGGATCTTCGTGCACGAAGCTCGTCACCATGAAGAAGCCGAGTAGTCCCACCGGCAGGTTGATGAAGAAGATCCACGACCAGTGGTAGTTGTCGACGATGTAGCCGCCGAGGGTCGGCCCAATCGCCGGCCCGAGCATCACCGCCATGGCGAAGAGGGCCATCGCCATGCCCTGTTCCTCGGGCGGGAAGGTCTGGCGCAGGATGGTCTGCTCGGTGGGCTGCAGCGCGCCCGCTCCGAGCCCCTGGATGACGCGGTAGATGACGAGCGCCGGCAGCGACGTGGCGATGCCGCACAGGAACGAGCCCAGCAGGAAGAGCCCCAGGCAGATGAGATACACGCGCTTCTGGCCGAACTGGCGGCCGAGGAACGCCGTGAGCGGCATCACGAGCACGAGCGCCACCGCGTAGGCGGTGCTGATCCACGTGATTTCCTGGAGCGTGGCGCCGACGGCGCCGCGCATCTGCGGCAGCGCGACGTTGACGATCGACGAGTCGATGGCCCCCATGAGCGTGCCGAAGCTGATCGAGATCGTGACCAGCCACTTGTTCGTGGGCGCGCGCACCGACCGCGGCACGGCGATGGCGGCGGTGCTCATCGCCCCGCCCCGCTCAGGAACACCGCGACGATGGTGTCGGCGTGGTCGGCCACGCGCAGGGTGCCGCGAGTGAGCGCGGTGGCGCCGATGCCGCGGACCATGCCGAGGAGCAGCGACGCGTAGACGACCGGATCGCCCTTCTGCAGCCCTCGCGCCCGGATTCCCTGCGTCATCAGCCGCTCGGCGCGCTCGAGCAGCTGCCCGAGCACGGAGCGCCGGCGCCGCGCCGACTTCGAGTCGATGCCGCGCTGCTGCTCCTCTTGGATGAGCACGTGCAGCAGCACGTGGTTGGCGTCCACGTAACGGGCGAGCACCGCCACGAAATGACGCAGCTCGCCGGCGAACCGTCCGGCCGCCGTCGTGGCCGCGGCGGCCGGCGCCGCGTCGAGCGCGTCGATGAGTCCCTGCGTGCGCGTCTCGAGCAGCGCGTTCACGAGATCCGTACGGTCCGTGAAGTAGTTGTAGACGGTGCCCACGGCGATGCCGGCGCGGCTGGCGATGTCCTCGATGCGGACGTGCGCGGCGCCGTCGCTGGCAAAGGCGTCGGCGGCGGCGTCGAGAATGGCGTCGCGGGTCGCGAGTTTGAGGCGCGCGCGCAGGGTGAGCCCCTCTTCACGTGGTGAAGACAAATTCATTTCGTGAAGAAGTGTAGCAGACAGGCCGCCACGGCATGGCCGGGCTGGGGGCCCGTGCTTGACACTCCGGGCAGGTGCGTGGGATAAGCGGGACATCGTGTTCGCGGTCCAGACCTGCGCCTGTTGTCGCTGCGGAGCCATCGCCTCCGACAGCCGCGCTGTGTCTTTCCGGATCGTGCCCGCCTAGCGTTTCCCCGCGCACGAACAGGTTCTTCGCAGTCTCGAGGCCCGGAAGGCATCCAGCTTTCCGGGCCTTTTTCTATTCGCGCGCGTATCCGGTCACGAGAAGGAGTCAGCTCATGCAGGTCATGTTCACAAACTGGCGGATGTCGGCGCTGGCGGCCGGGATGTTGGTCGTCCTTGCCCCCGGGATAGCGCGGGCGCAGCACGCGGCGGTCGCCGGGCGGTGGGAGGCGACCGTCGTGGTCAACGGGCAGGAGGTGCCGTTTTCTTTCGAAATCGCCGACGGCGCACAGGGGCTGCAGGCGTCGTTCTTCAATGGCGACCGGCGCATCACGTCCACGGCGGTGACGACGGCGCCGGACGGCACGTCCTTCCGCTTCGAGCAGTACGCGGCCACCCTGGTGACGTCCGAAGCGGCGGGCCGGCTGACCGGCGAGTACCGGCGCGCCCGGGGTGAGCCGCTGCCGTTCCGCGCGGTGCGCGCCACGGCGACACTCGCGGTGGCGTCCGCGGCCGCCCCGCAGGTGGCCGGCACCTGGGTCGTGCAGGCGAAGAGCACCAAGGGCGAGGCGGCGTGGCGGTTCATCGCCACGCAGACCGGCGACGCGCTGGCGGCCACCATCCTGCGCGTGGACGGCGACACCGGCACGCTCACCGGGCGCTGGCAGGACGGCCGGTTCGTGCTCGGACACTTCTCCGGCGCGCGGCCGCTGCGCCTCGACGTCACGCCGAACGCCGACGGCACGCTGGCGCTCTCGCAGAACGGCCAGCCGGCGCTCGTGGCGGCCCGGGCCGACGCGCCTCGCGCCGCCTCGATTGGCGTGCCCACCGACCCGTCGCTGCACACGCGCATGAAGCGGCCGGCCGAACCGTTCGTGTTCGCGTTTCCGGATCTCTCGGGCCAGATCGTGCGCTCGTCCGACGCGCGGTTCCGCGGCAAGGTCGTGCTCGTCAACATCAGCGGCAGCTGGTGCCCCAACTGCCACGACGAGGCGCCGTTCCTCGCGGCCCTCTCGCGGGAGTACCGAGGCAAGGGCCTCGAGATCGTGACCTTGTCGTTCGAGGAAGCCGACCAGCTCGCGAACCCCGCGCGCCTCCGGGCCTTCATCGCCACCTACGGCCTCGACTACACGGTGCTGCTGGCCGGTGAACCCGATCAGTTGAACGAGAAGGTGCCGCAGGCCCAGAACCTCGATGCCTTCCCGACCACGTTCGTGCTCGGCCGCGATGGCCGGGTGCGCGCCGTGCATGCCGGGTTCCCGAGTCCTGGGAGCGGCGAGTTCTACACGAAGGCGGAACACGAGATCACGACCCTCGTGGAGCGCCTGCTGGCCGAAGCGGGAGCGTCGCGATGATCGTCGATCCGCGCGTGGCGCTCGCCGTCATCGCGTTTGCCACGCCGCCGGTGGTGCTCGCGCAGCCCGGACGACCGCGCGCCGACGTGGCGCCCGGCGTCGAGCGCGTGACCGCGCGCCCTGGTGACACGGTGGAGGTGTCGCTCACCGTGCGGCTGCCCGAGGACGTGCACGTGCAGGCGCACGAGCCGCGCGATGCGTCACTCATCGCGACGGTGCTCACGGTGGAGGCGCCGCCCGGCGTCACCGTGGACGCGGTCGCCTACCCGGTGCCGACCGAACTGCGGCAGGCCGGCCGCACCGACACACTCGACGTGCTCGGGCCCGCTTTCGAAATCGGCGTGCGGCTCACCGTGGCGGCCACCGCCGCCCAGGGCGACCTCGCGGTGCCGGCGGTGCTGCGTTATCAGGCGTGCAACGACCGCGTCTGCTTCGCGCCGGCGCGCGCCACGGCGGCGTGGCGGCTCGAGGTGATCCGGTAGTCCACCCCTTACCGGTGCGGTGGCGTCGAATCCCTCCCGCACCTCCAGCCTTCAGCGCAGGGAGCACAAGCAATGGCGAGTCCGGTCACACGTCCCATCGGCATCTACTTCGAACACCCCGAGTGGTTCCGCCCACTCTTCGCCGAACTCGATCGACGCGGCACGCCCTACGAACGTCTCGATGCCACGCAGCACCGCTACGACGCGACCAATGGCGACGGACGCCAGTACGGCCTGGTCTTCAACCGCATGAGTCCGTCGGCCTATCTGCGCGGCCACGGCCACGGCATCCTCTACACGCTCAACTACCTCGCCCATCTCGAGCAGCTCGGCGTGCGCGTCGTGAACGGCATCGACGCCTACCGGATCGAGACGTCGAAGGCGTTGCAGTTGTCGCTGCTCAAGTCACTGGGCCTGCCATTCCCGGCGGCGCGTGTCATCAATCACCCCGCCGAGGCGCCGGCGGCGGCTGAAGGACTGCGGTTCCCGGTGGTGGTCAAGGCCAACATCGGCGGCAGCGGCGCCGGCATCGTGCGCTACGACACGCCCGAGGCCTTGCAGCGCGCGGTGGATGGGGGTCAAGTGGCGCTCGGCCTCGACCAGACGGCGCTCGTGCAGGAGTTCATTCCGGCGCGCGGCGGCCATATCACCCGTGTCGAGGTGCTGGGCGGGCGGTATCTCTACGCCATCGACGTCTTCAGCAGCGGCCAGAGCTTCAACCTGTGCCCGGCGGACATCTGCCAGCCGGGCGCAGCCGGGACCGGCGCCGTCGCGGTGGGCGGCGCCTGCGCGGTGGAAGCGCCGAAGGCCGGCATCCGGGTGGAGCGGGCGTCGCCGCCGGCCGACGCCATCGCCGACGTGGAGCGTATTCTGGCCGCGGCGGGCATCGAGGTGGGCGGCGTCGAGTACCTCGTGGACGACCGTGACGGCCGGCGTTATTACTACGACATCAACGCGCTCTCGAATTTCGTGGCCGACGCTCCGCGCGTGCTCGGGTTCGACCCCTTCACGCGGCTGGTGGATTTCCTCGAAGGCCAGGTGCGCTGACACCAGGGACGCTGCGACATCATGCCGCAGCTCAGCCGGACCGATCGGCGTGCACGATGAACGTGCATGCGCCCGAGTGTCGTCGTCCAGTGCCTCGCCGTCGTGTCGGTGTTGACCCTTGTCGGCTGTGAGCAGCGTCCCCTGCCCACGGTGAAGGAAGGGCGCATGCTCTACGCCGAGAACGGCTGTGCGAGCTGTCACGGGCCGGGCGGACGGGGTGATGGTCCGGTGGGGCAGACGCTCGATCCGCGGCCGCGCGACTTCCAGGACGTCGCGGCCTTCAAGCGCGGCTTCGATGTCGAGGCCATCGCGCACACGCTGGCCACGGGCATCCTCGTGCCGGCGGCCGCCGCCACCGGCGCTACCGGCGCCCCCTCGCATCACCAGCAGGGCATGCCGAAGTTCGACCACCTGTCGGAGTTCGAGCGGCAGTCGCTCGCCCTCTACGTCATCTCACTGCACGACCCGGCGCGCCAGGGAGCGCGCCAGCCATGACACAGCGCCACCTCCTGCCCCTGTTCCTGATGAGTGTGCTCTGCGCCGCCGGCGCCTTCGTGGCCGCGACGCCCGCGCTCGCCCAGACCCCGGTGCTGACCGCGCACGACGCGTGGGCCCGCGAACCCATGGGCGGCCGCAACATGACCGGTGTCTTCGTCGTGGTCGAAAACGCCGGGGCGACGCCGCGTGCGATCGTGAGCGCCGCGACCGACGCCGCCGAGAAGGTCGAACTGCACGAGATGAAGAACGAGGGCGGCATGATGCGGATGTCGCCGGTCAAGCAGATCGACGTGCCGGCCAGGGGGAAGGTGGAACTGAAGCCCGGCTCGTTCCACGTGATGATCTTCGGCATCAAGGGCAAACCCGCCGCTGGTGACACCATGAACCTCACGTTGACCTTCGACGACGGCACGAAGGTCACGACCCCGGCGCAGTTCCGGCGCCCCGAGGGGATGAAGTGAGCGACCGGCTGACCCGCCGGCGGGTGGTCGGCGGGCTGCTGGCCACCGCGATTGCTGGAGTGGCCGGCTGCGGGCAGCCGGCCGCGCCCGGCGCGGCGTCGGGCGCCGACGCCTTGCCGGTGCTGCCGATTGGCGGCGACTTCCAGCTCACCGGTCACGACGGCCAGCCGTTTGCGCTCGACACGCTGCGCGGCAAGGTCGTGCTGATCTTCTTCGGCTACAGCTCCTGTCCCGACGCCTGCCCGACCACCCTGTCGAAGCTCTCGACGGTGGCCCGGCGCCTCGGTGACGACCGCGAGCGCGTGCGCACGCTCTACATCTCGGTCGATCCCGATCGCGACACGCCGGACGTGCTCAAGGCGGATCTCGAGAACTTCTCGGTCGACGCGCTCGGGCTTACCGGCACGAAGGCCCAGATCGACGCTGTCGTGAAGCAGTACGCGGCTGCCTACGAGATCGTGCCCACGCCGGAGTCGGCGGCGAAATACACCATCTCGCACACCACGAAGGTCTACGCGCTCGACACGCAGGGCCGGGTGCGCACGACCTTCGCCTACGAAGCCACCGTGGACGAGATCGTCGCCGGCATCCGCGCCGTTTTGGCGGGCTGAGGAAGGACACGCGCGTCCTCGACGGCCGAGGACGCGCGCAGGAGGGGGCTTCACCTCGGTCGGCGCATCATCGCGACAGGCTCACATTCAGCGGGAGTGTGCGTCCCCCGCGAATCTGCACCGTGCGGCGATAGGCCGGCAGGCCGTCCCTGCGCACTTCGATCTCGTGCGCGCCCTCGGGCAGGTCGATGAGGACCGGGCCGTCGCCCTCGGGCGCCGACCATTCTTCGCCGTCCACGAGCAGCGTGGCGTCGGCGGGCTGCACGCGAATCGAGAGCGTGCCGAAGTTCGACGAGGCCGGCGACGTGTCGCCGAACGGCGGACGCGGTCCGCGCGGTACGCGCCCCGGTTCGGGGCCTGGCGGCATGTCGGGCGGCAGCGCCGGCGGCGTCGCGGCGGTGGGCCGCGGTCCGCTCGACGCACCCGGCGCGAGCGGCGTCATCCGCTGCCGGATGTCGAGGGTCTCGCCTGGCTGGAAGAACACCTTCTGGGTGATGGTCTCGAAGCCCTCGAGATAGATGGTCAGCTCGTGTTCGCCCGGCGCGACGTCGAGGCGCTGGAAGTAGCCGTCGAAGTCGTCGACCGAGCCGGCCAGATAGCCGTCCACGTAGACTTCCGCCTGCTTCGGGGTGATCTGCAGGCGGGCTGAACCGCCCGCCATGCCACCCCAGCCCTGGCCGAAAGGCGGGTACATGCCGGGGAAGCCCCAGCCGGGGCCCCAGCCCCAGTTCCAGTAGAAGGGGTCGTAGCCGTAGCCGAAGTAGAGGGGCGAGGCGACGACCACGCGGCCGCCACCACGCCCCGGCCGTCCGCGGCGCTGGGCGCTGGCCTCACCGGGCCAGAGGGTCATGACCGTGGCGCAGAGTCCCGCGGCCACGATCCATCGAAGAGAGCGAAGACGTGAGGTCACTGGTAGTGCTCCGAGGCAGGCACTGCACGGATGAGCAACCTCGGTGCCAGCCCCGCCGTCGCGCGCCGCGGCGGAATCCTCGGCATATTCGCGATCGACGGCGGGCTCGGCCTGTCCTGTAACGAGCACGGCGTGTCCCCTGAATCATCTTTGCAAAACCTTACGCGCGACGAGCCGCGGACGGCCTTCCGCGGAGAGCGGTTTGCAGTGCGACGTCGCCGGTATGCCATTTCCCTGCAAACTGTCGCCTCGACGCGACACTCCGCGGCCCCGCGTGGTGACACGCCGGACCCTCGCGGCCCTCATCCCCCTCGTCGTGATCGCCGCCTGCGACAAGACCGAGACGCCAACCTCCGCGACCGACACCACGACCACTACCACCGTGGCCTCGCCGACGACCACCGAAGAGTTCAACGGTACCGTCACGGTGGGCGGCAGCAGCTTCTATGCGTTCACCGTGGCCGACAACGGCACCGTGAACGTGACCCTCGCGAGCGTCGGCGGCGCCGGCGTGCCGTCCACGGTGTGGATGGGCCTCGGCGTCGGCGCGCCGAGCGGTGAAGACTGTTCCACCACCACGCTCACGAACGGGCCGGCGGGGGCGTCGCCGCAGGTGAGCAGCGTCTACGCGCCGGGCATCTACTGCGTGAAGGTCGCCGACATCGGCAACCTGGCGCAGACGGCCACCGTCGCCGTCACGATCGCGCACCCATGAGCGCCACGCGTCTTGCTGCCGTGATGGTATGCACGCTGGTGGCCGCGGCGTGTGGTGACGAGGCCGCCGAGACGGTTACGAGCCCGGAGACCGTGACGTTCTCCACCGCGCAGTTCTCGAACGTCATCGGCCCGGGCGGCCGCCGCTTCTATTCGTTCACGCTCGAGACCAGCGGGCCGGTGACGGTCACCCTCGCCAGCGTGACGAGCGCCGACACCGGCGCGCCGCTGACGATTCCCCTCAGGGTCGGCGTCGGCCGGCCGCAGGGCACGGAGTGCCCGCCGGCCACCGTGGTCACGGTGCCGGCGGCACTGCAGTCGCAGTTCACCCATCTGGCCGGCGACGGCATCTACTGCATCGACGTCGCCGACCCCGGCACCGTCACGACACCGGTGCGCTTTGCCGTGCGGTTCACGCATCCATGACTCACACGCCGCGTCTGTTCTTCGGTGTGCTCGCGGTGCTTGCCGCCGCCGGTTGTTCCACCACGGCCTCCCCGACGGCCGCGTCGTCATCGGCGGCCACCTTCACGTTCACGTCATCGTTCACCGCGAACGGTTCGGCGTCGCGGTCGTTCGAGCAGCTGACGACGGGTGTCGTCGGCCTCACCCTCACGGCGGCGAGTCCGGACGTGCGCCTCGGCATCGGCCTCGGCATCCCGCGCCCCGACGGCTCGGGCTGCAATCTCACGCGCGCCGTGGAAGTGGCGGTGGGGGGCGCGCCGCAACTGACCGTCACCGCCGACCCCGGCGTGTGGTGCGTGCGGGTCTACGACATCGGCCTCGTGCCGGAGCGCGTGACGTTCGCCCTCGACGTCTCGCACTTCTAGCGCGTCAGCGCCGTTCGCGCTCGACGAACGCGGCCAGGCGGCCGAGGGCGTCGTCCCACTGCGCGCTCACCTGCGCGAGCAGCCGCCGCACCTCGGCGAGCCGGCGTGCGTCCACGTGCCACAACTGCTCACGGCCGTGCCGCTCGCTGCCTGCGAGTCCGGCATCGCCGAGCACGCGCAGATGTTTCGTGACCGCCTGACGGGTCAGGGCCGTGCCGTCAGCCAGCCGCGTGATCGAGAGCGGCCCCTCGTGACAGAGTCGCGACACGAGCTGCAGGCGCGTGGCGTCGCCGAGCGCGGTGAACACCGGCGCCAGGCCGGCGAGCGTGGCGGGGGAGGGACGGCTCTGGGGTGACATCGCCGACGCCGTCAGCGCGCGCCTGTGACGTACAGGTCCACGAGCCGGAGCTGATGCGTCCAGCCGCCGTCGTTCGCGTCGAAGGCCTGCGCGCGGCGTTCGCGGGCGATGCGATCGAAGCCCGACTCGGTGATGGTGATCCGCGTGGCGTCGCCGTCGGCCTCGAGCAGGAACTCCACGAGGGTCATCGGGTCGCCGGCGTGGTCGGGGCCGCCGGTGCCGTGCGGATGCCAGCGGAAGGCGAGCCGATGCGGCGGTTCGACCGCGGTCACGACGACCTCGAACGCATGGCCGGCGTGCGGCTCCTGCAGCCGCGCCACCTCGGGATCGACGGTGGTGGGGCGAATCCGGGCGGTCAGTGTCGTACCCGGCGTGAACGGCCCGTCGAACTCGGCGCCGAACCAGGCGCCGAACTGACGACTGTCGCTCACCGCGTCCCACACGCGCGCCAGAGGCGCGTCGAGACGGGCGGTCTTGCGGATGGCGTCGGTGTTGCTGCTCATGGGCAACCTTTCAGTTGCTGATGACTGTAGCCGCGGCCGCTGTTGATCTGCAACCTAAAAGTTGCGCGTGTGCCGGTCCAGTCAGCGCCTCGCCACGGGAGGCCGCCGCGCCATACCATGGGCAGGCATGTCGTCGTCGCCCCAGGCTGATGCCCGCAGCGGACAGCGCATTGCGCTGGCCGGCATCATCGCCAGCGGGTGCCTCGCCGCGCTCAACATCACCGTGGGCGTGCTCTCGCGATCGACGTCGGTCTTCGCGACCGGCGTCGAGTTCGCCGGCGACGTGCTGGCCTCGACCGTGGTCTTCCTCGGCATGGTGGCAGCGGCGAAGCCGGCGGACGATGACCATCCGTATGGACACGGACGCGTCGAGACGCTGGCGGCGTTCGTCGTCGGCCTCGTGCTGAGCGCCGGCGGCGTCGGCATCAGCTGGAACTCGCTGCAGGCGGTGGGCGCGTCGCACCCGCCGCCCACGGCGATCGCGATCGTGGCGCTCGCCATCGCCATCGTCGTGCGGGCGGTGATGGCAATGCTCAAGTTCCGCGCCGGCCGCCGCCTGCGTAGCGCCGCGCTCGTCGCCGACGGCTGGAACGACGCGGTGGACATCCTCGCCGCCGTGGCGGCCCTCGTCGCCGTGGGGCTCACGATGTACGACAACACGCGGTTCATGGCCGCCGACCACTACGGCGGCTTCGTCGTGGGCATCGTCGTGGTCGTGACCGGCGTGCGCGTGCTGCGCGACGCGTCGCTCGAGCTGATGGACACGATGCCCGATGCCGCGCTCATGGCGCGCGTCAAGACGAGCGCGCTCGCGGTGCCCGGCGTGCGCGGCGTCGACAAGGTCTACGCGCGCAAGACCGGGATGCGCTATCACGTGGACCTGCACCTCGAAGTCGACCCGCGGATGTCGGTGGCCGAGGCCCACGGCGTGGGCGGCCACGTGCGGAGCCGCGTGCGGCAGGAACTCGACTGGGTGGCCGACGTGCTCGTGCACGTCGAGCCGGCCGGCGACGCGTAGCGCCGTCAGCGCAGGTCCGTCGCGGCGGTCATGAACGTGAGCGCGCCGGCACGTGCCACCTGCAGCACGACTGGCGTGCCGCGGGGCACGCGGCGGAGGCGCTCACGCACTTCGGCGGGCGTGGCGACGCTTTCGCCGTTCACGGCGTGGATGACATCGCCGCGGGTCAGCGCGAGGCCGCCCGGACGCGGACCGTCGATCTGCCACAGCACCACCACGCCGGTGTCGGCCCGCAGGTCCGGAAAGAACTCCATGAGCGCAGGCTCCACCGGCACGCCGATGACGCCGAGCGCCGCGATGACGTGGGCATCGACGTCCACGAGCCCGGGGCGCGCACAGTCGTGGTCCGGCACGACGGCAGTTACCGTGGCGAGGCCGGGCCGGCCGGCGCGTTCGAGCGCGATCGGCACCAACGCGCCGTCGGTGAGCGCGAGCAGGTGCTGGCTGAAGTCGGTCATCGAGACGTCCGCGAGCGCGCGTCCGCCCATGGCCGTCAGCATGTCGCCGGGCGCGAGTCCGGCGGCCTCGGCCGGCCCGCCCGGCACCACGTCCGCGACGATCACGCCTGGCGTCGGGCCGAGGCCGAGGCCGCGGCGCATCTCGGGCGAGATCGCTTCGATGGTCAGGCCGAGCCTCGCGCGATGCAGGTGACCGAACTCGCGCAGCTGCGGCGCGGCGAGGGCCACGACGGCGCCCGGAATCGCATACCCGGCCGCGCCGTCCGCGTCGTCCGGACACGTCGTGAGGCCGACGAGCGCCCCGGTGGCATCCACCACCGGGCCGCCGCAGGCGTCTGCCCGGGGCGCCGCGGCCGTCTGAATCCACGCGGTGGCCGACATCGGCTCGACCGACAGCGCGACGGCCTCGACGGTCGTGGGCGTGACGCCGAGAGCGCCGGCCGCGTCCCCCCGCAATGTGAACACCGAGAGACCGCGGCTGATGTTCGCCGGCGAGGCGATGGCGACCGCGCGCAGGCCGACCGCGCTCGCGGCCTCGACGCGCAGCAGCGCGAGGCCCACCTCCGGCGCGAGCCCGGCCAGCGTCGCGCGCACGCTGCGGGCCCTCCGTCCGCCTGATGACGGCAAGGTCACGAGCACCTCATCGGCGCCGGCCAGGAGGGCACTCGTGGTCGCGATGAGGCCATCGTCGATGACCACGCCCGACCCGGCCAGTGACTGACGGCGCACGACGGGCGTCGTCGCGTCGGAGGTGCCGCGTACCGGCCGGTAGCCGGTCGTGACGATGTGCACGACGCTGGCGGCGGCGTCCCGGCGCACGGCGTCGGCGATGCGAGTGTGGACATCCGTGGGCGCCGGTGCGGGGCCGGCGACACTGGCCGCCACGGGAGAGACGGCGACGAACGCGGCGAGGAGGAGGCGGGCAGACGATATACGCATGGCGAAAAGTCCCTGGCGGCGCGGGTGGCGTGGCAGTCGAAGGGTAGGACCGCGCGCCGGCGGTTCTGGCCGGTAAAGAATCGTCAACGCGCACTCACTCGTGGCGCAGCGCGTCGATCGGGTCGAGATGGGCGGCGCGGCGCGCCGGCAGGTAGCCGAAGAGCACGCCCATGCTGGCGGCGAATCCGAACGCCACCAGGTTGATCGAGGGATCGAAGAGGAAGGGCACGCGCATCGCCTGCGCCAGCACGATCGAGGCACCGGCGGCGAGCACGATGCCGAGCCCACCCCCGATCGACGACAGCGTCACCGCCTCGACGAGGAACTGCAGCAGCACTTCGCGCTCGAGGGCGCCGATGGCGAGCCGCGTGCCGATCTCGCGGGTGCGCTCGGTGATCGAGACGA
>CADEFD010000061.1:0-24164 GCA_902826515.1 uncultured Acidobacteriota bacterium
TGCCGCCGCTCATCGCGTTCAGGAACTCGCCGTTGCTCTTGGTCTTGCCCATCTTGCTGAGCAGCAGCTCCATGGCTTCCACCGGGCTGAGCGGCGTGAGCACGCGGCGCAGCACGTAGACGCGGTTGAGATCCTCCTTCGACATGAGGAGCTCTTCCTTGCGGGTGCCGCTCTTCTGGATGTCGATGGCGGGGAACACGCGACGGTCGGCGAGCTTGCGGTCGAGATGCACTTCGCTGTTGCCGGTGCCCTTGAACTCTTCGAAGATCACTTCGTCCATGCGCGAGCCGGTGTCGACGAGCGCGGTGGCGATGATCGTGAGCGAGCCGCCTTCTTCGATGTTGCGCGCGGCGCCGAAGAAACGCTTCGGGCGCTGCAGGGCGTTGCTGTCGACGCCGCCAGAGAGCACCTTGCCGCTGGTGGGCACGATGGTGTTGTAGGCGCGCGCGAGACGCGTGATCGAGTCGAGCAGGATGACGACGTCCTTCTTGTGCTCGACGAGGCGCTTGGCCTTTTCGATGACCATCTCGGCCACCTGCACGTGGCGCTGGGCCGGCTCGTCGAACGTCGAGCTGATGACCTCGCCGCGCACCGAACGCTGCATGTCGGTCACTTCTTCGGGCCGCTCGTCGATGAGCAGCACGATGAGATAGACCTCGGGGTGGTTGGTGGTGATCGCATTCGCGATCGCCTGCAGCAGCATCGTCTTGCCGGTGCGGGGCGGCGCCACGATGAGTCCGCGCTGGCCCTTGCCGAGCGGCGTCATCAGGTCCATCACGCGCGTCGAGAGGTTCTCGGCGTCGGCTTCGAGCTTGATCTTTTCCTGGGGGTAGAGCGCGGTGAGGTTCTCGAAGAAGATGCGCTCTTTGCCGCGGGCGGGAGGTTCGAAGTTGACCGCTTCGACCTTGATGAGGGCGAAGTAACGTTCGCCTTCCTTCGGGGGCCGGATCTGGCCGGCCACGGTGTCGCCCGTGTGCAGGTCGAACTTCCGTATCTGCGACGGCGACACGTAGATGTCGTCGGGCCCGGCCAGGTAGTTGTAGTCGGGGGCGCGCAGGAAGCCGAAGCCGTCAGGCAGCACCTCGAGGACCCCTTCCGAGAAGATGAGACCGCTCTTCTCGGCCCGGGCGCGCAGGATCTCGAAGATGAGCTCCTGTTTGCGCATCCCGGTGGCGCCGGGGATGTCGAGCTCCCTCGCCACCTTGGTGAGGGAGGACACGCTCATCTCCTTCAGGGTGGAGAGGTCGAGCGTGACTACTTGGTCCTGTTGTGGGGGGGCGGCTGCCGCTTGAGCAGGCTTGCTATCAGTTTCCACAGTTCGTCCAGTCCTTCCCCGGAAACCGCCGAAACCGGCAGTACCGGGCCTTGATGGTGCGCTTCTATCTCACGCAGATGACGTTGGCGTTCCGCCCGCGTCAATTTGTCGATCTTCGTGGCCAGGACGCCGTGTTCGGCATCCTGACCTTCCAGCCACGCCCAGGCGCGCCGATCGCTGTCGAGGCCGGGGTGCCGGCTGTCGACGAGCAGGAAGGCTCCCCGCACGGGCGAGAAGCCGTCGCGACCTTCACGATGGAAATACGCGCCGACCAGCGCGTCGAACTCGGCCGCCGCCTTGTCGCCGCCCCGGGCGTATCCATACCCGGGCAGATCGACAAGGTAGAACGGGGCGTCGCCCTCCCGTTTCAGCCGGTAGAAATTGGCCAAACGGGTCTTTCCCGGGGCCGCGCTCGTCCGGGCCACCTGCGACCGGACCAGCGCGTTGATAAGGCTCGACTTGCCGACGTTCGACCGGCCGACGAAGGTGATCTCGGGAAGCTCCTCTTTCGGGAAGCTCCCGGGGCCCGCGGCGCTGGTGACGAACTCGGCTGAAATGCGCGCCAAGCCCCTCAGTGGGTAACCGCGTCGGGGCCGTCGCCCTCGGCCACGTCGGCTTCCACCGACGGCGGCAACGGGGTGATGGGACCCTCGAGCGCGAGCTTCAACACCTCGTCCATGTTCGAGACCAGGTGCATCTTGAGCGTGTCGAGCACGTTCTTCGGGATGTCGGCGAGGTCTTTCTCGTTGTCCTTCGGCAGCAGGATGGTGGTGACGCCGGCCCGGTGGGCCGCCAGCACCTTCTCCTTCACGCCGCCGATGGGCAGCACCTTGCCGCGCAGCGTGATTTCACCCGTCATCGCCACCTCGCGACGCGTCTTGATCTTGGCGAGCGCCGAGATCATGGCGGTGGCGAGGGTGATGCCGGCCGACGGCCCGTCCTTCGGGATGGCGCCCTCGGGAATGTGGACGTGCACGTCGAGCTTGCGGTTGAAATCCTTCGGGATGCCGAATTCCTCGGCCCGCGAGCGGATGTAGGCCATCGCCGCCTGCGCCGATTCCTGCATCACGTCGCCGAGCTTGCCGGTGAGCGTGAGGCGGCCGCGGCCGGGCATGAGGGTGGCTTCCGTGACCAGGATCTCGCCGCCCACTTCCGTCCACGCGAGCCCGGTGGCCACGCCCACTTCGTTCTGCTCTTCGGCCAGGCTGGGGCGGAAGCGGGGCACGCCGAGGAACTGCGTGACCTTGTCGGGCGTGATCTCTTCGAACGTGCTCGGGCCTTCGGTGACCACCTTGCGGGCCACCTTGCGGCAGACAGCGTTGATCTCGCGCTCCAGGCTGCGCACGCCGGCTTCACGCGTGTAACGCTGGATGATCGTCTGGATGGCGTCGACGCCGAAGGTGATGTTCTTGTCGGTGAGGCCGCTGCCCTCGACCGCCTTCGGCACCAGGTAGCGCCGCGCGATTTCGGTCTTCTCGACCTCGGTGTAGCCGGCCAGCTGCAGCACTTCCATGCGGTCGCGCAGCGCCTGCGGGATCGTGTGCAGCACGTTGGCCGTGCAGATGAACATCACGTTCGAGAGGTCGTACTCCACGTCGAGGTAATGATCCTGGAAGGTGGTGTTCTGCTCGGGGTCGAGCACTTCGAGCAGCGCCGCCGACGGGTCGCCGCGGAAGTCCATCGACATCTTCTCGACTTCGTCGAGCAGGAAGACCGGGTTGACCGTGCCGGCCTTCTTCATCATCTGGATGATCTGGCCGGGGAAGGCGCCGATGTAGGTGCGGCGGTGGCCGCGGATTTCGGCTTCGTCGCGCACGCCGCCGAGCGACAGGCGCACGAACTTGCGGTTCATGGCGCGGGCGATCGACTTGGCGAGCGAGGTCTTGCCGACGCCGGGAGGGCCGGCGAGCGTGAGGATGGTGGCCTTCGGCTTCTTGACGAGGGCGCGCACGGCCAGGAACTCGAGCACGCGTTCCTTGATCTTGTCGAGGCCGTAGTGGTCTTCGTTGAGCACCGTCTCGGCGACCTTGAGGTCGCGGCTTTCCTTGGTCTTCTTGTGCCAGGGCACCGCGATGAGCCAGTCGAGGTAGTTGCGCGAGACCGTGGCCTCGGCCGACATCGGCGGCATCGCCTCGAGGCGCTTCAGTTCCTGCATGGCCTTCTCGGCCACGTCCTTGGGCATGCGCGCCTGATCGATCTTCTTCTTCAGGTCGTCGACCTCGTTGCCCTTGTCGTCCTTGCGGCCCAGTTCCTTCTGGATCGCCTTCATCTTCTCGTTCAGGTAGTACTCCTTCTGCGCCTTCTCCATCTGCTTCTTCACGCGAGACTGGATCCGGCGGTCGACCTGGAGCTTGTCGACTTCGGCATCGAGGATGCCGGCGATGCGGTTGAGGCGTTCGAGCGGCGAGATGATCTCGAGCAGGTTCTGCTTCTCATCGACGCCGACGAGCAGGTGGGCGGCAATCGTGTCGGCCAGCTTGCCCGGGTCGTCCACCTTCACGGCCGCGATCATCGCGTCGTAGTGCAGGTTGTTCGAGAGCTTCACGTACTGCTCGAAGAGGGCCACCACGCGGCTCATCGTGGTTTCGACATCGCCGCTCGCCTCGCGCTGCTTGGGCAGCACCTTGGCGACGACGCGGAAGAAGCCCTTGTCTTCCTTCCACTCGATGATGCGGGCGCGTTCGACGCCTTCGACGAGCACCTTGATGTTGCCGTCGGGCAGCTTCAGGCTCTGCACCACGTTGGCGACACAGCCCATCATGAAGACGTCTTCGGGGCGCGGGTCGTCGGTGCCGGCATCGTGCTGCGCGGCCAGGAAGATCCGCTTGTCTTTCCCCAGCGCATGTTCGAGCGCGCGGATGGACGACGGCCGTCCGATCACGAACGGCATCATCATGTGCGGGAAGACGACGACGTCGCGCAGCGGAACGACGGGGAGGGTTTCGTAGACGTCCATCAACCAGCCTTCTCGATGACTTCGAGCCCCGTGTTCTTCGTAATCACCATTTCGCGGGTGACCACGTATTCCCGGCCCTTCTTCTGGCCCGGCAGCGTATACATCAGCTCGAGCATGAGGTCTTCGATGATCATCCGAAGACCGCGCGCGCCGATCTTGCGTTCGAGGGCCATGTCGGCGATGGCTTCCATGGCGTCGTCGGTGAAGCGCAGCTTGACGTTCTCGTATTCGAAGAGCTTCTGGTACTGACGCGCGATGGCGTTGCGCGGTTGCGTGAGGATCTGCACCAGGGCCGGACGGTCGAGCTCGTGCAGCGTGCCGAGCACCGGCAGGCGGCCGACGAACTCGGGAATCAGCCCGAACTTGATGAGGTCCTGCGGTTCGACCTGCTCGAGGAGCGAGCCGGTGTCGCGCTGTTTGCGGCTCTTCACGTCGGCCTTGAAGCCGAGCGTCTTGCGGCCGAGGCGGCGTTCCACGACCTTCTCCAGCCCGACGAACGCGCCGCCGCAGATGAAGAGGATGTTGGTCGTGTCGATCTGGAAGAATTCCTGGTGCGGGTGCTTGCGGCCGCCCTGGGGCGGCACGTTGGCCACCGTGCCTTCGAGGATCTTGAGCAGCGCCTGCTGCACGCCTTCACCCGACACGTCGCGGGTGATCGACGGGTTCTCGTCCTTGCGGCCGATCTTGTCGATCTCGTCGATGTAGACGATGCCCTGCTGGCACTTCTCGATGTCGCCGCCGGCCGCCTGCAGCAGCTTGAGGATGATGTTCTCGACATCCTCGCCCACGTAGCCGGCTTCGGTCAGCGTGGTCGCGTCGACGATCGTGAAGGGTACCGACAGCAGCTTGGCGAGCGTCTGCGCGAGCAGCGTCTTGCCGGTGCCGGTCGGGCCGATGAGCAGGATGTTCGACTTCGTCAGTTCGACGTCGGTCCGGCCCTTCGGCTGCTTCTGGATCTCGAGCCGCTTGTAGTGGTTGTACACCGCCACGGCGAGCTTCTTTTTCGTGCGTTCCTGCCCGATGACGTATTCGTCGAGGAACTTCTTGATCTCGGGCGGAGACGGCAGGGTGGAGCGGACACTACGGCTCTCACGGTTGTCGTCGGCGATGATGTCGTTGCAGACCTCGACACATTCGTCGCAGATGAAGACCGTGGGGCCGGCGATGAGTTTCCTGACGTCGTTCTGATCTTTGTTACAGAACGAGCAGCGCAGGATTTCACCCTCGCCGTTCTTCTTGACCATAAGGGATGCTCGCGGCAGGAGGGGCGACGCAGGGACGCCTCTCGATCGATGTTACACCCGTTTCCGAATCACGTCGTCAAGTATTCCGTATTCCTTGGCTTCGTCTGGCGACATGATGTAATCGCGTTCGGTATCGTCCTGGATGCGCTTCAGCGGCTGGCCCGTGTGCAGGACCATGATCTCGTTGATGCGCTCGCGCTGGCGCAGGATTTCCTTGGCGGCGAGCGCGATGTCGGTGGCCTGCCCGCCCAGCCCCTGCATCCACGGCTGGTGGATGAGGATGCGTGAACTCGGCAGCGAGGCGCGCTTGCCCTTGGCGCCGGCGCAGAGCAGCACGGCCGCGATCGACGCGGCCTGCCCGATGCAGAGCGTCTGCACGTCGGGCCGGATGTACTGCATGGTGTCGTAGATGGCGAGACCGGCCGTGATGACGCCGCCCGGGCTGTTGATGTAGAGCAGGATGTCCTTGTCGGGATCCTCGGCTTCGAGGAACAACATCTGCGCGATGACGACGTTGGCGACATTGTCGTCGATCGGCGTGCCGATGAAGATGATGTTGTCCTTCAGCAGCCGGGAGAAGATGTCGTAAGCACGTTCGCCGCGGTTGGTCTGTTCCACCACCATCGGCACGAGCTGCATGCGCGAGTCGGTCACGATTCGTTCCTCGGGATCTGCAATCGGCGCGACGGGCGCGCCCTTCACTCGGTCACCTGAACACGGCCCAGTACCGTGTTCACCGTCGTCTCCCGGCGGAGGCCCACCTGCATGCGGCCCAGGCCGTCTTCCTGCTCGAGCCGGGCCTTCACGGCGGCCGGCGTCAGGCCGGTGCGTTCGGCGTAACGCTCGAGTTCGCGCTCGAGATCGGCCTCGGTCACGGTGATGTTCTCGCTCCGGGCCACCTGGTCGAGCACGAGGGCGGAGGCCACGGATTCCTGTGCCGGCTCACGCTGACCCTGCCGGAAGGCGGCCCAGTCGATGTTGGCGCGGCGCGGGTCGATCTGCTGCGACATGAGCCGGCGCGCGAAATCTTCGACGCGGCGGTCGATTTCCCGGTCCACCAGGGCGTCGGGCACCGGGAAGGGCAGGCGCTTGGCGATCTGCTTCAGCAGGTCGGCGCGGAGCTGGCGTTCCGAGGCGTCTCTGGCTTCGGTTTCGAGGTCGGTCCGCACGCGGGTCCTGAGGGCGTCGAGCGAGTCGAGCTCCTCGCCGAGGTCCTTCGCGAACTCGTCGTCGAGCGCGGGCACGACGCGGCGGCGCAGTTCCTTGAGGTGCACGGTGTAGGCCACCGACGTGCCGGCGAGTTCGGCCACGGCGTAGTCGGCGGGGTAGCTCAGCGTGAACGAGCGCGAGTCACCCACCGTCATCCCGGTGACTTCGGTGTCGAAGCCGGGCGGGTTGGCCGGCGCGCCCATCTCGATCGACACCTTCTCGTGGTTGTCAGGGGCCTGCACGGTGCCGTCCGCGGCCGTGGCGCGGCGCTCGAGGTCGATGACGAGGGTGTGGCCGTCGGCCACGCCGCCCTCAACCGGCTCGTAGCGGGCGGCGCGTTCGCGCAGGCGTTCGAGGGTCTGCTGCACGCTGTCGTCGTCCACCGCCACCGGCTGGCGCTTCAGCTGGATGTCGCCGAAGTCGCCGGGTTCGAAGGCCGGCACCACGTCGAAACTCGCGGTGAACGAGAGCGGCTTGCCTTCTTCGACCACGACGTCCTTCACGTCGGGCGTGTCGACCGGCTCCACCCCTTTGGACGACAGGACGTCGTCGATGGTGCGCGGGATGAGGTCGTGCGCGACGTCGTGGAGGATCTGGGCGCGAAAACGCTGGCGCACGACGCCCGGCGGCACGCGGCCGGGACGGAAGCCGGGCAGGCGCGCCGACTTCGTGTATTCGCGTGTCACGCGCTCGATGGCCGACTCGACGTCGCCCACGGGAATTTCCACCGTGAGTTGCCGCCGCGTCTCGTTGACGTCTACCAGTTCTGTCTTCATCTAGGTTTTTGTGTGTGGGTGGAGGGTGTGGTCCGCCTTCGCGCCTTCGGCGCTTCGGCGAGACAGCCTTCGCTTGGCTCGCCTGGCCAAGCTCGCGCGAGCGAGCGAAGGCTGGTGCGAAAGGGGGGAGTCGAACCCCCATAGCCTTGCGGCTACCGGATCCTAAGTCCGGCGCGTCTGCCAGTTCCGCCACTTTCGCAAGGCCAGTAGCTCTCGCCAGAGTAGCACGGTTCCCCGGCGGTTCCAGGCCGGGTGCAGCCCACCATATCTTGGTGTCTGGCCCGTGCCCGACCTCAAGATAGCCGATGGGTGTACGTATTCCTTCTCGTACTTTGTCGGCGGTTCACGAGCGGTTCGACAGGGGCCGCGCCGCCGCGGGATCAGGAAAGTCGTGCAAATGGATCAGCTAGGGTGAATGCCCGTCGGAATCAGGCACTCAGGCCACCGGGGGGAGGTTGCTCACGAGCAGTTCCTCGACCGGTCCGCGGCGGTCGGCCCGGGTGTTGACGGCGCGCCGCGCCGCCACCCGGCGGATGCGCAGGCCGGCGGAGTGGGCCGTCCGCTCCCCGTACAGTCTGACGATCGAATCCGCGCTCGAGTTACTGAGCAGCACCTGGACGCCGCGTCCGGCCAGACCGACCGCGAGCGCCTGCAGCCGGGCCTGGTCGTCGTCCGAGAACCCGCGGGCGGTGTACTGCCGGAAGTTGGAGGTCGGCCCGAGCGGCGCGTACGGCGGATCGAAGTAGACGAACTCGCCGGGCCGGGCCTCGCCGGCCACCCGGTCGAATGGCCGGCAGGTGATCGACAGGCCAGGCGTGGCCAGGGCGGCCGAGGCGGCCCGGATGCGCTCGGCGTGCACGATGCGCGGCCGGGTGTACCGTCCGGCCGGCACGTTGTAGCCGCCCTTCTGGTTGAGCCGGAAGAGGCCGTTGTACCCGGTCTTGTTCAGGTAGAGGAGCGCGGCGGCGAGATCGACCGGATACGCCTCGGGCGTGCCGCTCGCCGCGGCCCAGGCGGCCCGGCGCGGGTTGAAGAGCTGGTCGCGCACCTCGTAGTAGAAGGTGCGGCCCCCCTGGGCGTGGCCCTCGGCCAGCCGTCCGAGCTCGCCGATGAGCGCATCCGCCGCGTCGCGCACGCGCAGGTAGCAGCCCACGAGGTCGGGGTTCTCGTCGCTCAGCCACACCGGGCCGCCGGCCAGGCGTCCGCTCGTCCACAGGTCGAAGAACACCGCGCCCGAGCCGAGGAACGGCTCGTGGTACCCGCTGACCGCGGCCGGATAGTACGTGCGGAGCACCGGCAGGAGCTGGCGTTTGCCCCCGACCCACTTGAGGAACGGCTTCGCCTCCGGCGCCGGTGTCACGGCGCGCATGTTACCAGCGGGCCTAGCGGAAGGCGATGGTGACGACCGGGTCGTTCACCTTCAGACCCTTCACGTCCTTCAGATACGGCTTGAGCTCGCTGACCGAGGCGTTCGGGCCGAGCGCCTTCTGCACCTGCTTCAGCTTCGTTTCGTCCTGCAGCAGGGCTTCCATGTCCATCTCGAGCAGCGTGACCCGAGAGCCGGCCACGTGGTCGGCGTTGGTCTTCAGGATCTTGCCGGCCACTTCGATGTCGATGCCGATCTTGAAGCCCTTGAACATCGACTTCATCATGTCGAGCATCTGCGGGTTGTCCATGTCGGGCCCGCCGGGCGCGGCGTTCGGCGCGGCGTCGGTCTTCGGCTTGTCGTTCAGCGTGACGGTGAGCGTCGAGGCGCCGTCGGTGCCTTTGGCGAACGCGAACGTGACGGGATTGCTGGTCTTGGGCGGCGTCGAGATGCCGCCGGTGGTCGAACCGGAGATGTTCGGGTCCTGGTCCACGCGCAGTTTGGTGATGTCGGTGAAGGCGAAGATCGCCTTCGAGCCTTCGAAGCCGTCTTCGGACTTGAGCGGCGTGGCCGAGACGAAGGTGACGCCTTCGCCCATGCGCTGCGCGGCGCGCTGGAGGTCGGCCTCGTTCACGGTGCCGGGGGTTTCGGTGGGCTGGCCGCCGAGGCCGCCGAACATCCCCTTCACCATGCCGACGTTCATGAGCATGGTCTGCTCGACCGTGCCGCTGCCATCGGCCTTGACCTTGATGAGCGTGGCGCTGCGGATGCAGCCGGTGCACAACGTGGCGGCGACGGCGAGCGCGGCAACTTTCGCGAACATGGGCAACCTCCCAGGGGACAGTCCATCATAACGTGCGCGGCGCGCCCGCCCCGGGCGCCCACCCCTATACTTGTCGGCGATGACGCGGGAAGGAACAGGCCGCACGGCGCTCGTCACCGGCGCGTCGGCCGGCATCGGCGCCGCCTTCGCGGACGTGCTGGCGGAGGCCGGCTACGGGCTCGTGCTCACGGCCCGGCGGGCCGATCGCCTGGCCGCCGTCGCCGAGGGGCTGCGGACCCGTCACGGCGTGCCCGTCGTGGTGGTGGTGGCGGATCTGGCCGATCCGGCGGCCCCGGCCGCCCTCGTCGAGGCGGTGGCCGCCCTCGGCCTGCAGGTCGACGTGCTCGTCAACAACGCCGGCTACGGCGTGCCCGGCCGCTACGCCGCGACCGAGTGGGCGCGGCAGCGCGACTTCGTGCAGGTGCTCGTGACGGCCGTGGCCGAACTGACGCACCGGCTGCTGCCGGGGATGATCGAGCGGCGCTTCGGCCGTGTCCTGAACATCGCCTCGCTCGCCGCGCTCGTGCCGGCCGCCCCGGGCCACACGCTCTACGCCGCGTCGAAGGCGTTCCTCGTCAAGTTCTCGGAAGCGCTCGCCGGCGAGTGCCGCGCTGACGGCGTGCACGTCACGGCCGTCTGCCCCGGCTTCACCTATTCGGAGTTCCACGACGTCACCGGCACCCGCGCCCAGGTGAGCGCGATGCCGCGCTGGATGTGGAGCGATGCCCGCGACGTCGCCCGCGAGGGCTACGCGGCCGTGACGGCCGGGCGGCCGGTCGTGGTCACGGGACGGGTGAACCGCGCCATCGCCTTCGGCGTGAAGCACCTGCCGTCGTTCGTCGCCGGCGCCGCCGTACACCGCAGCGCCCGCAACTTCCGCAAGCTCTAGCCCGCGCCGCCGAACTTCCGCCGCCGCCGGCGCGTATGAGTCAGGCAGACCGGACCCGTCGTCCGGCCGGAGGTCCTGATGCTCGAGTCGATCCGGAAGGACACCACCTACGCCTGGCGGAGCATCCGCCGCAGCCCGGGGTTCTTCGCCGTCGCGATGCTCTCGCTCGGCCTCGGCGTGGGCGTCAATACCGCGATGTTCTCGCTCGTGGACGCGCTGCTCTTCCGGCCGCTGCCGGTGGCGGACCCCGGCACGCTCGTGGATGTCTTCACGCAGGGGGAAGACGGCGACGAATACGCCACCTCGTCGTTTGCGGACTTCGTGGACCTGCGCGCCGCGAACACGGTCTTCAGCGACATGACGGCCTACAGCCCGATGATGGCGCCGCTCAGCCTCGGCGACCGCTCGCGGGTGGCCCTCGGGCAGGTGGTCACCGGCAACCACTTCGCGCTGCTCGGCGTGGGCGCGCAGGTGGGCCGCGTGCTGACACCGGCCGACGACACGCCCGCCGCCGAACGTGTCGTGGTGCTCTCGGATCGCATCTGGCGGCGCGACTACGGCGCCGACCCTGGAATCGTCGGCCGTCCGCTCACGCTGCGCGGTCTCGTCTACACGGTCGTCGGCGTGGCGGCGCCGTCGTTCACGGGCGTCGTGCCGCTGCTCACGCCCGAGCTGTGGGTGGCGATGGCCCATGCCCAGGAGATCGAGCCCATCGGCATCACGAGCAACGTGCCAGGCCCGGGCCGCACGCGGCTCGAACGCCGCGGCACCCGCTGGCTGTTCGTGAAAGGCCGGCTGAAGGACGGCGTGAGCGCGGCCGAAGCGCACGCGAACGTCGCGCTCATCGGCCGTCAGCTTGCCGCCGCGCATGTCCAGACGAACAAGGACGCGCGCTTCTCGGCCGTGCCGAGCACCGAGGTACGGCTGCTCGTGCCGCAGGCGGGCGGCGTGCTCGCCGCCGGCGCGGCGGGGCTCATGGCGGTGGTGGGTCTCGTGCTCCTCATCGCCTGCGCCAACGTGGCCGGGATGCTGCTGGCGCGCGCCTCGGCGCGGCGGCGCGAGCTGAGCGTGCGCCTCGCCGTGGGGGCCAGCCGCGGCCGGCTCATGCAGCAGCTCATCGTCGAAGGGCTCGTGCTCGGCGTAGCCGGCGCAGCGGCATCGCTCGGCTGCGCCTGGGTGCTCATCCGCGCGCTGACCGGCCTCGAACTGCCGCTGCCGGTGGAGGTGGCCTTCGACCTGCGTCTCGACGCCCGCGTGCTCGGTTTCACGCTGGCGATTGCGTCGGTCACGGGGATGCTGGCGAGCCTGCTGCCGGCGCTCAAGGCCTCGCGGCCGGATGTCGTGAGCGACCTGCGCGGGGAGGCGCCGGCGGCGCGTGTGGGCACGCGTCGCTGGGCGCTGCGTGACGGACTGGTCGTGGTGCAGGTGGCGCTCACGGCCGTGCTGCTCGTGGTGGCGGGCCTGCTGCTGCGCAGCCTCGGCGCCTCGGAACGCGCCGACGTCGGTTTCGAGCCCCGCGGTCTGGCCGCCGTGGCGTTCGACACCGACATGATGCGCTACGAGCCGGCGCGCGGGCTCGAGTTCTGGCGTACCGCGAAGGCGCGCATCGAAGCGCTGCCGGGCGTCACGTCGGCCGCCACCGTGTCGCCCACGCTGCCGTTCACGTTCAACTTCAGCCAGCAGGAGATGAAGATCGACACGCGCGTCTACGCCGAAGGGCAGCGCGGCGACACCATCGAGAACGTGGCCGTGTCGCCCGGGTATCTCGCCACCCTCGGCACGCGGCTCATCGACGGCCGCGACTTCGGGCCGGCGGACGCCGACGGCGCGCCGGGTGTCGTCATCGTGAACGAGACGATGGCCCGCCGCTACTGGCCGGCCGGGTCCGCCATCGGGCACACCCTGCAGATCGAGAGCACGGGCAGGACCTACCGCGTCATCGGCGTGAACAGCGATCACAAGCAGCACGGCGTGCTGGAACAGCCGGCGCCCTTCGTGTACTTCGCCGCCGCGCAGAGCCCGAGCCGCTACAATTTCCTGCTCGCGCGCACGAGCGGCGATGCGGGGGCGCTGCTCACCGCGATGCGGCGCGAGCTGCTGGCGCTCGAGCCGGGGCTCGTCATCATGGACGCCAACACGATGGAGACGCACATGGCCGCGGCGCTGCTGCCGGCGCGTGTCGGCGCGCTTCTGGCGACGGGCTTCGGCGCGCTCGGCACGCTGCTCGCGGCGCTCGGCGTCTACGGCGTCGTGGCGTTCTCGGTGGCGCGCCGCACGAAGGAAATCGGCCTGCGGATCGCGCTCGGCGCCGAGCCGCGCACGGTGCTGGCGATGGTGCTCGGCCAGGGCTTCACGCTCGTGGCCGTGGGGCTCGGGCTCGGCGGCGCCCTCGCCGTCGTGGCGGCGAACGTGCTGCGCGGGCTGCTCTACCGGGTGTCGCCGCTCGATCCGGTGGCCTGGACGGCGGCGGTGGCGGCGCTCCTGCTCGCGGCGCTCGTGGCCAACGCCGTGCCCGCCCGCCGCGCGATGCGGGTCGAGCCGCTGACGGCCCTGCGCACCGACTGATGCCGGCACGCGCGCCGTCGGCGGCCGCGTCTCAGAAGTAGAACGTCACGCCCACGGCCGACCTGAGGCCGAACGTCGTGCCATCGGCCTCGGTGCTGGATCCGGGGAAGTCGGACGTCGTCGTCTGCGTCGTGTACTGGAGGCCGAGTTCGCCGAACACCGCGAACCGGTCGTGCAGGCTGTACTGCGAGCCGAACGAACCTGACGCGAGCACGCCCGTCGTCTTCGCGGTGAAGCCGGTGAGGGCGCCGCTCAGACCGGTTTCGTTGTCGGTCGTCGAGCGGGCGTAGGCGAGGCGCGGCGCCAGATAGAGGCGCAGGCGTTCGATCGTGCGCACGTTCACAAGTACGCTCACCCCCACCGTCGTGCCCCAGCCGTCGGACGTGCTGGTGGAGGACAACCCCGACCCGGCGAAGGCGCCGGTGGCCGACGTCGTCGACTCCGAGGTCGAGCGGGTGAGGGCGATGTCGGGGCGCACGGCGACGGCGTCCGTGACGTGCCACACGACCCCGAGCGCGCCGGGATACCCCATCGTCACGCCGACGTCGCCGGCCTCCTGCGCGGCAGCCGACCGCGCCGCCACCACCAGCATCACCACACCGAGCAGAACTCGTCCACGCATCGGGCACCACCTCCATCCGGCCACCCGGGGGGCGGGGCGCCTGCTCGAGAGGATACGTCAGCCCGTCGAGCGCTCCTGCACGCTCAGTGCGGCGGGGGCGGGGCGCATCACGATCGGCTCAGGCGGCCGGTCGCCGTCGTGGCCCGGCAGCGTGATCGCGATCGTCGTGCCGGCGGCTGAACTCGCGGCCACGCGAATCGAGCCGCCCAGGGCCTGCACGACCTCGCGGCAGATGGCGAGGCCGAGCCCGCTGCCGCCGGTGTGGCGGTGCCGCGACTCGTCGACGCGGAAGAAGCGCTCGAAGACGCGTTCGTGGTCGGCGGGCGGGATGCCCGCGCCTGCGTCCGTCACGTCGATCGTGACGAGGGTGGGCGCCCATTGTCCTTCCGCCGGCACCGTCAGGCGCGCCGACACGGTGACGGCGCCGCCGTCGCGGTTGTAGTGCACGGCGTTGGCGACCACGTTGTCGAGCACCCGCGCCACCAGCCCGGCATCGCCCCAGACGCTGATGTCGTCGAGGCCGCGGTGGCTGAGGGTGATGCCGCGGGCGGCGGCCGCCGGGCGCCAGCGGGCAAAGGCGTCGGCGACGAGCGGCGCCACCGGCACCTCGCGGAGCGCGATCTCGTCGGCGCCTTCCTGCACGCGCGAGAGCAGCATCAGGTTGCCGGCCAGCTCCGTGAGCGCCGCCAGCCGCCGGCGCACGACCACGATCGTGTCCTGATAACTTTCCGCCGTGCGCGGGTGGCGCAGCGCCACGTCGAGTTCGCCGGCCATGGCGGTGATCGGACTGCGCAGTTCGTGCGAGGCATCGGCGGCGAAGCGGCGGTTGGCGTCGAGCGCGCGCTGCAGGCGGTCGAGCATCGAGTTGAGCAGCACCGTCATGCGGCCCACTTCGTCGTGGACCTGCGGCTCGTCGAGGCGGCCGTCGAAGTGCCCCTGCGCGATCCAGGCGGCGCGTTCGGTGATGCGCGCGACCGGCGCCAGCGCGCGCGAGGCGAGCAGGTAGCCAAGGGCCGCGGTGCCGGCCACGCTCACGAGCCAGACGCCGCCGAGCAGCCAGGTCAGGAAGGCCAGCCCGCGGGCCACGTCGTCGGCGAAGAGGCCCACGGCCACCGCGTACCGGCGGCCGTCACGCGAGGCGGTGAGCACCGCCAGGCGGGCCCGGCGTCCGTGCACCTCGGCGTCGGCGAGCGGCACCCGCCCGGCAAGCCCCTGCCGGATGACGTCCGGCGCGAGGAGCGGTGGGCCGTCGCCGAGGCCGGTGGACTGCAGCACGAGCGTTCCCTGCTCGTCGAAGATCTGGACGATCTTTTCGGTGAAGGCGCCCGCCTCGAGTTGGTCGAAGAACGACTCGTGCAGGTGCACGTCGGTCGCCCCGTCGGTGGACGAGGCCGCTTCGGTCGCGGCGATCGTGCGCACGTGACCGTCGAGCCAGCGGTGCAGGTAGAGCGACGCGCCGGCGTAGACCGCGACGTTGGCCAGGCCGAGCAGCAGGCCGACGGCGAGCGTCCAGCGGAGGGTCAGGCGCGCGCGGAACGACTGCAGCGGCGCCGGGGCCGTCACGACTCGGCGCCTTTCTTCAGCATGTAGCCGAGGCCACGCACGGTGTGGATGAGGGGCACGGGGGCTACCGCCAGCAGCTTGCGGCGCACGTAGCCCACGTAGACGTCGGCGTTGTTCGAGAGCGGGTCGTAGTCGCCGCCCCACACATGCTGCGCGAGTTGGTCGCGCGTCACCACGGCTTCGGCGCGGCGCACGAGGAAGGTCAGCAGCCGGTATTCGGTGGCGGTGAGCTGCACGGACCGGCCGGCCAGGCTCACCGTGTGGGCGACCGGATCGATGGCGATGCCGCCGTATTCGAGCAGGTGCGTCATGTGCCGGGTGCGCCCGCGCCGCCCGAGCGCGCGCAGCCGCGCCAGCAGCTCGTCGAAGACGAACGGCTTCACGAGCACGTCGTCGGCGCCGGCATCGAGCGCCGTCACGCGGTCGGCCACGCCGTCGCGCGCCGTCACGACGATGACCGGCGTGTCGATGCCGCGTCCGCGCAGCCGCCGGCAGACTTCGAAGCCGCCGAGTCCGGGCAGCATCAGGTCGAGCACGATGACGTCGTACTCCTCGGCGGCGGCCATGTCCACCACCGACGGGCCGTCCTCCACGAGGTCCACGAGGTAGCGTTCCTCGGTGAGCCCGCGGACGATGAACCGGCTGATTTCAGGGTCGTCTTCGACGACGAGGACACGCATGGGCTGGTCCGTCAGGCGGATGCCGCTGCCGCGCGTTCGCGCCGCGCCACCCAGGTCTCCATCATGCCGTACAGCGTGGGCAGCACGATGAGCGTCAGCAGCGTCGAGGTCACGATGCCGCCGATGACCACGGTGGCGAGCGGACGCTGCACTTCGGAGCCGGCGCCGGTCGAGATGGCCATGGGCAGGAAGCCGATGGCGGCGACGAGCGCCGTCATCAGCACCGGACGCAGCCGCGAGGCGGCGCCCTGGAGGGTGGCGTCTTCCACGCCGAGCCCTTCGTCGTCGCGCAGGGCGCGGATGGCCGCGATCATGACGACGCCGTTCAGCACGGCCACGCCGAAAAGCGCGATGAAGCCGACCGAGGCCGAGAGATTCAGCGTGATGCCGCGGATCCACAACGCCGCGATGCCGCCGACGGCGGCGAACGGCACGTTGACGAGGATGAGCAGCGCCCAGCGCACCTTGTGGAAGGTGGCGACGAGCAGCACGAAGATGATGACGAGCGACAGCGGCACCACGATGGCGAGCCGCGCCGTGGCGCGCTGCTGGTTCTCGAACTGGCCGCCCCACGTGAGGTAGTAGCCGGTGGGCAGGGTGACGGCCGTGGCGAGACGCCGCTGCGCTTCGGCCACGAAGCTGCCGACGTCGCGGCCGCGCACGTTGGTCTGCACGACCAGGCGCCGCTCGGCGTTCTCGTGATTCACGGCTTCCGGCGTCGAGGCCGAACGCACGCTGGCCAGCCGCCCGAGCGGCACGCGTTCGCCGCCCGGCGCCGACACGACGAGCTGCGCGATGGCCGCGGGCGACTCGCGCACCGCGCCCGGCAGGCGCACGACGATCGGAAAACGGCGCGCGCCTTCGAGCACCTCGGTCACCTGCCGGCCGCCAATCGCGGTTTCGACCACCTCCTGCACGTCGGCCACGTGCAGTCCGTAGCGGGCCAGCGCGTCGCGGTCGAGCGCGATTTCGATCTGCGCGGCGCCCGAGAGGATCTCGACCTGGGCGTCGGCGTTGCCCGGCACCTGCTCCACCACGCGCAGCACCTCGCCGCCCAGGCGCTCGAGCACGGTGGCGTCCGGGCCGAAGATCTTGACGGCCACGTCGGCCTTCACGCCCGACACGACCTCGTCGAGACGCATCGCCATCGGCTGCGTGAAGTTCACTTCGAGGCCCGGCACGTGCGAGAGCGCCGCCGCCATCGCGTCCACGAGTTCCGCCTTGGTGCGGCCGCTGGCCCAGCCGTCTTCCGGATGCAGCAGCACGTAGACGTCGCCCTGGTAGATGCCCATCGCCTCGGTGGCGAGATCCGGGCGCCCGAGCTTGGTCACGATCTGCGACACCTCCGGGAACTGCTTCAGCACGATCTGCTCGACGCGGGTCGAGATGGCGACGGACTCCTCGAGCGACACCGACGGCAGCTTGCGGGTTTCGATGAGCAGCGATCCTTCGTCGAGGCGCGGCATGAACTCGGTGCCGAGGAAGGGCACCGACCCCACGGCCACGGCCACGATGACGAGGGCGACGCCGATCGTCAGCAGCGGGTGGCGCATATGCGCCGCCAGCTGCGTCTGGTAGAAGGCGCGCATCCGCACGAACCACGCCTCGTCGGTGTGGTGCCCGCCGAGCGGCAGCAGGTACGACGAGACGACCGGCACGGCGGTGAGCGACAGCAGCAGCGAGCCGAAGAGCGCCGTGCACACGGTGATGGCCATCGGCCGGAACATCTTCCCCTCGAGGCCTTCGAGCGTGAAGATCGGCAGGTAGACGGCGATGATGATGAGCACGCCGAACAGCACCGGGCGGGCCACTTCGACGGCGGCGCTGCGGAAGAGGCCGAGGCGGATGCCCTCGCGTTCGTGCGCCGGCGCATGCGCGAGCCGCTCGCCGATGCCGACGCGGCGGCGCACGAAGTTTTCCATCATGACGACGGCGCCGTCCACGATGAGGCCGAAGTCGATGGCCCCGAGCGACATCAGGTTGGCCGACACGCCGAAGAACCGCATGCCGATGAAGCCGACGAGCATCGACAGCGGAATGACCGCCGCGACGATGAGCGAGGCGCGCACGTCGCGCAGGAACACGAACAGCACGATCAGCACGAGCACGCTGCCTTCGAGCAGGTTCTTCGTGACCGTGGCGGTCGTGCGGTCGATGACCTCGGTCTGGTCGTAGAATTTCTCGAGCTTCATGCCGGGCGGCAGCGTGGCGGCGATCTCGTCGAGGCGCGTCTTGACGCGGACGGAGAGGTCGCGGGCGTTCTCGCCCTTGAGCATGATGACCATGCCGCCCACCACTTCGCCCTGGCCGTTGCGGGTGACGGCGCCGTTGCGCAGCGCTGCCGCGACCTCGATCGACGCCACGTCGCGCAGCAGCACGGGCACGCCACGGTGGCTGGCCAGCACGACCCGCTCGATGTCGCGGACGTCGGCGAGCAGGCCGACGCCGCGCACCGTGTACCGTTCGGCCTGGTGTTCGATGAAGCCGCCGCTGAACGACTGGTTGTTGTCGGCCACCGCGCGCAGCACGTCGCCGAGGGCGAGGCCGAACTGTTCGAGGCGCAGTGGATCGACCACCACCTGGAACTGCTTGCTCTGGCCGCCCCACGTGTTCACCTCGCTCACGCCGGGCACCGAGCGCAGGCGCGTGCGCACCTCCCAGTCGTGGGCGGTCTTGGCCGCCATCGCGTCAATGCCCTCACCGGTCACGACGTACTGGTAGATTTCGCCGAAGGCGGTCGCGACTGGCCCGAGCACCGGCTGCAGGCCGGCGGGAATGCGGCCGCGCACGTCGGCGATCCGTTCGGTCACGAGCTGGCGCGCCAGATAGATCGGCACGGCGTCGTCGAAGACCACGGTGACCATCGACAGGCCGAACTTCGAGACCGACCGCACCTCCTGCGTGTTCGGCACGCCCATGAGCGCCGTCTCGATCGGGTACGAGACGCGCTGTTCCACTTCGGGTGCGGCGAGGCTCGGCGCTTCGGTGATGACGACGACCTGGTTGTTCGTGAGGTCGGGGAACGCTTCGACCGGCAGGTCGCGCACGGCGAGCACGCCGGTGACGACGAGCGCGGCGAGCGCAAGCAGCACGAACGCCCGCTGGCCGAGCGTGGCGCTGACGAACCGTTCGACGGCGCCCACGGCTATTCGTCCTCGGGTGTCGGCGCCGCGAGGGCCGACTTCAGCAGGAACGCGCCCGACGTGGCCACGACGTCTCCCGCGCTCAGCCCGCGCACGATCTCGACGGCGCCGTTCACGGTGGCGCCGGTGGTGACGGCGCGGCGCATGAACTGGTCGGCGCCGCTGCGCACGAAGACCACCGACTCGCCGTCCATCGTCTGCAGCGCCCGCGCCGGCACGACCAGCACGGTGCGCGGCGCCGTGGCGGCGACCGACACGGTGACGAGCATCTGCGGCTTCAGCTTCCTGCCGGGATTGGCGAGTTCGATGCGCAGGGTGACGCGGCGCGTGTCGGGATCGACGACGTCGCCGATGGCGGCGAGTGTGCCGGGGAAGGACTCGCCGGGATACGCGGCGGCCTTCACGGTGACGGGGCGGCCGCTCAGCACGCGGCCGACCAGCGCCTCGTCGATTTCGGCCGTGACCCACACGCGCGAGAGGTCCGACACGACGAGGAGCGGCGTGCCGGGCGTGACCGCGGAGCCTTCGGTCGTGAGCCGTTCGATGACCGTGCCGCCGAAGGGCGTCGTCACCGGCACGTCTTCGTGTTCGAGCGGGTTGGCGTCGGGGCGCGCGACGATGCCGTAGTGCGCCAGTTCCTGCTCGGCGCGCGTGATCTCGGCCTTCACGGCGGCCACCGCCTGCGTGGCGGCGTTCACGTCCGCGCGGGCGCGCTCGAGCTCCTGCGGCGACAGCGCCTTCTCGGCCACGAGCGTGGCGGCGCGGGTCTCGGAGGTCTTCGCGTAGGTGAGCTCGGTGTCGGCGCGCTGCTTCTCGGCCAGCGCCTTGAAGTAGAGCGCCCAGGCGTCGTGCACCACGTGACTGTGGAGCTGCGCCACGATGGCGCCGCGGGCGACGCTGTCGCCGGGCTGCACGTTGAGTTCGTGCACGACCCCTTCGACGAGCGAGCCGAGGCGCGCGGTGCGCCGCTCGTCGAAGACGACGCGGCCGGCCGCGTCGAGCGGATCGGCGCGTTCGACCGTGGTGGCGGTGGCCGTCTCGATGCCGGCGGCGGCGGCATCGGTCGCATCGACGCGCACGGACGACGGCGCGGCGGCACCGGCCGCGGCGGCCGGCGCCGGGTCCGCGGCCGGCGCGCTGCCGCCTCCGCAGGCGAGCGTCGTGACGAGGGGCGCCACGGCGGCAAGCGCCGTGAGCACGCGAACGGGCGAAGACGTCATGGCAGGGGTTCCTCTCCGGCGGCCAGGCGCGCGTCGATCGCAGCGGCCACGGCATCGAACTCGAGTTCCAGGGTGACGAGCGTGGCGTCGATGAAGACGCGCTCCGCATCGACGAGCCGCAGCACGTCGAGCGCGCCGGCCGCAAAGGCGGCGCGGGCGGCATCGCGGGCGCCGCGCGCCGGCGTCACGAGGCGCGCCTGCGAGTCGGCGGCATGGGTGCTGAGTGTGGCGGCGGCGGCGCGGGCGCTCGAGAGCACGCCGCGCAGGCGGCGTTCGGCGGCGTCGCGCTCGCGCTCGGCCGCCTGCAGCTGGCCCTCGGCGAGGGCGCGCGCCACGCCGTTGCGATCGAAGAGCGGGATCGGCACGGTGACGGCGGCGACGCCCGTGTTGTAGCCCGACGTCCGCTTCACGCCGGCGTTCACGGCCACGTCCGGCACGCCGCGCGCGCGTTCGAGCGCGACGGCGGCGCGGGCGGCGCCGATCGCGCCGTTCGCGGCCATGAGCTCGGGGTGGCTGGGGGGCACCGCCGCGTCCGCCGAGGGCGGCGGCACGGCCGGCCGCTGCAGGTGATCCGGCTGCACGTCGAGGCCGAGCGCGGCGCCGAGGGTGGCGAGGGCGCGGGCGGTGGCCAGCTCGGCGCGCGTGCGGGCCACGACCGCGCGCGCTTCTTCGGTGCGCAGCTTCAGCAGTTCGGCTTCAGGGGCGGCGCCCACCGCGACGCGCCGGTCCATCACGCGCGACGCTTCGGCGAGGCTGTCTGCGTGCGCCGCGAGTGCGCGCGACTCGTCGCGGAACCGGAGCGCCGCGAGGTAGTCCGTCGTGACGGCGCGCGCGATCTCGCGCCAGGTCATCGCCTCGGCCGCCGCGGCCGAGGTGACCGCGGCGTCGGCGACGGCGCGCCTCGCGCCGCGTTTGCCGCCGAGCTCGACGGTCTGCGTCACGGTCGCGAAGACATCGAGCGGCAGCCCGCCGGGCGCTCCCGAGGCCCAGTTTTCCGACCGCACCTCCATCGACGGGTTCACGAGGCGGCCGGCGCGCAGCCGGGCGTCGCGGGCGCCGTCGATACGGGCGCGAACGGCGGCAAGGGCCGGCGCCTCGGCGCGCGCCCGGGCAAGCGCGTCGGCGAGGGTGAGGGGCCCGCCCGTCTGCGCGGCGGCCGGCGCACCCAGCGCGGCGCAGAGAAGAGCCAGCCCGAGAAGTCGTGTGGCCATGCGAGGACTCTTGTAGCAGGCGCGCATGAGACGCGCATGAGAGGGCGCGAATGGTCGCTGCGGTCCGATGTCCGGCCGTGTGCGGGCCACCGCGGGTCGGCGGATAATGCGGGCAATGCCCGGCGACCTGACCTCGCTGCTGCACCGCGCGCAGGCTGGAGACGCGGCGGCGGCCGACGCCCTCTTCGCGGAGAGTTATCCGCTGCTCCAGCGGCTGGCGCGCGCCCGGCTGCGCGCGCACGTCCGCACCCCGACGCTCGACACCGGCGCGCTCGTCCACGAAGCCTACCTGCGCTTTGCCGCCTCAGGACGTCTGCGCATCGAAGATCGCCTCCACTTCCAGCGCTGGACCGCCCGCGTGATGCGGTCGGTCATCGTGGATATGGCGCGCCGCCGCCTGGCCGAACGCCGCGGCGGCGATCTGGTGCGCGTGAGCCTGACGGGCGACCTCCCGGTGGCGGTGGATGCGGCGGCGCAGGACCTGGTCGTGCGCGTGCACGAGGCGCTCGCGCGCTTCCCGGAGCGCGACGCCCGGGCGGCCCAGGTGGTGGAACTGCGCTTCTTCGCGGGCATGACCGAGCCCGAGGTGGCCGAAGCGCTCGGGGTCACCGATCGCACCGTGCGCCGCGATTGGGAGAAAGCCCGCCTGTTGCTGGCCGGCATGCTGGCCTGATGTCCGGATTTCATGCGCCCTTCCGTATGCCTGCCCGGGAGCGATGAACGCTCCAGGGAGGCTTGGGGGATGGCTCGGAATCCTGGCATGACACGGCTCGCGCTGGCTGCAGCGCTGGCCGTCGGACTCGGTGGCACGTCACGGGCGGAGGCGCAGAGCCTCGGCACGTTCCAGTGGCAGTTGCAGCCCTACTGCAATCTGGTCAGCGTCACGGTGACGCAGAACGGCGCGCTCTACACCCTCGACGGCTACGACGACCAGTGCGGCGCACCGACGCGGGCGAGTGTGGTCGGCACAGCCGTGCCCAATCCAAACGGCACGATCACGCTGGGGTTCACGATCGTGACGACGCCCGACGGCACGCCCGTGCACGTGCAGACGGCGCTCAGCCTGGCGACACTCGGTGGGCCCTGGAGCGACAGCGCCGGACACACGGGCACGCTCGTCTTCACCGCCGGCGCGGGCACGGGGGGCGCGCCGCGGCCGGCGCCGATCACGACGCTCGCGCCCGGCAGCATCACGTCCACGACCATTCTCGATGGCACCGTCGGCGCGGCGGACATCAACCAGGCGCAGGTGCAGGCCCGGGTGACCGGCAGCTGCCCGGCGGGGGCCTCGATTCGCGCGATCAGCACTGGCGGCGGGGTGGCCTGCGAGACCGACGACGCCGGCGGTGCCGGCGTGACCGACGTGACGGGCGGCGTGGGGCTGTCTGGCGGCGGCGCCGGATCGGTGACCCTCGATGTCGAGTTCGCCGGCAGCGGCGGTGCACAAACGGTCGCGCGGAGCGACCATCACCATCAGGCCTCCGGGGCAGGCAGCGTTGCCGTCGGCTTCAACGCGCTCGGCGCGGCGACCAGCGGGTTGTGGAACACCGCGGTCGGCTCACTGGCGCTCAGCAGCCTGACGACGCAGAACTACAACACGGCGCTCGGCACAGAGGCGCTCAGGAACAACACCGGCAGCTACAACGTCGCTGTCGGCTCCGGCGCCTTGCTGCAGACCACGACCGGCGGCCTGAACGTGGCCGTAGGGCATCTGGCCCTACGCAATAGCCTGACCGGCGGGTCGAACGTCGGTCTTGGCTACGCCGCCTTAGTCAATGCGACGGGCAGCAGCAACGTGGGCGTCGGCACCAACGCGCTCAATCAGATGACCAGCGGCTCGAGCAACATCGCGATCGGTTCCGGCGCCGGCACCGCGCTGACGAGCGGCAACAGCAACATCTATATCGGTCACGGCGGCGCCGTGGAGAGCGGCACGATCCGCGTGGGCTCAACCGGCCAGACCCGGGCCTTCATCGGGGGGATTCGCGGCATCACGACAGGGCAGAACGATGCCTTGCCGGTGGTCGTCGACAGTGCCGGACAGCTCGGTACGGTCTCGTCGAGCCGAAAGACGAAGTTCGATATCGCGGATCTCGATCCGACGGTGACGTCGGCGGTCCATCGGCTGCGTCCGGTGCAGTTCCGCTACCTGACGCCGTTCGCCGACGGCTCGACGCCCATCCAGTACGGGCTCGTCGCCGAAGAGGTCGAGGCCGTCCTCCCGGACCTCGTCGCCTACGACGACGCCGGGCAGCCCGCCTCGGTGAAGTACCACGTGCTGCCGGGCCTGCTGCTCGCCGAGGTCCAGCGCCTCGAACGCGAGCGCGTAACGGTGGCATCCCTCCTCGCTGCCCAGACCGACGAGGTCGCCCGGCTGCGGGCCGCCGTGGCGCAGCTCGAGTCGGCCGTCGCCGTGATGGCCGAGGCCGCGGCGCGGCGCTGAGGCGGGTAATGGACCTCGCCCAGTGGACGACGCGCGCGCTGGTGGCCCGGGCGTCATCGGCGTCGTCGGCGTGAAGCTCGCACCCTGACCCCTGACGATTGCGGCACGTCGATGACGCTTGTCTGGTATACAGACCGCC
>CADEFD010000061.1:24264-27330 GCA_902826515.1 uncultured Acidobacteriota bacterium
CTGACCCCTGACGATTGCGGCACGTCGATGACGCTTGTCTGGTATACAGACCGCCATGGACGTCAGAACGTGGACGACCGTCAGCCGCCTGCTGGATGACGCGCTGGATCTCCCCGCCAGCGCCCGTCCCGCATGGATCGACACACTCGGCCCCGAGTACGAGGCCCTCAAGCCGCAACTGCGTGCGCTGCTCGCGCCGGCCGACGGCCTCGATCGTGAGAGGTTCCTCGCCACGCTGCCGAAGTTCGACGCGGCGGCGGACGAGGGGCCCGACGACGCGACCTCACGCGTCGGCGCTCTGGTCGGTCCGTATCGTCTGCTGCAGCCGATCGCGAGTGGTGGCCAGGGATCGGTCTGGCGTGCGGAACGCGCCGACGGACTGCTGACACGGCCGGTCGCGGTGAAGCTGCCGCACGGCCTCGCGTTCCGGCCCGGCCTCGCCGAGCGCATGGCGCGGGAGCGCGGGATCCTGGCCACCCTCACCCATCCGCACATCGCGCGGCTCTACGATGCCGGTGTTACTGCCGACGGCGAGCCGTTCCTCGCCCTCGAGTACGTCGAGGGCACGGCCATCGACCAGCACGTCGCGGCGCGCGGGCTGGGTGTTCCGGCGCGTGTGCGCCTGTTCCTGCAGGTCGTGCGGGCGGTGGCTTTCGCGCACGGCCGCCTTGTCATCCATCGCGACCTCAAGCCGTCGAATGTGCTGGTCACGCCCGAGGGCGATGTCCGGCTGCTCGACTTCGGCATCGCGAAGCTGCTCGACGACGCCGCCGACTCGACGCTCACTGTCGAGTCCGGGCGGGCGATGACGCTGGCCTACGCGTCGCCGGAGCAGATCGCGCAGCAGCCCCTCGGCGTCGCGAGCGACGTGTATTCGCTCGGCGTGCTGCTGTTCGAGCTGCTGACCGGCGCCCGGCCGTATGTGCCGGCGCGCGAGTCGGCCGCCGCCCTCGAAGACGCCATCCTCACGCAGGAGCCGCGCCGCGCGAGTCAGGCGGCAGCCACGGCGGCGGTGCGCAAGGCCCTGCGCGGCGATCTCGACACCATCCTCGCGAAGGCGCTGCGCAAGGCGCCACTCGAACGCTACGCATCGGCCGAGGCCTTCGGCGACGATCTGGTGCGCTGGCTCGATGGCCTGCCCGTGGCGGCGCGGCCGGCCTCCCGCACCTACCGCCTGCGCCGGTTCGCGGGCCGCCACCGCGTCGGCGTGGCGGCGACGATGGCTTCGCTCGTCGCGGTGCTGACGGGGGCGGGCGTGGCGGTGTGGCAGGCCCAGGTGGCGCGCGCCGAGCAGCGGCGCGCCGAAGAGGTGAAGACGTTCATCGCCTCCATTTTCGCGAGCGCCGACCCGTACGCGGGCGGTGGTCGCGGGACGACGGCCATCGATCTCCTGAAGCGGTCTCGCGCGCGCCTCGACAGCGTGGCCACGACCGACACCAGATCGCGTGTCGAGCTGCTGGCCATCATCGGCCAGAGTCTGCTGATGCTGCAGGACATCGACGACGCCGAGGCGGCCGTGCTGCAGGCCGTCGACGAGGGCCGCCGGCTCCTCGGTCCCGAACATCCCCTGACGCTCGATGCGCGACTGCTGAGTCTGGACGTCCATCGCTTCCGCGGCCGCACCGATCGCATGCGCGAAGAGCTCGACGACCTCATTCCGATCTTCCGGCGGCGCCGCCCGCCGGCGGACAAAGAGCTCGTCACCGCCCTGGAATACCGCGCGCACATGGCGCTCGATGATGGTCAGTACGCGGTCGCCGAAGCAGCCTCCGAGGAAGCCCTGCGCCTCGGCGAGGCCACCTTGGGGACGGCGCATCCAAAGACGGTGCAGTTGGCGATGGTGTTCGCACAGACGCTGCAGTACGGCGCGCCGCGGCCGGAAGCCGCGCTGGCCGCCGCCGAGCGCGCCATGACGCTCGTGTCGACCGTGCATCGGGATTCCACGTATCCGGCGGTCGTGGACATGCGGCACATCTACGCCCGCGCGCTTGGCGGTGCCGGCCAGTTCGCGCGCGGCATCGCGGAACTCGAGCATGCCATTCGCGACGCCTCGGCGACGGTGGGTGCCGGGGGACGAAAGGTGGCGTTCATGCGCAGCAACCTGGCGCGGATCCAGCGGCGCGCAGGACGACTTGCTGATGCGTTAGCCAATCACCGGGCGTCGTCGGCCGTGCTCGTCACACAGTTTGCCCCCGACTCGTGGTCCTATCTCGGCGGCGTCGTCGCGGAAGGCCAGACGCTGCTCGCGGCCCGGCAGTTCGCGGCGGCCGAGACTGCACTCGAACAGTCGGTGCCGGGCCTCACCCGCACCATGGGTGCCGGACACCAGCAGGTGATTACGGCGATGCACGCGCTGTGGCAGACACGCGCGTGGCTTGGCGAAGCGGCGGCGGCGGAGACCGCGCTGACCTCGCTAGCGGAGGGCTATGAGCCGGCGGATCAGGCGCTGCTCGCGCCGCTCCTGTACTCGCTCGGCGTGGCGCAGCGTCTCAATGGCCACGCCGCGGCGGCCCTGGACACGCAGACACGCGCGCTGGTGCTGTTCGGCGAGGGTCCGGCAGCGCGCCTCGACCGTCTGCACGTCGAGACGGAGCGCGGACTGTCGGAGGTGGCGCTTGGACGGTTTGACGAGGCGCGCCGGCGGCTCCAGCCGGTCGTGGCAGCGTTCGCCTCCCTGCAACTGGCGCCGACGCCGCAGGCGGCTGACGCGCGGGTCGCCCTTGGCCGCGCCTGCCTCGGGCTGAATCTTCACGCCGAGGCGGCAGCGGTGCTGGCGGATGCCGACACGTTCTGGCGCGCCCATGACCCGTCGAGCCGGTGGGCGGAGGAGGCCGCCTCGCTGCTCGCGGCCGCGCACACCACCGTGACACCGTAACGGCCGTGCTGGCTCGTCCGCCGCGAACAATCGCCCGCGAATTGCCGTCTTCAGTGACACATACTGACGCGCTCACCGGCGGTTGACGCCGAGTGGTCCCGGAGGACCTGCCCCCCCTATGAAGACGCTGTTCAAGCTGCTTGCCGGCCTCGTCGCCCTGGTCGTCATCCTCGCCGGCGCCGGGCTCGCCT
>CADEFD010000062.1 GCA_902826515.1 uncultured Acidobacteriota bacterium
GTGCCGTGGCTCGGATCGACGAACACCGGCAGGTGCGACAGCTCCTTCACGATCGGAATCGCCGAGACGTCGAGCGTGTTGCGGGTGCTCGTCTCGAAGGTGCGGATGCCGCGTTCGCAGAGCATCACGTTGCTGTTGCCGCCCGAGAGCACGTACTCGGCCGAGAGCAGCCACTCCTCGATGGTGGCGGCGATGCCGCGCTTCAGCATCACCGGCGTCCTGCCGCGGCCGAGCTCCCGCAGCAGCGTGAAATTCTGCATGTTGCGCGCGCCGACCTGGAAGATGTCCGCGTACTTCGCGCACACCTCGATCTGCGAGGCGTCCATCACTTCGGTGATGAGCTTCAGGTCGTGGGCGTCGGCGCCGCCGCGCAGCATCCGCAGGCCTTCTTCGCCGTGGCCCTGGAAGCTGTAGGGCGACGAGCGCGGCTTGAACGCGCCGCCGCGCAGCACCTTCGCGCCGGCCCGTTTCACGGCCGCCGCCGTGCTGTGCACCTGCTCTTCGGTTTCCGCCGAGCAGGGCCCGGCCATCACGATGACCTCGTCGCCGCCGATCTTCAGGTCCCCGATCGTGATGATCGTGTCTTCCTGCCTGAACGTGCGGCTGGCCAGCTTGTACGGCTCGGTGATGCGCAGCACCTCGTGCACGCCCTCCATGAGCGCGACCAGGCCGCGATCCACCTTGCCCGACCCGACGACGCCGAGCACGACGCGGGCCGCCCCCGATGAGCGATGCACGTCCATGCCGCGTTCGACCAGGTGCGCGATCACCGCCTGCACCTCGGCATCCGAGGCCCGTTCCTTCATCACGACGACCATGACTTACTCCCCCTGCCCTGTTGCCGCCGGGGCGTCGCCGCTCCCGGAATGTTGCGTCCGCGTCGCCTCGATCCGCTGGATCCGGCGTGCTTCGTCGATGACCCGTTCGAACAGTCGCACGATCGCCTCGTCGTCGAGCGGTCCGCCGAGGTTGCGGTTGACCTCGCGCACGTGCGCGAGCACCGCGGCCTCGCGCGCCGGTTCGTAGACCGCCTTGCCTTCGGCGTGTTTCACGCGGCCGATCGCGTAGGCGCAGCGCGCCCGGCTGTCGAGCAGCCGCACGATGACTTCGTCAATCTGGTCGATTTCGGCCCGCAGGGCCTCGACACTCAGCTCCGCAGCCATCGCACGTACCGTTCGACTTCCCCGCCGAGGTCCGGGTTCCCGGCGTGGTCGGCGACCACCTGCACGAGCGCGGAACCGACGACCGCCGCGTCGGCCCACTGGCCGACGGCGCGGATGTGTTCGGGCCGCGAGAAACCAAAGCCGAGCGCCAGCGGCCGCGTGGTCTCGGCGCGCACGCGCGCCGCCAGCGACTCCGCGGAGTCAGCCACGTCGGCCCGGGCGCCGGTGACGCCCAGCCGCGAGATGCCATACAGGAACCCGCCGCCGAGGTCGGCGGCACGCCGGATGCGGGCGACGGACGTCGTCGGGCTCAACAGGAAAATTGTATCAAGCCCTTCGGCCACGAACGCGGCCCGCGCCTCGCCCGCCTCTTCCGGCGGCAGGTCGAGCACCAGCACCCCGTCGATACCCGCTTCCCGCGCCCGGCGCGCGAAGGTCGTGATGCCCATCCGCACCATCGGATTGGCGTAGGTGAAGAGCACGAGCGGCGCCGCGACGTCCGCCCGCAGGCCGGCCGCCAGATCGAGCACCTTCGCGAGCGTCGTGCCGGCGGCGAGCGCTCGTTCGGTGGCGCGCTGGATCACAGGCCCATCGGCCAGCGGATCCGAGAACGGCACGCCCAGCTCGATGACGTCGGCGCCGCCGCGGTCCACCGCGCGGATGACCTCGGCTGATCGCGCCAGGTCGGGATCGCCGGCCGTGACATACGCCACGAGGCCGGTGCGGTGTTCGGCCCGCAGGCGCGCGAAGGTTTCGTCGAGCCGGCTCATGCGCGGCCTCCCGGCAGGTTCGCCACGCTCTGCACGTCCTTGTCTCCCCGCCCCGACAGGTTCACCACGATGACGCCGTCGGGGCCGAGCTCGCGGCCGAGTGCCGCGACATGTGCCACCGCGTGCGCTGATTCGAGCGCCGGCACGATCCCCTCGAGGCGCGCCAGTGACTCGAAGGCGGCGAGCGCCGCCCGGTCGTCCGCCCATGCGTACTCCGCGCGTCCGGTCGACTGCAGCCACGCGTGTTCGGGGCCGACGGCGGCATAGTCGAGGCCGGCCGACACCGAATGCGTGGCCGTGACGTTGCCGTCGGCGTCCTGCAGCAGCCACGTGCGCGTGCCCTGGAAGACGCCCTCGGCGCCGCCGGCGAAGCGCGCCGCGTGGCGCCCGATCGTGATCGCCTCGCCGCCGGCTTCGACGCCGATGAGCCGCACGCCGGCATCGTCCACGAACGCATCGAAGATGCCCATGGCGTTGCTGCCGCCGCCCACCGAGGCGACCACGGCGTCGGGCAGCCGTCCCACCTGCGCCAGGATCTGCGCGCGCGCCTCCTGCCCGATCACACTCTGGAACTCGCGCACCATGAGCGGATACGGATGCGGCCCGAGGGCCGAGCCGAGGAGGTAGTAGCTGTCAGCCACCGTGGCCACCCAGTCGCGCATCGCTTCGTTGATGGCGTCCTTGAGCGTCGCACTGCCGGAATCGACGCCCCGCACTTCGGCGCCGAGCAGGCGCATGCGGAAGACGTTGAGCGCCTGACGCGCCATGTCCTCGGTGCCCATGTAGACGACACAGTCCATGCCGAGCAGCGCCGCCGCCGTGGCCGAAGCCACGCCGTGCTGGCCGGCACCGGTTTCGGCGATGAGCCGCCGCGCGCCCATACGTTTGGCGAGCAGCGCCTGGCCGAGGGCGTTGTTGATCTTGTGCGCGCCGGTGTGCGTGAGATCCTCACGTTTGAGGAACACGCGCGCGCCGCCGCTCGCCGCCCCGAGCCGGGCCGCTTCCCAGAGCGGCGTCGGCCGGCCGACGTAGTGCACGAGCAGGCGCGTGAGCTCGGCGCGGAACGCCGGATCTTGCCGCGCCTCGAAGTAGGCCTCGGTCAGCGCTTCGACGGCCGAGACGAGCGTCTCGGGCACGAAGCGGCCGCCGAAGGCGCCGAAGTAGCCGCGCGCGTCGGGGTCGCGCGTGCCGAAGTTGTGAGTGGGCACGATCGTGGGTGTGGTCATACGGAAGCGGTCGGACGAATCTGGCGCACGGCCTCGACGAAGGCCGTCATGCGCACGGCGGATTTGATTCCCGGAGCGGCCTCGACTCCGGACGAGACGTCCACCCCGTACGGGCGGACCTCGGTGATGGCGCGGGCGACGTTCTCGGCGGTGAGGCCGCCGGCGAGCACGAGGCGCTCACGCGCCGAGACCGACCGCGCGCGCGACCAGTCGATGGTGCGGCCGGTGCCGCCGTGGCGCACCGGATCGTGCGCGTCGAGCAGCAGCGTGGTGCCGGCCGGCGCCACCGGGTCGGCGCCGTTCTCGCGCAGCGAGGCCGCCCAGAGAATCGGCACCTGCAGCGGGCGGAACGGCGTGGGATCGTCCACGCCGTGGAGCTGGATGACGCCGAGGCCCACGGCCGCGATTGCCGTGCGCACCGCTTCGACCGTCGGCGTCACGAACACGCCGACGCGCGCCGTCCACGACGGCAATACGTGGCACAGAGCCGCCGCCTCGGACAGGCTCACCGCGCGCGGACTGCCGGGCCACAGCACGACGCCGACGGCATCCACGTCGAGCGACGCGGCGAGGCGCGCGTCCTCGATGCGCGTCAGCCCGCACACCTTGATGCGCGCGCTCATGCCGTCGTCTCCAGGCCGGTCAGCCGCTTCAGATCACGCGCCGGGTCGTCCGACGTCATCAGCCGCTCGCCGATGAGGAACGCGCGATAGCCGAGCGCCTGCATGCGGGCCACGTCGTCAGGGCCCTTGAGACCGCTCTCGCTGACGGCGATGACGTGGGCCGGCATTCGCCCGGCGAGGCGCGCCGAGACCTCCGTGTCCACGGCGAGCGTACGCAGGTTGCGGTTGTTCACGCCGACGATCGTCGCGCCGGCCGCCAGGGCGACGTCGAGTTCGGCCTCGTCGTGCACCTCGACGAGCACGGCCAGGCCGAGCGCGGCGGCCGCGGCATGCAGGCGCGCGAGCACGTCGGGCGGCAGGGCGCTCACGATGAGCAGCACGGCGTCCGCACCGGCCACCACCGCCTCGAGCAGCTGATATTCGTCGACCACGAAGTCCTTGCGCAGCAGCGGCACGGACACCGCGGCCCGCACGGCCGTGAGATGGGCCAGCGCGCCGTCGAAGAAGGACGGCTCGGTGAGCACGGAGATGGCGGCCGCGCCGCCCTCCGCGTAGGCGCGCGCCTGAGCCACCGGGTCGTAGACCCCCTTGAGCACGCCGCGCGAGGGCGAGCGGCGTTTGCACTCGGCGATCACGTTGACCGTGCCGGCGCGCCCGAGCTGGCGCGTGAACGCCGCGCCGTCGGGTGTGCGGCCGGCGGCGACCCTGGCGCCGATGCGATCGTACGACTCGGCCTGCTGCCGCACCACGATGTCGCGACGGGTCGCCGCGATGATGGCGGCGAGCAGGTCTGGCGTCGCGTTCATGCGGCAGGCCTCGTGGCGGCGACGAGCGCGTCGAGGGTGCGGGCGGCGCCGCCGCTGTCGATGGCCGCCGCCGCGCTGGCGATGCCGTCGCGCAGCGAGGCGACCCGGCCGCAGACGAGCAGCGCCGCGCCGGCGTTCAGCAGCACGACATCACGCGCCGGCCCGGCCTCGCCCGCCAGCACACCGCGGACGACGCCGGCGTTGTGCTCCGCGTTGCCGCCGCGCAGGGCGCCGGCCGCGGCCTTCGGCAGACCGACGTCGAGCGGATGCACGTAGAAGGTGCGCACGACGTCGCCGTGGCACTCCGACACCTTGGAGTAGCCGGTGGTCGAGAGCTCGTCGAGCCCGTCGGCGCCGTGCACGACCCACGCCCGCGCCGCGCCGAGCTGCTGCAGCGTGCGCGCCATGAGCTCGGTGAGTTCGGGCCGCGCCACGCCGACGATCTGGAACGGCACGCGCGCCGGGTTCGTGAGCGGCCCGAGCAGGTTGAACGCCGAGGGCACCCCGAGCGCGCGCCGCACGTCGCCGGCATGCCGCATCGCCGGGTGGAAGGTCGGCGCGAAGCAGAAGCCGATGCCGGCCTCGTGCACGGCGCGCTGCACCATGGCGGGCGGCGCGTCCACGGCGACGCCGAGCGCCTCGAGCACGTCGGCGCTGCCGCAGTGACTCGACACGCTGCGGTTGCCGTGTTTCACGACCTGCACGCCGGTGGCCGCGACGACGAGCGCCGCCGCGGTCGAGATGTTGAAGGTGCCGGCGCGGTCGCCGCCCGTGCCGCAGGTGTCCACCGCGACCGGGCCGGCATCGATGTGCACGCCGTGGGCGCGCATCGCGCGGGCCAGGCCCACGAGTTCGGCCGGGCGCTCCCCTTTCATGGCCAGCCCGATGAGCATCGCGGCCACCTGCGCCGGATGCGCGTCGCCGCGCATGACGACATCCATCGCCGCGGCGGCCTCGTCGGCCGTCAGGTCGTCGCGCTTCAGGAGCTTGGTGACGAGGGCCGGGAACATCAGACGCGCTCCAGGAAGTTGCGCAGCATGCGGCGGCCTTCGCCGGTCAGGATCGACTCGGGGTGGAACTGCACGCCGTGCAGCGGGAACTGGCGGTGCCGCAGCCCCATGACGACCCCGTCATCGTCGGCGTGCGCCGTGGCCTCGAGCGCCGCGGGCCAGCCCTCGGCGGCGACGACGAGCGAGTGATACCGCGCCGCCTCGAACGGGCTCGTGAGGCCCTGGAAGATGCCGCGGCCGTCGTGGGTGACGCTCGACGTCTTGCCGTGTTTCGGCGCCGGCGCCGTCGTGACCGTGCCGCCGAAGGCGTGGCCGATGGCCTGGTGCCCGAGGCACACGCCGAGGATCGGCACACGGTCCGCGAGGCGCCGGATGAGGTCCACCGAGATCCCGGCCGAGGACGGGTGGCCCGGCCCCGGCGAGATCACGATCCGCGCCGGCGCCAGCGCCTCGATTTCGTCCACCGTCACGGTGTCGTTGCGGCGCACCTGCAGGTCGGCGCCGAGTTCGCCCAGGTACTGGACGAGATTGAAGGTGAACGAGTCGTAGTTGTCGAGGACGAGGACCATGATCAGAGTCCCGTGCGCGCCAGTTCGAGCGCCTTGAGCATGGCGCGGGCCTTGTCACGTGTTTCGTCGTACTCCGCCGTCGGATTCGAGTCGGCGACGATGCCGGCGCCGGCCTGCACGTAGGCCTTGCCGTCCTCGAGCACGATGGTGCGGATGGCGATGCAGAAGTCGAGGTTACCGGCGAAGTCCACGTAGCCGACGGCGCCGGCGTAGACGCCGCGCGGCCCGGGTTCGAGTTCGCTGATGATCTGCATCGCCCGCACTTTCGGCGCGCCGGAGACGGTGCCGGCCGGGAAGCAGCTGGCCAGCGCGTCGAGCCGGTCGTTGTTCTCGGCGAGCTGCCCTTCGACCACCGACACGAGATGCATCACGTGCGAGTAGCGCTCGAGGCTCATGTAGGTGGGCACCCGCACCGAGCCATAGGCACTGACGCGGCCGATGTCGTTGCGGCCGAGATCGACGAGCATCACGTGTTCGGCGCGCTCCTTCTCGTTGCGCTTGAGTTCGTCGGCGTAGCGCTGATCCTCTTCCTCGGTGCGGCCGCGCGGCCGCGTGCCGGCAATCGGATGTGTCACCGCGTGGCGCCCTTCGACGCGCACCAGCATCTCCGGCGAGGATCCGACGACGCTGCGCGGGCCGCTGCGCACGAAGAACATGTAGGGCGATGGATTCACGTGGCGCAGTGCCCGGTAGACCGTGAACGGGTCGGTGGCGATTTCAGCGGTGAAGCGCTGCGACAGCACCACCTGGTAGATATCGCCGGCAGCGATGTGCTCCTTGGCCTTGCGCACCGCCGCTTCGTACTGCTCCTGCGTCTGGTTCGACGACAGCACGAGCGGCCCGTCTTCGCGCGTGCGCGGCACCGAGAGCGGACGTTCGAGTTCACGTTCGACGAAGCCGATCTTGGCGACGGCGAACTGGTAGAGGGCCTTGAGGTCCTCGTCGCCGGAGATGCGGGCGTTGGCGATGATGAGGATGCGATGCTGCACGTGATCGAAGGCCAGCACCGTGTCGAAGAGCATGAAGGCGGCATCGTCACCGGGCATCGCGGCGCCATCGGCACGCGCCGCCGTCGGCTCGAACCACGAGGCGGCTTCGTAGCCGAGGTAGCCCACGGCGCCGCCGGTGAAGCGCGGCAGGCCGGGCACGAACGGCGACTGGTACTCGGCCATGAGCGAGCGCAGCGCGTCGGCGAAGGGCACGTCGAGTGTTGTCGTCTCGCCCGCCCGTTCCACCGTCACGACACCTCCTGCCGAGCGCAGCACGAGGAACGGGTCCTTGCCGAGGAACGAGTAGCGGCCGACGTGTTCGCCGCCCTCCACGCTCTCGAGCAGGAACGCGTAGTCGGCGTGTTCGGCCACCTTCAGGAAGGCCGATACCGGCGTCAGCAGGTCGGCGACGAGTTCCTTGCACACCGGCACGAAGTTGCCGCGCTTGGCGAGATCGACGAATTCTTCGAAGGTCGTGAGTTTCATACGGACTCGATCGGAACGGAGGATGCCGGCGCGAGACGCGCCCGGGCGGCCTCGTGCATGCGGGACAGGGACGGCGCGGCGCCCGTCCACCAGGTGAATTGAGCGGCAGCCTGGGCGACGAGCATCGGCAGGCCGCCGAGGGTGTCGGCGCCACGCGACCGCGCGCGCGAGAGGAGGGCCGTCTCCGGCGGGTTGTAGACGAGGTCGTAGACGAGGCGGCCCGTGAGGTCGCCGTCGAGCGCGAGGGGCGCATCCGTCACGTGTGGCGTCGTGCCGACCGGCGTCGTGTTCACGAGCATGTCCCACGCGTCGGCGGCCGGCGGCCACGTGCCGGCGACGACGCCCGTGGCCGTGGCCACGGCGGTGGCGGCCTCGGGACGGCGGGCATACACGGTCACCCGGGCCCCCCGGTCACGCAGCGCCTCGGCCACCGCGCGGGCGGCCCCTCCCGCACCCAGGATGGCGACGCGTCGCCCGGCGAGGTCGCGTCCGGCGAGCGGCGCGAGGAACCCGTCCACGTCGGTATTCCGCGCCTCCCAGCCGGCAGCCGTGGCGCGCAGCGTGTTCACGGCGCCCAGTCGGGCGGCGAGCGCGTCGGAGCTCGTGGCGGCCGTCCAGGCATCCTGCTTGAAAGGGGCCGTCACCGAGGCGCCGCGCAGGCCGAACGCGCGTGCGAAGGTCTGGAAATCCTCGAAGTCCGCGGCGGCGAGCGGCACGTAGACCGCGTCGAGGCCGGCGGCGGCGAACGCGGCGTTGTGCATCGCCGGCGAGAGCGAATGTTCGACCGGGCGGCCCACTACGCCGTAGACCCCGGTGTCGGCGGTGACTGCCTGCACGCGGAACTCGTCGCGCATCCTGGCGAGCGGCAATTGCCCCGGCGCCACGCCGTCACCCGCGTAGGTCCACAACGAACCGAGGCGCGCGGCCAGCAGCCGCGAGGTCACCCCCGCCGGGCCCATCGCGAGCAGCACACCGCGGCCGGCCACCTGCCTGGCGAGGGTCTGCAGCGTCACGACATCGGCGAGCCGATGTGCGGTGATGGCAAGCTTCACGACCTCCGCGCCCGACTGGGCGAGGCGGCGGAGCCGGGCCTCGGCGTCCGCCGGCATCCCGTCGAAGTCGTGGTACGACCGCACGATCCGGCGGCCCTGGACGCGGGCCACGAAATCGTCGAACGCGCCGTCTTCGACATCCACGTAGTCGGCGCCGAGTGCCCAGGCGCGTTCGAGGATGCGGCGCCGCGTCTCGTCGTCACCGTCGAAGCGCCCGCCCTGCCAGGCGGCACGGCACGTCACGATGACCGGCAGGCGCCGGCCCTCGAGCGCGCCGTCCACGTCCACGTCGCGGATGCCGTCCAGGCGCAGCTCGACCATGTCGGCGCCGGCGACGAGGTCGCGGCGCTGTCGGAGCTCGGCCATCGAGGTGGCGGTGACGGTGGCGCAGAGGCGCGTGGTGGTCATAAACGGGAAACGCCTCTTCAACCGGAGGTCGAAGAGGCGCTGGTCGGAAAACGAATCGCGTGGAGTGGCTGGCTACGCGAGACCCGGGGCCCCTTCGGTGTTGCGCCAATACCAATACCAGGCAGCCTGACGCGACACGTCGAACGTGGCGGCCGCGGTAAATCGGCGGGTCGCAAACGCGCAGACGATCGGGGTGGCCGGGGTGGACAACGTGCGTGGACGGTACCAAACCGCCGGTGTCGCTGTCAATCGCGGCGCGTGACGCGCCTTGATTCGCCCCCGAGAACCTCGTATAACGGACAAAGCCCACGTGACATTCCGTCCTTCCCCGCTCCTCGCCTGCGCCGCGGCGTCTCTCGCGCTCGGCCTTCTCGGGGGTGCGGCGGCCGCCCGCGACACTCTCATGCCCGTGGCCGACGTGCGCCCAGGCATGGTCGGCGTGGGCCGCACCGTGTTCAAGGGCGCCGCCATCGAAGAGTTCACGGTGCGGATCATCGGCACGCTCAAGAGTGTGGTCGCTCCGCAGCGCGATCTCATCCTCGCGAAGCTCGAAGGCGGCCCGCTCGCCGACACGGGCGTCATCGCCGGCATGAGCGGCAGCCCGGTCTACATCGACGGCAAGCTCCTCGGCGCCGTGTCGTATCAGCTCGGCCAGTTCCCGAAGGAAGCGATTGCCGGCATCACGCCGATTGCCGAGATGACCGACGCGACCGCGCTCGGCGCGGCGCGGGCGCTGCGTCCCGTGAGCCTGGCGCTCGGCGCCGCGGTGCCAGCGTCCGACCTGCTGCCGCTCTGGCGCGCGGCACTCACGCCGCCCTCCCCGTTCGCCGCCGCGGCGGCCGATCTGCTCGGGATGGCCATAAACGCCGGCCTGCCGCGCCAGATGGCGATGGACCTGCGTCCGATCACCGTGCCGATCACCGCCGGTGGCTTCGCTGACGGCGCCGTGGATCGCCTGCTGCCCGGCCTGCCCGGCGTCTCGGTGGTGTCCACCGCACAGACGGGGGCGCCCGCCGCGGCCGCCGCCGCGCCGCTGGCGCCTGGTGATGCCGTGGGCGTCGCGCTGCTCTCGGGCGACTTCTCGATCGGGGCGACCGGTACCGTGACGCACGTGGACGGCGACAAGGTCTACGCCTTCGGCCATCCGCTCTACAACCTCGGGCCCACGGCGTTCCCGATGACCCGCGCGGATGTCATCGCGGTGCTCCCGAGCCTCGTCACGTCGAGCAAGCTGGCCAGTCTCGGCGCCGTCGTCGGCACCATCTCGCAGGACCGCGCCACGGCCATCGCCGGCCGGCTGGGCGCCCCGCCGCCACTTGTGCCCGTGAAGGTCACGCTGAACTCGAAGCGGGCGCCGAGCCGCACCTTCACCTTCCAGCTCGTGAACGACGAACTCTTCACGCCGCTGCTCGCCTATCTCGCCGTCGCCAACGTGCTCACGTCCTACGAGCGCCAGACCGGCGCCGCCACCTACGTGCTCACGGGCGACGCCCGCATCGCCGGCCAGCCGCCGGTGCGGTTCGACGATGTGTTCGTCGGCGACCAGGGGGCGGCCAATGCCGCGGCGTACGTGGCCGCGCCGCTCACCGTGCTCTATCGCAACGCCACCGAACCTTTCGCGCTCGACGGCATCACCCTCGCGATCGATGCCGACGAGGCGACGCGCACGGCCGAGATCGGCCGCGTCTGGATCGACGAGCCGGTCGTCCGCGCCGGCCGGCCCGCCCGCGTGCGCGTGCAGATCCGGACGCACGAAGGTGAGGAGCGGCTGCTCTCGCAGGTGATCGACATCCCGGCCAACGCCACGGGCTCCCTGCAGCTCCTCGTGAGCGACGGCCCGCGCATGGCCCAGCAGGACGCGCGCCCGCGCGCCGAGCTTCAGTCGGTCGCGCAGATCGTGCGCGCGGCCAACCGCGCCCGGCCGAACCATCGCGTCTATCTCCGTCTCACCTCGAGCGCGCCCGGCGCCGTCATCGACGGCGAAGCGATGCCCGGTCTGCCGCCGTCGGTCGCCGGGGTCATCGACGCCGACCGCGGCGCCAGCGGCAGCACGGCCCTGCGTTCGACGCCGCGCGGCGAATGGACGCTCGCCGTGCCGTTTGCCGTGAGCGGCTCGCGCCAGATCACGATCGCCGTCGATCCCGACTGACCGTCCCCCTGCGGGGATTCCGCGTGGCCACGATCCCGATGCCCAGACTTCTCTCCTCGTTCGCGCTGTTCCTCGTGGCGGCGGCCACGTCCCTGTCGGCCGGTCCGGATGTGTGGCGCGCGGCGACGCAGGCCGAATTCCTGAAGGGGGATCTCGAACAGGTCTCGGTGGACGAACACGGCCGCCTGATGCTCGGCCCGGCCATCGCCACCGTCTTCGACACCGGCACGCCGTTCGTGTGGACGGCCGTGGACGACGGCGCCGGCACGACGTATCTCGGCACCGGCAACGACGGCAAGGTGTTCAAGGTCGAGGCGAGCGGCCGCGGCGCCATGTTCTACGACGCGCCTGAACTCGAAGTGCATGCGCTTGCGATGGCGCCCGGCGGCGGGCTCTATGTGGGCACCTCGCCCGATGGCCGCGTCTACAAGGTGGACGCGAGCGGCGCGGCGACGCCATTCTTCGACCCGGACGAGAAGTACATCTGGGCGATGACGACCGACGCGAGCGGTCAGCTCTTCGTGGCGACCGGGGATCCGAAGGGCCGTGTGTACCGGGTGACGGCCGGCGGCGCCGCAACGCCGCTCTTCACGACCGCGGCCACGCACATCGTGTCGATGGCGCGCGACCGCGAGCAGCGGCTGGTCGTCGGCACCGAGTCGCCGGGCCGCGTCTTCCGGCTCGACGCCGACGGCCGGCCGTTCCTGCTGCTCGACACCAACCTGCAGGAAGTCCGCGCCATCCGTGCCGACACCCGCGGCCGGCTTTTCGTCGTGGCACAGGCCCGTCGTGGCGGCGGCAGCGACGCGGGCGGCAGCGAGACCACGCCGGCAGCACCCGAGACGCCGCGGGCGCCGGTGCCGAACGTCACCGTGTCGATTACCTCCATGGCGGTGGTCGAATCGCAGGCCCAGGCCGCGGCCTCCGGCGGCGCCGCGGCGAGCGGCGGCGCCGTGACCGGCGCCATCTTCCGTATCGATGCCGACGGCGCGGCCGAACAGATCTGGGAATCGCGCGACGACACGCCCTACGACGTCGCGCCGCTCGCAGGCGGCGCGCTGCTCGTCGCCACCGGCCATCGCGGCAAGCTCTATCGGCTCGAGGGCGAGCCGCTGCGCGCGACGCTGCTCGGCCGCGTGCCCGGCAAACAGGCCGTGCAGCTCCTCGCATCGGCCAGCCGCACGCTCGTCGCCACGTCGAATGCCGGCGCGCTCGTGCGCGTCGAGACGACACACGCCGATCGCGGCACCTACACCTCGGACGTCCGCGACGCCAAAGCCGCGGCCCGCTGGGGCACGCTGGCCTGGCGCGCCACGACACCGGCCGGCGCGCGCGTGGAGGTGGCCACGCGGTCGGGTAACACGGCGACGCCTGACGAGGGCTGGAGCCCGTGGAGCGCGGCCGCCACGAACGGCGAGGGCACGGCCATCACGAGTCCGACGGCGCGCTACCTGCAGTGGCGCGTCACGCTCCTCGGCAAGGACGCGAGCCCGATTGTGACCTCCGTCTCGGCCGCCTACCTGCAGCGCAACCAGCGGCCGGTGGTGAGCGGCCTCGTCGTGCACCCGCCCGGCGTGGTCTTCCAGAAGCCCTTCTCGACCGGCGAGACCGAGATCGCCGGGTATCGTGCCGAAGCGATCGAACGGCGGCTCTCGAACCAGGGCCAGCCCTCGCCCTCCACCGGCACGCCCACCCTGGGCCGGCGCACCTACCAGCAGGGCCTGCAGACGATCGTGTGGAAGGGCGACGACGCCAACGGCGACGACCTGACGTTCGACGTGAAGTTCCGGCGCGAGGGCGACACGGCGTGGACGCCGCTCGCCACCGGCCTGGCCGACCCGATCTACGTCTGGGACACGGCGTCGGTGCCGAGCGGGCACTACGTGCTGCGGATCGCCGCCTCGGACGCGCTCTCGCAGCCGGCCGACCAGGCGCTCACCGGCGAACTCGAGTCATCGGTCGTCGAAGTGGACGCGGTGGCGCCCGTGGTCACGATGCGTCCGGCAACGCGCGCGGGCGACCGCGTGTCGATCACGGTCGAAGTGCGCGATCAGCACTCGCCGATCGCGCGGGTGGAATATTCGCTCGACGGCGCGGCGTGGTTGCCGGCATACCCGGCGGACGGGCTGCTCGACAGCCGGTCGGAGACGATCACGCTGAGCTTCCCGGCGAGTGCGCAGGGCAAGCTGCTGGTCGTGCGCGCGACCGATACGCTCCACAACGTGGGCGTGACCGACGCGGCGCTCCGCTAGTCGCTTTCGCGCGACGGCCGACGCGGCGGGCGCCGCAGGCTCAGCCGGCAAACGAGACGCTGGGGGTCGGCGCGGCGACCGGCGCCGGCGCCACGAGCGCCACCGGCTTGGGCCGCGGCGGCATCTGCGGCCCGAGGCCCGACTCCGGCGACGGCGCGAGGGGCCGCATCAACAGTTCGACATCGGCGGCGCTGCCCACGACCGTCGTATGCGCAAGCAGCCACACGAGGCTCACCGCCACCGGCGCGCCGCCGGCCCGGGCCGGCTCGAACTGGGCCCGCGACGCGGCTTCGATCATCGCGAGCACCACCTCGGGTTTCACTTTGAGCGCGCGCGCCTGTTCGGCGGCCAGCACGTCGATGTTCTGGATGCGCCCTTCGCGGGTGATGACCGCCGACAGCGCCAGCACGGCGTCTTCACCGGCGAGCGGCCAGTCGGACGATTCGCGACGGCGCGGCACCATCGTGAACTCGTCGATGCGGGCCGGGTTCACGTTCGAGCCGGGGCTGGCGAGATAGTCGATGACGCCGGCGAGCGAGTCGGGCCGTTGCACGGCGGTCGCCTGCATCACGCCGGCCGACGCCAGCAGGCAGATGAGCACGGCGCCGGTCGCGCCGATCGCCGGCCACACCAGATGCATGTCGTCGAACACGTGGGCGAGCCAGGTGTGCCAGGAGAGCTGGCGTTCGACCTGTACCTGATCGAGCACGTTCGTCGCCCAGCCGGCCGGCGGGGCCAGCGTGCGGTCGAGCGGCGCCTCGTGCAACGCCGCGCTCAGGCCGCGCAGGGCCTCGGCCTCGTAGGCGCAGCCGGCGCATTCATCGAGATGGGCGCGCACCGCCAGGTGCGTCTCGAGCGGCAGTTCGCCGTCGTGGAACTCCTCGAGGTGCTGACGCACGCCCTCGCACGGCACGAGCATCATGTGCGGTCCTCGACGAGGTCGGCGCGCAACGCCTGCCGGGCGCGCGTCAGGCGCGACTTCACGGTGCCGACGGCGATGTCCAGCGAGAAGGCGATTTCCTCGTAGCTCAGGCCGTCGAACTCACGCAGCACCACCGCGGTGCGCTGGTCGAACGGCAGACGATCCATGGCCCGCCAGAGGCGCGCCGCCGCTTCCTTGCGCGCCAGCACACGATCCGGCGCGGCCAGATCGGCGCGCTGCGGCAGTTCGCCGTGGGTCTCGACGTGCTGATCGAGCGAGACCTGATCGCTCTGGTGCCGACGGCGCCACCAGCGCTGGCGGTTGCGGGCCTGATTGATGACGATGCGGTAGATCCAGGTGCGCAGCGACGACTGCCCGCGGAAGGTGCCCATCATGCGGAAGACCCGCAGGAACACTTCCTGGGAGAGGTCGAGCGCTTCCTCGCGGGTGCCGAGGAGGTGGAAGGCAAGCTGGTAGACCATCCGCTCGTGCGTGGTCACGAGCTCGGCACACGCCAGCTCGTCGCCGGCGGCACAGCGCCGCAGCAGGTCGGCTTCGTCCGCGCCGACATCCGACCATCCGAGGGCTCGTGCGTCCTTCACAGCTGGGGTAGCGAAGAATCGTCCCATGTCAGTGTAGCACCCGGGAAAGAGGTGGCGCGTGGAACGTTAGAACCCGCCGCCGGGGAAAGGTTCCCTTTGTTACCATCGGCGGGTGTCGAGGTTCCTGGGCTGGCCGCTGGCGCTGGCCGTCACCCTGATCGTGGCCGTGGCCGCCGTGCTGGCGGTGGTGTCGCTCAGGAACGAGCGCGAATACACGCGTCTCGTGGCCGCCGGCGACACGGCGCTTGCCGCCGCCGACCTCGGCGTGGCGATCGAAGCCTACACCGGCGCCATCACGCTCAACCCGGATTCGATGGCCGCCCACCTCAAGCGTGGCCTCGCCTACCGCCAGCGCCGCGAGCTCGACGCGGCGCTGCGCGACCTGCGACGGGCCTCGGAACTCGATCCCTCGGTGCCGCGGGTGTTCGAATGGCAGGGCGACGTGAACCTCGACCTGGCCCGCTACGCCCGCGCCGCGGAACGCTTCGAACAGAGCGTGCGGCTCGACGACCGCCAGGCCGACGTCCATTACAAACTTGCCGTCGCCCGTTACCGCGAGGGCCGCGCCGGTGCCGCCGTGGAGCCGTTGCGCCGGGCCCTCGCGCTCGATGCCGGGCACGCCGAGGCGCAGTACCTCCTCGGGTTGTGCCTGCGCGATCTGGGACGTCTCGACGAGGCGCTGGTGGCGCTGGCGGCGGCGGCGAAGCTCGCCCCCGGCCTGCTCGCCGTGCGGGAGGCGCGCGCGGACGTGTTCCAGGCGCGCGGCCAGACGGCCCGCGCCGTGGACGAACTGAACGCCCTGGCGGCCCTCGAACCGGAGCGCGCGGAACGAGCCGTGGCCGTGGCCGCCGCCTACGCGCGGGCCGGCCGGCACGACGCGGCGGTGCTCGCGCTCGGTCGTGCGGCTGAGCGGTTTCCCGAGAGCGCGCTCGTCTTCACGACGCTTGGCGGCGTGTGGCTGCGCGCCGCGGAGGGCGGCGACGGTGTGGCGCTCGAGAAGGCGCTGGCCGCCCTCACGCGCGCCGCGGCGCTGACCGGCGCCACCGGCGAGACGCTCGCGCTGCTCGGCCAGGCGCGCCTGCGCGCCGGCGAGCTCGCGGGTGCTGAACGCGATCTGCGCGCGGCGGTGCTGCGGGTGCCGGTGCGGGCCGAGGCCTACCGCGCCCTGGCCGACGTACTCGAACGGCGCAACGCCCCCGGCGAGGCCCGCGAAGCGCTCGCGAAGTTCGCGACACTCGCCGCCGGCACGCCGGCCGCCGGCGCCGTCACGCCGCGCCTTGGCGATCTCGCGATGCGGGTGGGCGATCCGCATGGCGCGGCCTATTGGTACGAACGCGCCACCGCGGAACTGGGCCCATCAGCGAGCCTGCTGCTGAAGCGTGCCGAGGCGGACCTGAGCCGCGGCGAACGCGACCACGCCCGGCAGCTCGTTGGCGAAGGGCTCGCGCTCGAGCCCGGACACGCCGGCCTCCGCGCGCTCGAACGCGCGCTCCTCCGCCCCCGGGTGCCCGTCGCGCGCTGAGGCGCGCGGCGGCTGTCAGCCGGTGCGTCCGAGGACCGGCGCGCCGTCGCGGGTGAGTCCGAGCCGCGCCGTGAGCTTCGCGAGCCCCTGCCGCGACAGCCCGAGTTCGCGCGCCACCACCGCCGGCCGCCGGCCGCAGCGTTCGAACGCCGCGCCGACGAAGTGTGCGTCGAACGCCCGCCGCGCCTCGTCGAGCGTGGGCGGACGGTCGCGCACCGGCCCTGTCCAGATCGCGCCGATGTCGTCGCGCGTGACGAGGCCGCGGACCGGCCCGGCCGCCGCCACCGCGGTGACCACGTTCTGCAGCTCGCGCGCGTTCCCCGGCCAGTCGTGCGCCACGAGCGCGGTGACGAGCGACGGCGCCAGACGGGCCGCGCGGCGCAGGCGCACCATCGTCTGCCGCCAGAAATGCTCGACGAGCGGCGGGATGTCGTCGCGCCGCTCCCGCAGCGGCGGCACCACCAGGCGCACCACGTCGAGGCGGAAGCGCAGGTCGAGCCGGAACCGTCCGCCGGCGACCTCGTCGCGCAGCGGCCGGTTCGTGGCCGACACGACGCGCACGTCGACGCGGCGCGGATGGTTCTCGCCGAGGCGCCGCACTTCCCCTTCCTGCAGCACGCGCAGCAGCTTGGCCTGCGCGCGCGGCGACAGCTCTGCGACTTCGTCGAGGAAGAGCGTGCCGCCATGGGCTTCCTCGAACAGGCCGCGCCGCTCGATCGCCGCGCCCGTGAAGGCGCCGCGCGCGTGGCCGAAGAGCTCCGCGTCCACGAGTTCGTCGGAGAGGGCCGCGCAATTCACCGCGACGAACGGCGCGTTGCGGCGCGGTCCGGCGGCGTGGAGCGCCCGCGCCACCACCTCCTTGCCGACGCCGCTCTCCCCTTCGACGAGCACGGGCACGAGCGCGGCGGCCGCGCGCGGAATCAGCTCGCGCAGGCGCTGCATGGCCGGGCTCACGCCCACGAGCCCGTACGGCGCGTCGGGCGGCGCCGGCGCGAGCGGCGTCTCCATCGACGCGACGAGCGGCGCCACGATGTCGGCCGCGGCGAGCACGAGGCCGCGGTGCGGCTCCACGTTCGCGTGCCCGCACCAGGCCAGCTGCGCCACCGGATCGTCGCCGTAGATGACCGGCGTGGCTTCGACGCCGCGCCGGCCCGGTTCGGGCAGCAGGCCGCTGCCGGCGACGACCGACTGCGGATCGTCGCGCCACACAGCCACGCCGTCGGCGCCGAGCGCCGCCCGCAGGTGACGGCAGATGCGTTCGACGGCGCGGTGGTCGTTGATGGTGGCGGCAGACACGGTGCAATTCCCCGCTCCGGCCTCTGCAAGCCACGGACCGCCGCCTGTTTTCCGGCGAATCCGCGCCCCGGCCGATGACGTCGGGCCGGAGGCCGCAGAAAGTTCGTTTACAATTTCGGAGTAATGCTGCGGTTTCTCACTGCCGGTGAATCCCATGGCCGCGGCCTCGTCGTCATCGTCGACGGCCTGCCCGCCGGTCTCGCCCTGGACCTCGATCGCCTGAACGCCCAGCTGCGCCGCCGTCAGGGCGGCTACGGCCGCGGGCGCCGCATGGCGATCGAATCCGATCGCGCCGACATCCTCTCGGGTGTGCGCCGCGGACGCACGACGGGCGGCCCGGTGTCGATCGTCATCGAGAACAAGGACTGGGTGAACTGGCAGCGCACGATGCACACGGGGCCCGAGATGCCCGAAGATGCGACCGGCGCCAACCGCGCCGCCGTCGTGCGCCCGCGGCCCGGGCACGCCGACCTCGCCGGCGCGCTCAAGTACGAACACGACGACGTGCGCGACGTGCTCGAACGGGCGTCGGCGCGTGAAACCGCCGCGCGGGTGGCGGCGGGCGGTCTCGCCATCCAGCTGCTCGAGGCCCTGGGCGCCCGTCTCACGAGTCACGTGACGGCCATCGGCGAGCTGTGCCTGTCGCCCGATCGGGTCGTCACGTTCGACGAAGCGGCCGCGCTCGCCGCCGATGCGCCGCTGCGCTGCGTGGACACGGCCCTCGAGGCGCGCATGACGGCGCGCATCGACCAGGCGAAGGCCGACGGCGACACGCTCGGCGGCTCGTTCGAGGTGATCGTCACCGGCATCCCCGTGGGCCTGGGCAGCTACGTGCAGTGGGATCGCAAGCTCGACGGCCGGCTCGCGCAGGCCGTCATGTCCATTCCCGCCATCAAGGGCGTTGGCATCGGCCTTGGCGCCGGCAGTGCCAACCGGCCCGGTTCGCAGGTGCACGACGAGATCCTGCCGCCCGATGCGCACGGCCGGCCCGAGCGCCCGACCAACCGCGCCGGCGGCCTCGAAGGCGGCGTGACCAACGGCGAGGACGTACGCGTCGTCGGGCACATGAAACCGATTGCCACGCTCATGCAGCCGCTGCGCTCAATCGATCTGACGACGCTCGAACCGGCGCCGGCGGCCATCGAACGCAGCGACGTGTGCGCGGTGCCGGCGGCGGCGGTCGTGGCCGAAGCGATGGTGGGCTTCGTGCTCGCCGACGCCTTCATGGAACGCGTGGGCGGCGATTCGGTGGCCCTCATGCGTCGCCACCTCGCCGCCACCACGAGCGTGGTCGCCGCCCGTACCACTCCGCGCGCCGGAGCGCGATGACATGGCCCGTCCCGTCGTGCGTCTCGGAGCGCCGGTGCTGCGTGTGCCCGCGCGAGCGGTCGACGCCGTCACGCCCGAGATCGCGTCGCTCGTGGACGAGATGATCGCGGCGATGTACGCCGAACGCGGCATCGGGCTCGCGGCGCCGCAGATCGGCGTCAGCCTGCGGGTCTTCGTCATCGATCTCTCGAGCGGACGCGACGCCGACGCCCTCAAGGTCTGCATCAACCCCGAGTGGGTCGAACGCGACGGCATGCAGCTCGAAGAGGAAGGCTGCCTGAGCCTGCCGGGCTTCGCCGCCACGGTCGCGCGCCCGGCGCGCGCCGTCGTGCGCGGACTGGACCGGCACGGCGCGCCGCAGACGATCGAGGGCACGGGCCTCATGGCCCGCGCGCTGCAGCACGAGATGGATCACCTCGACGGCATGGTGTTCGTGGACCGCCTGCGCGGCATCAGCCGCACGATGATCCTCCGCAAGGTCAAGAAACTCGAACGCGACGGGAAGTGGTGAGACGTGCGCATCCTGTTCTTCGGCACGCCTGAATTCGCCGTGCCCACGCTGCGCGCCCTGCTCGCCTCGCCGCACGAGGTCGTGGGCGTCGTCACCCAGCCCGATCGCCCGAAAGGGCGCGGCCAGAAGATCGCGCCGGGCGCCGTGGCCCAGGTGGCGCACGAGGCCAGCCTGCCGCTGCTGCAGCCGGTGAAGCTTGCCGACCCGGGTGTGCGAGAGGCGCTTGCCGCGTATGGGGCCGACCTGGGCGTGGTCGCCGCCTACGGCAAGATCCTGCCGGCGTGGCTGCTGGCGCTGCCGCCCGGCGGCATGATCAACGTGCACGCGTCGCTGCTCCCGGCCTGGCGCGGCGCCGCACCGGTGCACCGCGCGGTGATGGCCGGCGACGCGGAGACCGGCGTGACCATCATGCGCGTCGTGCAGGCGCTCGACGCCGGTGCGATGCTCGACCGTGTGGTCGTGCCAATTGCCCCCGACGTCACGAGCGACGTGCTCGAGCACACGCTGGCCGAGGCCGGCGCGGCGCGCCTGGTGGCGGTGGTCGATCGCCTCGCCGGTGGTCCCATCCAGGAAACGCCGCAGGACGAGGCGCGCGTCACCTACGCCGCGAAGATCACGCGCGCCGACAGTCCGCTCGACTGGCGCGCTCCGGCGCAGGCCGTCCATGACCGCATCCGCGGCCTGCATCCATGGCCGCATGCGTCGGCCTCGATTGGCGGCACGCGCCTCATCCTTCACCGCAGCACGCTCCCTGGCGGCACCACGGAGGCCGCGCCAGGCGCGATTGTCTCCGCCGGGTCCGGGGGGGTGGACGTGGCGGCGGGTGACGGCCATCTCGTGCGTCTGCTCGTGCTGCAGGCCGAAGGCGGCAAACGCCTCGGCGCGGCGGAATTCCTGGCCGGACGGCCGCTGGCGCCGGGCATGGCGTTCGACCTGCCGTGATCGCCCCGGCCCGTCGCGCCGCCTTCGCCGCCCTGGTTGAAATCGCGCGCGGCCGCGCCGATCTCGACGACGCACTCGATCGGGCGCGCCAGGCACTCTCCGACGCCCGGGACGTCGGCCTGCTGCGCGAAATCGTGACAGGCACCCTCCGCTGGCAGTCACGCCTCGACTGGCGCCTGGCGCCGCTCAGCCGTGTGCCGCTCGCGAAGCTCGACGTGGAAGTGCTGGTCGCGCTGCGCATGGCGGCGTATCAACTCGAGCACCTCGACCGCATCCCGGCCTCGGCGGTCGTGCACGACGCCGTGGCGCTCGTGCGCGCGGCGAAGAAGTCGAGCGCGGCGGGTCTCGTGAACGCGGTGCTGCGGGCACTCACGCGCGCCGCCGTCGCGGTACCGCCCGTCGCCCCGGCCGGCGCCTCGCGCGCCGAGACGGCGGCGGCGCTGGCCGTGTCCACCGCGCATCCGGCGTGGCTCATCGAGCGCTGGCTCGGCCGCGAACCGCGCGAGGTCGTGGAGGCGTGGCTCGCCTTCGACAACCAGCCGCCGCCGACGACGCTGCGCGTGAATCCGCTGGCCGGCGCGTCGCGCGAGGCCGTAGCCGCGCGCCTTGCCGCCGACGGCATCGAAACCACGCCGGCCGTGTCGGCGCCGCTCGGCCTCGTCGTGACCGACGGCCTCGTCGTGGCCCATCAGGCGCTGCGCGAGGGCTTCTGCGGCATCCAGGACGAAGGCTCGCAGCTGGCCGCGCTCGTGGCCCCGGTGACCGCCGGTGCGCGTGTGCTCGACGTGTGCGCGGCGCCGGGCGGCAAGACCCTCGCGTATGCCTGGGCGGCCGGCGCGGACGGCCGCGTCGTCGCCTGCGATGTCCGCGAACGCCGGCTCGACGTGCTGCGCGAGACGCTGCGCCGCGGCCACGCCGGTGCTGTCGAGGTCGTGACCATCGACGAACACGCGCCGCTGCCCTTCGCGGCGATCTTCGACGTCGTGGCGGTGGATGCGCCGTGCAGCGGTCTCGGCACGCTGCGCCGCGATCCGGACATCAAGTGGCGGCGCACGCCCGAGGATCTGCAACGGTTCCAGGCGCGTCAGGTCGACCTCCTGACCCGCGCGGCGGCGGTCGTCGCGCCCGGCGGCGCGCTCGTCTACACGACGTGTTCGACCGAGCCCGACGAGAATCTCGACGTCGTCACCCGGGTGCTCGCGGCGGTGCCCGGCTTCACGATGCGGCGCGCCGATGCCGGACCCGACGGCCGGATCCTGGCGCCGTTCGTCGAAGCTGACGGATGTCTGCGCACCCATCCCGTCCGCCACGGCCTCGAGGGCTACTTCGGGGCCGTCCTCGTGCGGCGTCCCGATGGACCTCCCCCGGCGGCTGTTGTACAGTGATCGGTCGCACATGCCCTTGAGAACGCGTGTGTGGACGGCCGGGCGGCTCCTGCTCATCGCGGGCGGCCTCGCCGCCACCTACCTCGTGTTTGCCGCCATCGCCGTGCGCGTCGCCGTGCGGGCGCGCGACGTCGTCGTGCCCGACGTCACGGGCGCGACCGTCCGCGATGCCTCGTCGCGGCTCGCCCAGGACGATCTGGTCGTGCGCGTGGATCCCGTGGAGCGGCCCAGCCTCGACGTGCCCGCCGGCCACGTGCTCGGGCAGGATCCGCGGCCCGGCACCTCGTCGCGCCGTCAGCGTACAGTTCGCGTGTGGCTGTCGGCGGGACCGCGCGTGGCCTACATGCCGCAGCTCGTCGGCGAATCGGAACGCAGCGCCACCATCCGCCTGTCGCAGGAAGGCCTCGAGGCGCCGGTGCTCGCCGAGATCCGCTCGGTGGACTTCTCTGCCGATCAGGTCGTCGCGCAGGAGCCACCCGCCGGGCGGCCCGCGGCCTCGGTGCAGCTGCTCGTGAGCCGCGGCGCCGACGTGACGGCCTACGTGATGCCCGACCTCATCGGCCTCGGCGGCGAGGCGGCCGCCGCCGTGCTGCGCCAGCAGGGTTTCCGCGTGAGCTTCGTGGCCCAGCAGGCGTCGAGCGGCCTGCCGGCCGGCCTCATCGTGCGGCAGACCCCGGCCGGCGGCTACCAGGTGCAGCCGGGCGCGGCGATTTCCCTCGAGGTGGCGCAGTGAACGTGCGGATTGCCCCGTCGATCCTGTCGGCAGACTTCGCCCACCTCGGCCGCGACATCGCGGCCGCCGAAGCGGGCGGCGCCGATCTCATTCACGTGGACGTGATGGACGGCCACTTCGTGCCGAATCTCACGCTCGGGCCGCCGGTCATCAAGGCCGTCAAGCGCGCCGCCACGGCGCCGCTCGATGTCCATCTGATGATCAGCAACCCGGACCTGTATCTGAAGGCCTACGTCGAGGCCGGCGCGTCGCTGGTCTCGGTACACGTCGAAGTGCTGCCGCATCTGCACCGCACGATTGCCGCCATCAAGGAACTCGGCGCGCAGGCCGGCGCGGTGCTGAATCCCTCCACGCCGGTATCGGCCCTCGAAGAAGTGGCGGCCGACGTCGACTTCGTGCTCGTGATGTCGGTCAATCCCGGCTTCGGCGGGCAGTCGTTCATTCCGCGGTCGCTCGACAAGATCCGCGCCGTGCGGGACCTCCTGGCGCGCGCCGGCAGCCGCGCCTTCATCGAGGTGGACGGCGGCGTGGATGCCGGCAACATCCGCGCGGTGGTCGAGGCCGGCGCCAGCGTCGTCGTGGCCGGGAACGCGGTATTCGGTCAGCCCGATGCCGCGGCCGCCGTGCGGGCGCTGCGCGCGGCCGCGAACGGACCGGGCGCATGACGAGCGGCACGCCCTCCACGCGGCAGAGCGTGAGCACCGTCCGCGTCCGCTACGCCGAGACGGACCAGATGGGCGTGGCCTACCACGCCAACTACTTCGTGTGGTTCGAAGTGGGCCGCACCGACTGGCTGCGCACGTTCGGCGTGACCTACCGCGATCTCGAGGCCGAGGGCTTCTTCCTGCCCGTCATCGAGGCCCACTGCGAGTACAGGACGTCGGCGCGCTACGATGACGATCTGCGCATCACGTCCACGGCCCGCCTGGTGTCGGCCGTGCGCGTCGCGTTCGACTACGAGATTACCGGCCCGTCGGCGACGATCGCCACCGGCCACACCGTGCACGCGACGCTCGACCGGCAGGGCCGGCCGGTGCGCGTGCCGGCACGCATCAAGGAGCTCATCCGATGAAGGCACTGATTACGGGCGGCGCGGGCTTCGTGGGCTCGCATCTGAGCGAGCGCCTGCTCGCGCAGGGCGCCGAGGTCGTGGCGCTCGACTGCTTCACCGACTACTATCCGCGACCACTGAAAGAAGCGAACGTCGCCGGTCTGCTCCGGCAGCCCGGCTACCGGCTGGTCGAGGCGGCCATCAAGGATGCCGACCTTCCCACCCTGCTCGACGGCGTGACTCACGTCTTCCATCTGGCCGCGCAGGCCGGGGTGCGCAAGAGCTGGGGCGCGGATTTCAAGATCTACACGGAACTCAACATCGACGCGACGCAGATCCTGCTCGAGGCGTGTGTCGGCCGGCCGATCGAGAAGGTGGTTTACGCGTCCAGTTCGTCGGTGTATGGCGACCTCGTGGCCATGCCGATGCGTGAGGACGCCCTGCCGCAGCCGGTGTCGCCGTACGGCGTCTCGAAGCTCTCGGCCGAGCAGCTCTGCTACCTCTACTACTCGAACTTCGGCGTGCCGACCGTGTCGCTGCGCTACTTCACGGTCTACGGGCCCCGGCAGCGGCCCGACATGGGCTTCAACCGGTTCTTCTCGGCCGTCCTCGCCGGCCGCCCCGTCGTCCAATACGGTGATGGCCTGCAGACGCGCGACTTCACCTTCGTGGCCGACGCCGCCCGCGCCACCGCCGACGCCGGCCTCCGCGGCATCCCCGGCCGCGTCTACAATATCGGCGGGGGATCGCGGGTGACGCTGCTCGAGGTCTTCGACCTCATCGGGAAGGTGTCCGGGCGCCCCGTGATCATCGACCACCAGGGGCCACAGAAGGGCGACATGCGGGACACTTACGCCGATACGACCCTGGCGCGCGCCGACCTCGGCTTCGCGCCGTCGGTCACCCTCGAACAGGGGCTGACCGCCATGCACCAATGGTTCCTGACCCGATGAGCCGCTGCACACGCCTGCTCGCCGTGGCGCTCGCCGCCGCCCTTGCCGTGGCCGGGTGCGGCGCGCAGCGCAACGCGGTGCCGCCGGCCAGCGCCCAGGCCGACCAGTTCCTCTTCGAACGGGGCGCCGCCGCGTTCAAGGAGCGGAAATGGCTCCAGGCGCGCGAATACTACCGGCAGATCGTCGACAACTACCCGCAGAGTCCCTACCGGCCCGACGCCAAGCTGGCCGTGGGCGACACCTACATCGGCGAACACTCGGTGGAAGCGCTGATGCTCGGCGTGAACGAGTTCCGCGAGTTCCTGACGTTCTATCCGACCAGCACCCGGGCCGACTACGCGCAGTACCGGCTGGCGACCGCCCTGGCCGAGCAGATGCTTGCGCCGGAGCGCGACCAGACCAACACGCGCGAAGTTGTCAAGGAGATGCAGGTCTTCTTCGACCGCTATCCGAACAGCCCGCTCATGCCCGAGGCGCGCGCCCTCATGCGCAAGGCCAAGGATCGGCTGAGCGAGGCCAGCTACCGGGTGGGCTTCTACTACTTCCGGTCGAAGTGGTATCCCGGCGCCATCGACCGCTTCAAGGAAGTGCTCGCCGCCGATCCGGAGTTCACCAATCGCGACGCCGTGTATTACCACCTGGCCGAATCGTTGCTTAAGGTAGGCACCGAGGCTTCCAGGGCCGAGGCGTTGCCGTACTTCGAACGACTTCTGAAAGAGTTCGAACAAAGTTCGTACCTGCAGTTGGCGCGCCGTCGGGTCGAAGAACTGAAAGGGGCCACGGGAGCCCAGAGGTAGACCCTATGCGTCGAGTCGCGTTGCTGTGTGCAGTTCTGGTCGGGATGGGAACGTCGGTGGCCGCGGCTCAGGAGCCCCTGCCCCCTTCCGCCTTCGGCGCCCTCGGGATGTACCCCAAGCGTCTCAGCTGCTCGGACGTGCCGACCTACAGCGCCCCGCGTCCGGTGCACCGTCTGGTGGCCGCGCACGAGGGCGACGCCAAGCTGCGCCGCGCCTACTCGGCGCCCGACACGCTCATGATTCCTGGCGGCACCGGCGCCGGCCTTGAAGTGGGCCAGCAGTACTTCGTGCGCCGCCTCCTGCTCGCGCCGAGCCGCCAGAAGCCGTCGCAGACCGCGCCCGGCATGGTGCACACCGCCGGCTGGATCACCATCATCGGCTCCGATGCGTTCGCCGCCCTGGCCCGCATCGACCACGCGTGCGACGGCTTCCTCAAGGGCGACTTCCTGGAGCCGTTCTCGGCGGCACCGATGCCGACGGCGATTGCCGCCCCCGGCGATCCGAAATTCGACGACATGGGCCAGCTGCTCTTCGGCAACGACGGCCGGCGATCGTTCGCCAACGGCGACATCATCGTCATCAACCGCGGCGCGCAGCATGGCATCACCGCCGGCGCCCGCCTGGCGATCTACCGCGACATCCGCTCGGGCGGCCCGCTCGTACCCGTCGGCCAGGCGATCGTGCTGACGGTGGGCGAAGACACCGCCACGGTCATTGCCGACCGCGTGCGCGATGCCCTCACCGCCGGCGACTGGGTAGGGTTGCAGAGCGGCGCTTCGCGCCCCTAGATCTTCGGACGGCCGTTCTGTGATCGGGTGACCTGGACACTTGAGATCTGCCGATCTCGGGAATCTCCAGATCCCCCGGTCACCAGATCCTCAAATCACAGGAGCTCAGGCCACTCCCGACCGGGTCCGCTCGCGCTTGGCCTTCGCCGCGGCAAAGTCATCGACGGCGCTGCTCACCTGATTCATCGCGCGGCCGACGCGCCAGAAGTAATCGAGCGCTGATCCCAGCGCCGTTGCCATCACCACCCACAACGCCAGCTTGCCGAGCTGGAGCAGCAGCGGGAACCGCTCCCAGCCGAGCAGCAGGAGCAGCACGGCCACGACCTGCGTGACCATCTTCAGCTTGCCGAGCGGCGAAGCCGGCACGATGAGGCCCCGCGTGAACGCCAGGCTGCGCAGCCCGGTCACCGCGAACTCGCGGCCAATGATGACCGCCACCATCCAGGCCGGCGCCAGCTCGAGCTGCACGAGCGACACCAGCGTGGCCGAAATGAGCAGCTTGTCGGCGATCGGGTCGAGCACCTGCCCCACCCAGGTGATCTGCTGGCGGCGCCGGGCCAGGTAGCCGTCGAGCCAGTCGG
>CADEFD010000063.1:0-2358 GCA_902826515.1 uncultured Acidobacteriota bacterium
TCGGCGGCCGGCACGGCCTCGGCATGTGCGACCAGATCGAGAACCGCATCATCGAAGCCAAGAGCCGCGGCATCTACGAAGCGCCGGGCATGGCGCTGCTGCACCTGGTCTACGAGCGACTGGTCACCGGCATCCACAACGAAGACACCATCGAGCAGTACCGCAACAACGGCCGCCGGCTCGGTCGGCTGCTCTACCAGGGCCGCTGGTTCGATCCGCAGTCGATGATGCTGCGCGAAACCGCCCAGCGCTGGGTGGCGCGCGCCATCACCGGCGAGGTCACCGTGGAGCTGCGCCGTGGCAACGACTACTCGCTGCTCGACACGACCAGCCCGAACCTGACCTACAAGCCGGAACGGCTCACGATGGAACGCGGCGAAGCGTTCTTCACGCCGCAGGATCGCATCGGCCAGCTCACGATGCGCAACCTCGACATCATCGACACGCGCGACAAGCTGCGCGTCTACACCGAGACCGGGCTCATCGGCGCCGGCTCGGGCGACGGCATGCCGCTGCTCTCGGCGCCCGACACCGACGAGCCGAAGAAGTAGGGGCTGCCGATGCCACGACGCCTTCTGCCCGCCCTCGCCGTCGTCGTCGCGCTCAGCGCCGGCTGCAGCGAGAGCGATCTGCTCACCGCGCCCACGCCGTCGGCGCGCGTCGATGGCACGTGGAGTCTCGTCTCGGCCACGAACAGCGCCATCTCGCTGACCGAAGCGAAAGCCTCGAGCCGTTTCGTGCTCACCCTCGCCGGTGATCGCGCACTGCTGAAGGCCGACTGCAACACCTGCGCCGGCGACTTCGGGCTCGACGGCGACACCATCACACTCAGCCTGCAGGCGTGCACGCGCGCCTTCTGCCAGAGCTCGCCGCTCGACACCCAGGTCACGCAGGCCGTCGATGGCTCGCACACGGTGCGCCTCGATGCCACACGGCTGCAGTTCAGCTCCTCACGGGGCGAGATCAAGTTCGAACGGTAGCGCGTCCGTCACTGTCCGCCTCGGGAGGCCCCCTGTGACCACTCCCGCGAATACGAAGAAGTCGTGGGCCGTGCTGGCCTACACGATCGCCGAAGACACCGCCACGGCGAGCCGGCTCGACACCTCGGCCCGGGGCGAACTCAAGGCTATCTGCGACGCCGCCGACTTCCGGCACGTGAGCGTGGCCGCGCAGGTGGACTTCAAGCGGCGGCGCGGCGTGTATCGCAGCGCCATCACGGCGCTCGACCCGGCCGAACGCGGCTTCAAGGACATCGACCCCGAGCGGCACGAGCTGTGGCAGAAGATCCTGTCTGGTGTGGACGACGCCAATACCGTGGTGCGCCTGCAGCGCGACGCCGCGGACCTCAATGCCGCCGACGGCGACGTGCTCGAGACCTTCCTGCGCTTCGGGCAGACCGAGTGTCCGGCCGACCGCTACGTGGTGTCGTTCTTCGGCCATGCCGCCGGGCCGCTCGGCGTCTTCTCCGACCAGGCGCCAGGTGAGGCCGCACACGACACGCTGCGTCTGCCGGGCCTCGTGAACGCTTTTCGCGGCAGCCGCAGCCGCGCCGCCGTGGTGGTGTTCCGCGACTGCTTCATGAACTGCCTCGAGGCGATTCACCAGCTGCGCGGGTCGACCGACTACATCGTCGCCACGCAGGCGCTGGCCCCGGCCGTGGGTGCGTGGCCGTGGAAGGCATTCATGGCGTCACTCACGCCCGACGCAACGCCCTACGACGCCGGCCTGGGTCTCACGAAGGCGCTCGCGGCCTATCTGGATGAGGCGGACCACCGCTCCGGATTCGCCGCCGTGCCCTACTCCCTCATCGACACGAGCGCCGCGGAGGATGTGGCCGCGCGCCTCACGGCGCTGACCGATGCGCTCGAGGCGGCCCGTCAGGATCCGGCGCGGGCGCGCGCCTGCGGCAGGGCCCTCGAAGCCGCGCGCGTTGGCTCACCGGAAGATGCGAAGGTGCCGGGGGATCCGGCGCTGCTCGACGTGCCCACGTTGTGCGTGCGGTTGTCGGCGCTGAAAGGGGATCCGGTAGCGGCGGCGGCCGTGGCGCTCGGGCGGGTGGTGGGGTCGAAGCTCGTGCGCTGGCATCACAGCCAGACGCGGCATCATCTCGGCACGAGCCTGTTCTACAAGCCGGTGCGCGCCGGCGACCTGCGGCGCTCGTATCTGCAGGCCGAAGACATGACGGTGGCCAACGACGACGCCGCGCACTATCGCGCGCTGGCGCTGTCGAAGGCCACCGGCTGGCACCGGATCGCACTCGATCCGCTGCCGGTCGAGGACTGACGTTACCGCTTCTTCGCGGTCTTCTTCGCGGTCTTCTTCGCAGCCTTCTTGGCGGTCGTCTTGACCGCCTTCTTC
>CADEFD010000063.1:2458-13841 GCA_902826515.1 uncultured Acidobacteriota bacterium
CTTCTTCGCGGTCTTCTTCGCAGCCTTCTTGGCGGTCGTCTTGACCGCCTTCTTCGCAACCTTCTTCGCGGCCTTCTTCGCCGTCTTCTTCACGGCCTTCTTCGCCGTGGTCTTCACGGCCACCGCGGCCGCCACCGGCGCGGCGCCGCGCTTGCCCGCCATTCCCTGAGGCTTGTCGTTCTTCGGCATCGAGTGCACTCCCTGTGCGTGAGCGACTCCGGAAGATGCCGGAGTCGACGCGCGAGTGTACCAGAAAGGCTTTGACTTCGATGACGCATGCGCGGAGCATTCCGGCGATGAGTGGCGCGTTGCCCCCTCCCACGTTCCATCGATCGCTCGCCGTCGTCATCGGCATCAACGACTACGCGCGCGGCATTCCGCCGTTGCGCACGGCGGTGAACGACGCGCGGCGCCTCGGCGCGCTGCTCGCCGCACAGCATGGCTACGAGGTCATCGAGCTGCTCGACGGCGCGGCCACGCGCGCGCGTCTCGTCTCGCTCCTCAAAGACGAACTGCCGTCGCGCGTGGGCGCCGACGATCGCGTCTGCTTCTACTTCGCCGGCCACGGCGTGGCTATCGACGGCCACGACGGTCCGAACGGCTATCTGCTGCCGGTGGATGCCTCACGCAGCGATGACGGCACGTTCCTCGACATGCCGCTCGTGCACGATGCCCTCGTTGGCCTGCCGTGCCGGCACATGCTCGTCATCCTCGACTCGTGTTTCTCCGGCGCCTTCCGCTGGAGCGGCACCCGCGCGGTGAGCGTGCTGCCGGAGGTGATCCATCAGGAGCGCTACGAACGTTTCGTGCGCGATCCCGCCTGGCAGGTCATCACCTCGGCCTCGCAGGATCAGGAAGCGCTCGACCAGCTGCGCACCGGCGCGCTTGGCGGCCGCGACGGCGAGGGCGACCACTCGCCCTTCGCGCTCGCGCTGTTCGACGCCCTCGACGGCCAGGGCGACATCGTGCCGCGCGGCGGCGGCGATGGCCTCATCACGGCCACCGAGCTCTACCTGTACATCGAAGACCGGCTCCAGGCCGCCACCATCGAAGCAGGCCGGCGTCAGACGCCGCGTCTCTGGCCGCTGGCGAAACACGACAAGGGCGAATACGCCTTCCTCGCGCCTGGCCGCGCACTGTCGCTGCCGCCGGCGCCGCCGCTGACCGCCGACGCCAACCCGTGGCGGGGCCTCGCCAGCTACGACAGCAGGGACGCGGCGTTGTTCTTCGGCCGCGAGGCGCCGGCCGCCGCCCTGAAGGACGCCATCGAGGCCCATCCGCTCGTGGTGGTGCTCGGTGCGTCGGGCACCGGCAAGTCGAGTCTCGTCAAGGCCGGCGTGCTGCCGGCGCTCGCCACCGACTCCCGCTGGACCGTGCTGCCGGTAGTGCGGCCAGGCACGGCGCCGCTCGACGCCCTCGCGCAGGCCATCTCCATCCTCATACCGGGCACGGCGGTGCCGCCCGACGGCATCGAGGCAGCGGTGGCCGCCTGGTGCGACGCCCACGCCGGTCAGCGCCTGCTGCTGCTCGTGGACCAGTGCGAAGAACTGGTGACGATGGCCCGCGCGGCGTCGGCCCGTGACGAGGTCACGGCCCTGCTGGCGCGGCTGCTCGACCAGCATCCGCTGCAGCTCACGGTCGTGCTGACACTGCGCACCGACTTCGAGCCGCAGTTCGATCGCTCGGCGCTGGCGCCGCTGTGGAAGGACGGGCGGTATGTCGTGCCGCCGATGAGCCGCGCCGACCTGAAGGCCATCATCGAAGCGCCGGCCTCGGCGCGGGTGCTCTATTTCGATCCGCCGGCACTCGTCGAGACGCTGCTCGACGACGTCGTCAACACCCCGGGCGGACTCCCGCTGCTGTCGTTCGCGCTGAGCGAGATGTATGCCCGATACGTGGCCCGCCAGGGCCCCGATCGCGCGCTCACCCGCGACGACTACGACGCCATCGGCGGCGTTGTGGGTGCGCTGCGCGCCAGGGCCGATGCCGAGTTCGAGGCGCTGGACGGCGCGCATCAGGAGGCGATGCGTCACCTGATGCTGCGCATGGTGAGCGGCGGCGCCGGCAGCCTCGTGAAACGCCGCGTGAGCGACGCGGAACTCACCTTCGCGGACCCGGCCGAGGGCGCCCGCGTGCAGGCCGTGCTGGCGCGGCTGACCGCCGCGCGCCTGGTCGTCGAGGGCACCGAGGCGGATGGCACCGGCTACGCCGAACCGGCCCACGACGCGCTCGTCCGCGGCTGGGGCCGGCTCGTGGGCTGGATTCACGCGGTGAACGACGAGGCCGTGCCGCTCATGACGCGGCAGAAGCTGTCGGGCGCCGCACTCGAGTGGACGGCGGCCGAAGGCCCGGCGAAACCCGGCTTGCTGTGGAGCGACACGGTGCGCAGCGCCATGCTCGCGCCGCTCGTCCGCGCGCGCGCACCGTGGCTGAACGCGGCGGAGCTGGCCTTCGCGGCGGCAAGCGTGCGCGGTCGCCGGAATGCGCGCCGCCTTTCGCTGGCGGTCACGGCCGCCATCGCGGTACTGGGCGTGGCCAGCCTCCTCTTCGGCGTGCAGGCGCGGCGCAACGCGGCCGAGGCGCGCAGCCAGCAGCAGGCGGCCACCGAGGCAGCGGCGAGAGCCGAGGCCGAAGAGACACGCGCGGAAGCCGAGGCCGCCCGCGCCGGCCTCGAGAAGCAGCGCGCCGTCCGCAGCCTGTTCTCGTCGCTCCGGCTCTTCATGTCGAACGGCAACGCCGGCAGTCTGTGTGTGTTCCCGTGGTGTACGAGCGCGCCACCCGGCGACGGCAACGAGGACGCGTGGTTCTCGATCGCGCGCCTGCCCGACAGCGTCGAGAACCTGTGGGCGCCCACCGGCGAGGAGTCGCGCGACTTCGCCGTGGCGCGCGACTACGGAGACGGCCACGTGCTCGTCTACGCGCAGGACGGCCTGACCCGCGACGACGAAGTGCGCGTACCCGGCGCCGACAATCTCATCTTCGCGGAGAACGCGCTGCGCTGGCTGGGCCGCGACGAGGCATCCGCCGGCTGCCCGCCCACGACGACCATCGTGTTCTGGGAGGGCACGTTCGTGCGCGCCGCGCAGATGACGGCCGTGCGTCGTTTCGTCGATCGCCGCGGCTGGCGGTTCGTGGTCACGTCGCCCGCGTCGCTCGACGCCGACCTGCGGTGCGCGTCGGTGCTGTGGTACGTGAGCGACTGGGAACCGCCGGCCGATTTCGCGACGACCAGCGTGCCGCGCATCGAACGCTTCGTGCGGGAGGGCGGCGGCCTGCTCGTGGGCGGGCTCGGCTGGTCGTACGACCAGCAGGGACCGGATGCCCCGTACGCCGCGGACGAGCTCGGCCTTGCGTTCGGCTTCCGCTTCTCGCTGAACGCGTTCCAGACCGACGCGCGCCAGCCGATTCCGCTGCTCGTGCCGTAGGAGCGACGGCGGCGCCGCGGCTACGGCCGCGCGCCGGTCACGACGAAGAGCACCGACGGCACCGACGTGTAGTTGTAAGCGTAGGCGCGGCCTTCGTCCTGCCAGTCGGCCACGAGCACGCTGGCGGGCGTGCCGATGCCGTCGGGCACGATCGAGCCGGCCGCCACGCGGGCCCCGGTGGTCAGGTCCACGCGCGCGATCTCGACCGGCACCTCGAACCCGCGCTGCACGAAGACCGCCGTGCTGTCGCGGCTCCAGCCCACCACGCGGTCGCCGGCGTCGATGGCCGTGACCACGCGCGTGGCGGTGGCGCCGATACGGGCCGCCTGGGCGCGGCCGTCGGCCAACGTCAGCAGCATCGTGAGGCCGTCGGGCGCGAGCGACGCGCGCACGCCGTCGGCCGTGAGGGGCGTGAAGTCCGTGCCGTCGAGATCCGTGCGGTAGCAGCGCGGCAGCCCTCCGGTCTGGGTGCCGCAGACGAGCAGGTGCTGCCCGTCGGGGAACCACTGCACCGAGCTCACGGGATCGAAGCGGCCGGCGCCCAGACGGCGCGGCGCGCCCGCGCCCGTGGGATAGAGCACGACCTCGGGCGGGCTGGCCACGATCGCCGCCGCCCAGCGGCCGTCGGGCGACAGGCGTTCGGCGTTGCCCGCGCCGAGACGCATCGGCTGCGAGCCATCGGTGGCACGGAGCACGACGCCGTACGACGGTCCGCTGCGCTGGCCGACATCGACCATCAGCAACTGGCGGCCATCGGCGGAAAGCGAGCGGGCGCCGGAGGATCCGAGCCACGACAGATCGCGCTCGCCGGTGGCGCCGGGGACACGCGCGCGCACCCCGAACGTGAGGTCTTCGCGCACGGTGAGCCAGCGGCCGTCGGCCGCGACGTCGTGCACGATGAGGCGGGCCGGCGCACTGAGCACGGTGCGATGCGGCGTACGGCCGTCGGCCGCCACCGCCATCGGCTGCATCTGGCCGCCGCCGGTCGCATTGCCCGAGAAGACGAGCGTGCGGCCGTCGCGCGTCCACGCCAGCCCTTCGATGGACCAGAGTTCCGGCGTGACGGCACGGACCGCGCCGTCGCGCCCCACGACCATCACCGTGCCGCGGTCGTCGAACCGCCACGCGTGAGCCACGAACGCCACTTCGGCGCCGTCGGGCGACACGCGTGGATCGCTCAGGTAGCCGGTGACCTCGTGGCGCGCCGTGCCGATCGGATACTCGAGGCGATCGCGGCCGTTACCGAGGTCGTGCACGATGGCGAGCGACTCGCCGTCGGGACCCCAGTCGGCCTCGCGCACCTGGTCGAGCACGGCCCGCGGCGAGCTGCCGAGCGTCATCCGCGCGAGCGTGCCGGCGTAGAGCCGCTGCTGCAGATACCGGGCGTTGACGATGAGCGCCAGTTCGCCCTTCGACGAGATCGACAGCAGGTGCGCATCGGCCACGTCGAGGCGCTGCGGCGCTTCCGCGGTGGGGCTGATCACATAGAGCGCCGGCGCATAGCCGCGCGACGCCGCGCTGTAGACGATGGTATGGCCATCGGGCATGAAGCGTGCGTTCATGACCGGCAGGCGATCGAACGTCTTGGCTTCGTAGACCACGTCGGGCGCCGGCGTCGGCGCCAGCAGCCGCAGCGCCGCCCACACCACGCCGCCACCGACCACGAGCGCGGCCACCACGGCCGCGACGACGCCGGGGCGCACACGCGCTGGCCGCGACACGGCGGGCGGCAACGGCGTGGGCGGCGCCGGCGCGGCCTCACTCGGCGCGGTGCCGCCGGCCACGGCTTCGAGCGCGAAGGCGACGTCCGCAGCCGACTGGAAACGCTGCGCCGGGAGTTTCTCGAGGCAGCGGCGGATGACTCGGTTGAGCCCCGGCGCGGTGTCCGGCGGCAGCTCCGCCGGTTCGGAACGCACGATCGCCGCCATGACCTCGACCGACGTCTCGCCGGTGAACGCGCGCCGGCCGGCCAGCATCTCGTAGCAGACGGTGCCGAGTGAGAACACGTCGGCGCGGGCGTCCACGACGTCGCCGCGCACCTGCTCCGGCGCCATGTAGCCCACGGTGCCGAGCACCGTGCCCGGCAACGTGGCCGGATCCTCGACGATGAGGGTGGAGACGGCGTCGGTGTCGCCCGGCTCGACGATGCGCGCGAGACCGAAGTCGAGCACCTTGGCGCGCCCGTCGGCCGTGAGGAAGATGTTCGCGGGCTTCACGTCGCGATGCACGATGCCCTTCTGATGGGCGGCGGCGAGGCCGGCGGCGATCTGCACGGCGATGTCCACCGCGCGCCGCGGAGGCAGCGGGCCACGCTGCAGCGCGTCGCGCAGCGTCTCGCCTTCGAGCAGTTCCGACACGACGTAGGGCGACGGGCCTTCGACGTGGACGTCGTAGACGGCGAGCACGTTCGGATGGCTGAGCGCGGCGGCGGCGCGTGCTTCCTGCGCGAAGCGGCGCAGCCGATCGGGCCGTGCCGAGACATCGGCGGGCAGCACCTTGACGGCGACGTCGCGGCCGAGGCGGGGGTCGCGGGCGCGGAACACCTCGCCCATGCCGCCGGCGCCGATCTTCGCGACGATCTCGTACGGGCCCAGGCGTGCGCCGGGAGGCAACGACACGGCGCGATTATAGCCGTCAGCGGTGAATGGACGAGGCGGTGGCGCGGCCTGCGCCCTGAACGGCCACGAGCGACTACAATGTGGCCCTCGGCGGTCGTCGGACGCACTCGGTCCGCGGTTACGTCATGGCTTCTGGCATCACCGGCGATCATCGCGGTGAGCAAGGCACGGACGCGCTGGGGTGCGTCGACTCGAACGAGGCCTGCCGGCAGCAGGACCGTCGCGCGCACCGTGTGATCCGCGGAGGCCTTCATGGAAACGCTGCCGGCCCGTCGGCCTCGTGTGGCACGAGAGACGCGGCTGCTCATCTCCGTCGCGCTGCTCGCGGTGGTGGCCTTGTGGGCGCTGGCGCGGCTGAGGTTCCCCGAGCGGTCACCCGCACAACAGGTCGTGCCGCCCATTCTCGCGCCCCTGGTGGCGCGCCAGGGATTCACCGGACTCGAGAGCCAGCTGAGCGACAGCACCTCGCGCATCAGCCCGAGCCTTGCCGCCATCGCTGTGGAGGCTGCCGACGGTTCGTCCCGCAGGTACGCGGCGGCGGTGCGCCTCCATGACGAGGTGGCCGTGCTCCTGGCGCCCGAGGGCACCATTCCGATCGACGGCATGAGCGGGGTCGTCGCGCGCGACGTCACGGGCCTTGCCGTGCTTCGCCTGTCGCCCGGCCCGGCCGCGCCTGTCGCTCTGTCGTGGTTCCGCCGCGACCTCGCAGTGTCGCGGTACCTGCTGCAGACCAGTGCGTCGGAAGCCGGCGTCTCGCTGGCGCCGGCGCTCGTGGGCGGCCTGGTGCCGGAGGATGCGCCACTTTGGGCAGGGCAGGTGTGGCGCACGAGCGTCGCCAGCGGGCTGACGCCCGGCGCGGTCGTGTTCACCCTGGACGGCGAATGGATCGGCGTGGCCGTGCTGCACGGCGGACGGCCGGTCATCGTGCCCGCCGACGTGGTGGCGCGCCTGGCCGAGGCACACCTTTCGCGCGCACCCGCCGGCGCGATGACGGTGGGCATCGAGGTGCAGGCGATGGATGCGTCGCTGCGGGACCTCCTCGCCTTCCCGCATGGGGTGGTCGTGACCTGGGTGGACCCGGACGGCCCGGCGCGCGAGACGCTGCGCGTGGGTGACGTGGTGCATGGCGCCGACGGACGTCCCGTGCCGACACTCGACCACTGGCGGCGCCATCTCGCCGACCTCGGCCCCCGGACCACGAATCTCACGGTGTGGCGCGACAACACATCGACCGCGGTCGCCGTCACGCCCGTGCCCATCCCGCCGCGTGCCGCCGAGCCGGCGCGTGCCGTCGGCAATCGCCTCCTCGGGGTGAGCCTGCGCGCCGTGCCGGGCGCGGGCACGGAGGTCGTGACCCTGCCGCCCGACTCGCCGCTCGCGACGGCGGGGCTGCGCGAAGGCGATCTCGTCACCCGGCTCGGCTCGGCAGAGGCGCCGACACCTGGCCAGGTGCGCGCGGCCCTCGCCGCGACGAGCGAGCGCGGCATGCTCGCGGCCGTCACGCGCGATGGCTCGCATCTGCTGCGGGTGATCGCACCGTGAGCGCGATATCGCCGGGCGCCGATCCGGCCTCCGGCGGCGACCTCGTTCTCGACGCGCCGGCACCGGGAACGGCGCGCCCTGCACGGCGCCTGCTGGGATGGTCGGCCACCAGCCTGCCGGTGGCGCCGCTGCTGCTCGCCGGCGTCTTCCTCGGTCCGCACGGCGTGGCCCTGCTCTCGTCTGGCGCGCTGGCGGCGGTGGACCCTGCCATGCCGGTCGCCCTGGCGGCGCTCGGCGTGCTCATCGGGCTCGAGTTCGGCGAACGCCGCGCCGGCGTGCCGCGGGGCATCGTGGCGGGCGGCGTACACGCACTGGTCACGGTGGCCGTGGTGGCCGCCGGCTTGTTCGCCGCGGTCATGTTCGGCGCCGTGCCCGCCGGGTCGGCCTGGCTGTTCGCGGCCTCGTGCGGCGTCTGTGCCGCGTCCTCACTGACACTGCCGGGCCGCCCGGTCGAGGAGCCGCGCCGGCAGGCCGACACGATCGTCGAGGCCGAGGTGGCGGCCGCCATCGCCGTCGGCGCGGGTGTGCTGGCGCTGGCCCGACGCGACACGTGGCCGCTGGCCGCGCTGCTGCTGGCGCAGAACACAGGGGTCGTGGGGTTGCTCGGCGCCGCTGGATGGCTGCTGGCGCGCAGGACCATCTCGGCCACCGAACGCCGCGTCTTCGTCATGGCCACACTGCTGCTCGTGGGCGGGGCGGCGGATCTGCTCGCGTCGTCACCGCTCTTCGGCGGCCTCTGCGCCGGCCTGCTCTGGCAGCGGCTCGGCGGCCCGTCGCGCGACGTGCTGCATCGCGAAACGCTCTACGTCCAGCATCCGCTCGTCGTGCTCATCCTCATCGTGGCCGGCGCTCGCGCCGACCTCTCCGCCCTGACGCTGAGCCTTGCGGCCGTGTACGTGAGCCTGCGGACGGTGGCGCGCCTCGCAGGCGGCACGGCGCTGCAACGGCTCCTGCCGGCCAGGCCGCGGGACCTCCGCCTCGAACTCGTGATGCCAGGGGTGTTCGGCGTGGCGTTCGCGCTGAACGCCGCGCGCGCCGACGGCGCGCTGACGTCCGGCGAACCGTCGGTGCTGTCGGTCATCGTGGTCGGCACCGTGCTCTCGGACGTGCTTGCGCGATTCGTCGCCGGCCGGGAGAACCCGGCATGATGCGCGCCGCGGCACTGGCGCTCACCGTGGCCGGCGTGCTGTGGGCCCGTCGCCTTGCCGGCGAGACGAGCGAACCCTCTGCCGGCACGGCGCTCGTGCTGGGCTTCACCCTCATCGGCGCGTGGCTGACGGGCCAGGTGCTCAAGCGCCTGCGCATTCCGCAACTCTCGGGGTACCTGCTCTTCGGTGTCCTGGTGGGGCCCTACCTCGGCAACGTGCTGACAACGGCGATGGCCGGTCAACTGGCCGTGGTCAACGGCATCGCCACGACCCTCATCGCCCTCATCGCCGGGCTGACCCTGAACATCGAGCGCCTGGGCGATCGGCTCGGGCCGATTGCGCGCACGACGGCCTGGACGCTGGCCGTGCCGATCGCCGGGCTCATCGCCGTGGGCTGGGTCGCATGGCCTTGGCTGCCCATCGCTCCCGAGATCGGCGGCCTGCCGCGTCTGGCGATCGCGGCACTCGTCGCCGTCATCGTGGTCAGCTTCTCGCCGACGATGACGGCCGCGGTCATCGCCGATGCCGGCGGACGCAATCGCCTCGGCGATCTCGTGCTCGCCATGGTCGTGCTCGCCGATCTGGCGCTGCTCGTGCTCTTCGCCACGACGATGCAGTTCGCGCGCGCCGCCTTCAGCCAGGACGGCGCGATGAGCGCCGACGCGCTCCTCATCCGCATCGTCTGGGAAACCGGCGGAGCGGTGGCCTTCGGCGTGCTGGCGGGATCGATGTTCGCGCTCTACCTGCGCTACATCGGACGCGAAGTGCCGCTCGTGCTCATGGGCCTGTGCGCGCTGTTGAGCCAGGTGGGGTCCACCCAGCAGTTCGAACCGCTGCTGGCGGCCGTGGCGGCGGGCTTCGTCATCGAGAACCTGGCCGTGCGCCAGGGCGACACGCTGCGGACGGCCGTGCGCGACGGCGCGCCGCCGGTGCTCGTGGTGTTCTTCGTCTCGATCGGCGCTTCGCTGCGTCTCGATGCCACGGCGGCCATCGGCGTGATGGTGCTCGGCCTGGCCGCGCTTCGTCTGGCGTTCGTCTGGCTCGGCGTGCGGCTGGGCGCCCGGATGTCGGGCCTCGACGCGCCAGAGAGCAGCGCCGTGTGGACCGGACTCATCTCGCAGGCGGGCATCACGCTGGGGCTGGTCGCCATCGTGGCTGCCGAGTTCCCCGACTGGGGGCCGCGTGTGCAGGTGCTCGTGGTCGGAGCCCTGGCCCTGCACGAACTGGTCGGGCCAGTCGTCTTCCGGTTCGCGTTGACGCGCACCGCCGAAGCCGCCGACGACGCCGCCCGCCCGATGGTGGTGGTGTCGAACCGCGAGCCCTACCTGCACAACCATGCCGCTGATGGCTCGATCGTCATCGCACCGGCCACCGGGGGCGTGGCCGTCGCGCTCGACGCGCTCATGCGCGAACGCGGCGGCGTCTGGATCGCGCACGGCGCCGGTACCGCCGACCGCGAGGTGGTCGATGCCGGCGACAAGGTCCGCGTGCCGCCCGACGGCCCCGCCTACGATCTGCGCCGGCTCTGGCTCGAAGAGCCGGCGTTCTCGGCCTACTATGGCGGCTTCGCGAACGAAGGGCTGTGGCCGCTCTGTCACGTGGTGGACGTGCGGCCCCGGTTCCGCACGGACGACTGGCATGCCTATCAGGACGTCAACGCCCGCTTCGCCGCCGCGGTGCACGACGAACTCGGCACGAGCGACGCGCCCGTCTTCATCCAGGACTATCACCTGGCGCTGGTCGCGCCGGAACTGCGACGGCTCCGGCCCGATGTACGGACGGCCATCTTCTGGCACATCCCGTGGCCGTACCCGGATCGGCTGCGCATCTGTCCGTGGCGTCGCGAACTGCTCGAGGGCATGCTCGCCAACGATCTCATCGCCTTCCAGGTCGAGCGCGATCGGCGGAACTTCCTGCTGGCGGTGGAAGAAGACCTCGGCGCCGAGGTGGAAGAGGAGGCGTCGAGGGTCTACGTCGGCGGCCGCTACAGCACCGTCGTGTCGGTGCCGATCGGGGTCGACTACGACCGCATCCAGCGGATGGCGTCGGACCCGGCGCTGCCGGCCGAAACCACGCGCCTCAAGGAACTGTTCGCGCTCGAGGCGCCGCTCATCGGCCTCGGCGTGGATCGGCTCGACTACACGAAAGGTATCCCGGAGCGGCTGGCCGCGCTCGACCTGTTCATGACGCGGCGGCCGGACCTCCGCGGACAGCTCACCTTCGTCCAGATCGGCGTGCCGTCCCGCTCGTCGCTCGAGAGCTACGCCGCCGTCGAACACGAAATCGCGCGCAAGGTGGAAGAGTTGAACGCCAGACATCAGGTACCGGGCGGCGCGCCGCTGGTCGTGCTGTCGACCACCGCGCTCAATGCCTTCAGCCTGACGGCCCTCTACCGCATGGCGCACTTCTGTGTGGTGAGCTCGCTGCACGACGGCATGAACCTCGTGGCCAAGGAATTCGTGGCCGCCCGGGACGACGACCGCGGCGTACTCGTGCTGAGTGCGATGGCCGGAGCCGCCCAGGAACTGCAGGAGGCCCTCATCATCAACCCGTACGACGTCGATGAGTTCGCGCGCGCCCTCGACGCGGCCGTGGCGATGCCCGACGCGGACCAGGCGCGCCGCATGCGCGCGATGCGCAAGATCGTCGC